>CAYJNS010000031.1:0-12567 GCA_964371745.1 uncultured Muribaculaceae bacterium
ACTTTAAAATTAGGAACTAATACCACAATAGCTAAAGAATATTTAATAGACTATATAAAAAAATTTAATAAACTATATCCTAAAATAAAAATAGAAATATATACAAATGTAAGTAATAACTTATTATCTAATTTAAAAAATGGTTTTTTAGATTTAGTATTTATCAATACTGGCAATAATAATTTTATTGATTTTAATATAACTAAATGCAGCACAATAACTAGTGTTTTAGTAGGTAATCATAAATATAAAGATTTAACTAATAAAACATATAGTATTAAAAATCTAGTAGGATATCCCTTTATTATACAAAATAAAAATGCAAATAGTAGAAAATTATTAGATGATTATTTACTAAAAAATAATATTGTTTTAAATAATTATATAGAACTTTCTGGTTATTCATTAACTGTTGAAAGTATTAAAGCAGGTCTTGGAATAGGAATAGTTACTAAAGAATATATCACTAATGAATTAAATAATAAACTTTTATACGAAATTAAAATTAAAGAAAAAATACCTAATAGGTACATATCTTTAATAACAAATAAAAATGAAGATTTATCTTTTGCATCAAAAAAATTTATTGAACTATTAGATTTATAAAAAAATTTATATTTCTTTTTTTAAATACATTATATTATCAACAAAACCTAACTTTTTATATAATTTATAAGCTTTTTCATTTGCCAAAAATACACCTATATCTATTTCCTTTATATTTTTATTTTTACACCAACTTATAAATTCATTAATTAAATTAGTTGCAATACCTTTTCCTCTATATTCTTCTTTTATGTATATAGCATCTATCTTAGCAACACTTTCATATACAAGCGTACCTTTCATATTTTTTAAAAATCCACAAATAAAAGCTACTGGTTTTTCTTCATCAAGTGCAAGTTTAATAAAATAATTACAATTTTTCATTTTAGTTTTATAATATTCACTAACAACAAACTCTTTTCTTACATTTAAATCAAATGTTCTTTCATACTGAACAAGCTCTGTTAGTAAATTATCACAAATAAGAGCAGTTTCTTCACTATCTACATCTATATATTTCATATACTCTCCATTTCCATTATTAAAGGTGCATGATCAGATCCTAAATAATTTTCATTTATATCAATATTTTTAACTTTATTAAGTAAACCATTACTTATTAATATATAATCTATTCTCCAGCCAACATTTTTTTCTCTACAGTTAAATGCATATGGCCACCAAGAATACTTTATAGTATCTGGATTAAAATACCTATACGAATCTATAAACCCTATATTTAGTAAATTTTCTAAAGTATTTCTTTCTACTTCTGTAAACATTATATTTTTATAATTTTGTTTAGCTCTACAAACATCTATATCACTTCTTGCAATATTAAAGTCTGTTGTTATAATAATATTTTTATTTTTATAACTTTTTAAATTATTAATTAATTTATTTATTACTTCAAGTTTATATTCTAAATTTTCTTTTTGTCTTCCGCCATGAGGAACATATAAATTAATCAACATATAATTATCAAACTCTAACTTTATATACCTTCCTTCTTTATCAGCTAAACTATGACCAATTAAATAATCTTCTTTACTAGCTTTAATTTTACTAATAATAGCAACTCCATGTTTACCTTTGTTTTCAGATAAATTATAATAAATAAAATAATTATTTGGCACTACTTCCCTAATAAAAGATTCATCAGCTAACTTAACTTCTTGAAAACAAATAATATCATAATCATCTTTTAATAGTTTACTTAAAACATTTTTATTATAAATAGATTTTAAACCATTTATATTCCAAGATAATATTTTCATATAACTATACTTCCTTTAAACTTATTATAATATAATTTAAGATTTATTTAAAGAGAAATATATAATTATTGATATATCAATAATTATGTTATATAATGTATTTGTAAGCAAGTTATGCATACAATAAAAAAGGAAGTACTTAAAGCTGCATTTAAGTGCTTACCGTATAAATTTGGTTGCACCTAATTCAGATCTATTTGAATTAAGTGCTTTTTTTATTATATTGCTTTATTTAAAGAGGCAATTAAATAAATGATAATAACTAATAAGATTAGAATTAATAAATCTTTTCTTTTCATTTAATCAAACCTCCCCTCTAGGTCCCCCTGAAGCATGAAGGTAGGCACTTAACTTTAAGAACTTCCGAGGATGTATTATAACTTATAAATATTAAATAATTTGTCGAATTGTATAAATACTAAAAAAAACATAGACACAAGCCTAATTAAATGATAATATGTATATGTAAGCAAGTATTTGCATACAATAAAAAAGGAAGCGTATTAAAGCTGCTTTTAAGCGCTTACCTTAAATATTTAGGGTGCGCCTAATTCAGTTCTATTTGAATTAAGCGCTTTTTATTTTATATTATCTTCAGATGAGAGTCCAATAATAAAATGATGATTATAAGATGTATAAGAATTAAAAAATCTTTTTTACTCATAAAAATCAGACCGCCTTTCACAAAGGTAAAACCCCCTGGAATTTGGAAAGGTAAGCACTTAACTTTAATAAACTTCCGAGGATGTATTATAACTTATGAATAACAAAAAATTTGTCGAATTATTATATAAAACAAAAAAAATTGGAAATTTCCAATTTTTTTATTTAACTAAGACTACTACTTCCATCAGTATAATCTATTATTACGCCTTCTTCTTTATTAAAAATAAATACATTAAAGCTAATACCTTCACCATTATCTTCAACACTTAATGCTTCAATTTGGACACCACTAGCAAGTAAGTTATTACCTTCAAATGCTGGGGTCACTCTATACATAACATGATTACCTGTTTCTTTAATATAATCTGCTACCATATTTTCAAATGGAAGCATACCTTCAACATTAAAAGACCTTGTACCAGTCATTAAATTAAGTTCATTTGCATTTTCTCCAGTTAACTGAAATCCTATTAAATGAGATCTATTATATAAATATTTACCAGATACATGTTCATACTTAATAGTTTCCCATCCAGTAGGCTGAACACTTCCTATACTACCTCTTTCTTCTGTAGGCATTAAATCTTTTCCTATCTTAGCAAAAGCCACTCCTACTCTACCTAAACTATCTAAACTTGAATAATCCTCAAAGCTAGCCAAAGTTTTATCTTCTTCACTAAATATAGGTACGTTTTCATTAACTATTACATAATATTCGCCATTATCTGTTGGAATATCTATTTTTACATCTTCTTCACTAAATATATCTAAAAAAGAAAAACTTTCATCTATATTAAAAGCAAATACTCCACCTATTAATAAAAGTAATCCTACTACTAACTTCTTCATCTAACTACACCTCATATATACACTTAGTTATCTTTTCATGAGAAGACCCAATAAACTCTTCTTCTAAAACTTTTTTATATTTACTTAAATCTATATTAAACTTATAATCACTTGGATACTTCCTATTAAAGTAATAAATAGTTATTTTTTCTATATTACATCCACTTACATCACTATCTTCAATAAAAAAAGTACCTTCATTACATATATCTTTGATAATTACTTTTTCACTATATCCATATTCTAAAAATAATTTATAGCTATACTCACTTACATATATACAATCATTATTCTTAACTATATCAAGTATTATCTCTTTATCTTTAGACACTCTTCTTTTATTAAATAAAATACCCTTATTTTCATCTAAACAAACTATTATATTCATTTCTTACCTCTTTTAAATATAAATAATAAAAATATACTTAAACAAACTATAAGTATACTAATTAATAATATATAATTAAATTCTCTTTCTTCCCAAATATTAATCCGATCCTCTTTAGCACTATCTTCTGCTAGAGTAAGACTATCTAAGTATTTATAATCCCCATAAATATATTCTATTTTACCTAAACCATTTTTTAAAATTAATTCTTGTAAGTTTTCATTATCAACAAATACCCAAACAAGTTCTCTATTATATTTGTCTACTGTATCAGAATTAACATCATATTCTACTTCAATCTTCTTAGCACTTTCTAACTTTTCACAAACAAATAAACTAGACTCTTCATATAAATACTCATCATCCTCAGGTGTATCAATAGCTAAAAAACGGTATGTATATTCCATACCGTCATTAATAAACACAGCTGTATCTCCATCAATACATCTAGATAATATTACTTCTTCTTTCATTTAATTCCTTTTGTTTTGTTATTACTATTTTTTTAAATATCTATTTGTTATGTTGAAAACTAAAAAATACCAAGTAGGTTCGCGCCTCTTCCCGCGGCGTTTATAATTGGGTCTTCCCTAATGTACTTAGTTCCCCAATCAAGCATAGGCGTAAGGGCAAAGGGGTTTGCCCTTACTTATTAAGAGTCAAAGTCTTTCTTCCGCCCTTAGTTACTCAACCACATAGGGGTCGTTCCACTCTCCACTTCCACTTACAGAGGCCAGATTTGAGATGGAAACTACGGGGCGGACACCGGCGTGCTGGTAATTGACAATAGAGGCGCTCAAGTCGCCACTTATACCAACATTCCAGACACTAGTATGCCCGTTATTAGAATTGAACCCGAACGGAGAGCCTAACCAATAGCTACTATTTGTATATAAATAGCTAGTATGGTTTGCTATGCCTGGGACTAACTTTGAAGCAACTACCTCATCTACACTTAATAGTCCTATCTTTTTATCTATTGCACCATTTCCTTTTTCTGCATCTTCTACTGTATATGCATCCGCCTTACTTGGACATGTAAATTCTGGAGCGCTTCCTCCTGGACCAAATGTACTTGATGATGCTGTTACTCTTTCTGCTACTCCATATAATGTTGGACTTGTTCCAGTACCTGTTCCTGTATAACTTCCATTAGCTGAACCATAATATGAACTTTGATATCCACTTGTTGCTAGACTTCTATCATAACAAAATAGATTATCTGCTATTAGATTATCATAACTTGTTAAATTTGTAGTATACCAATTTTCTAATAATGCTTTCATAGGACTTGATGTACTTAATCCCTGTCTTTCTCCTACAGTATACATATATCCTACATAGGCATTATCATTATATAAAGAATTAAATGCCTCTCCTGTATCTATTTCTGTTTTTACATCTGTTAACATTGTTACTTTTTCTGATTCTAGTGGCTGATCTACTCCTGAATATATTACCCTTACTGATCCATCTCCATTTATCCTTATTATTCTCCAGTAGTATCCTGCGAAGTGTACCCAGTTATTATCTACAGCTCCTCTAAAGTAATAACTTATTCCATAATCATCTGGCATTGACCACATTCCTGTTTCTTCTGCTGTGTCTGCTACTGTTGTAAAGTCTGGGTCTGCTTTTGCCTCTATTACATCTTTTCCTCCATTATTTTCTAAAATTAATTCATTAAATGGAGTTATCTTATCAAACTTAACAGTGCACTCTGTAGGTGATTCTGCACTTACTTTTAATTTATTTGTTGCACTATCAAATGTTATACTTGATCCATCTACGCAACTTGATGCGCTTTCATTAAACTTATAACTTGCATTTACTAAGCCTTCTATTGTATAGTGGGATGCATCTTCATATCCATCTTCTTTTAAGTTTTCTTTTAGTATTGTTATTTTTATATCAGTTCCTGCATCTAGTGTATTTACATCATAATAAAACTCGCATCTTGTTTTTCCAGGGGCTGTTATTGTAAAGGTTTCTGTTTCTGCATCTCTTGTAAATGTTCCACCATTAACACATTCTGATTTTTCTTCATTAAATGTATAGTCTTTTTCTGGTGCATTCCAAAATGGAGTATATGTACCTAAGCCTACTCCTTCTTCATTTATATCTTCAACCATATATTTTATATTAAAGTCTGGAGCTTCAAATACTCCAGTTGTTCCTTTTATTAGATTTGTTGTTGCACTTGATGTAAAAAAGGCATGTGATGCATATAAAGAGATTGATACAATTAAAAATATTACTATTAATATTATTAGTACATTTTTATATTTTACCGCTAAGTGTTTTATATTATCTAATATTTTTTTCATATTCTATCCTTTATTATGTCTTAATTTTATCATTTTTTTTTTATTTTTACAATAAAAAAAAGTAAATACTTTACATATCTACTTCTTCACATCTATATTTTTGTTTTACATCTGGATATTTTTCATGGTCTACCTCAGATAAGAATTCAGTTAATTTTCTAGTCCATATTTTTTCTGCATTAGTAATATCTTGATATACCACTACTTCTTCTAAATCTTCAGAATCCTTTGCGATACAAATAATTTTATAAACATTACCTTTAAAATGTCTATACTTACTATTTAGATTTATCTTTCTTTTCATCATTACCTTCTTTTTTCTTTGGTTTAGGTAAACATTCTTTTCTAGATAAGTTTAATCTACCTTTATTATCATAACCTTGAGATTTAACTAGTATTTGATCTCCTAAAGAGAATAAATCGCTTGGTTTTTCAACTCTTTCATGAGCAAGCTGTGAAACATGTACTAAGCCTTCAACACCTGGCCAAAGTTCTACAAAGCATCCAAAGTCTTCAACCTTAACAACTTTACCTTCATACTGTTTTCCATATTCAACAACTTTAACACAGTTTTCAATCATTTCTCTTGTTTTAGCAATTACTTCGTCACTCGTATGATATATAATAACTCTTCCATCATCTTCTAAATCTACTTTAACAGCGTCTTTATCATTAACAGTTGAAACATTAGATGATTCTAAGATAATTTTAGTAATCATTTCTCCACCTCTACCAATAACATCTTTAATCTTCTCTGGGTCAATATTAAATGTTACTACTTTAGGAGCATAAGGAGATAATTCTTTTCTAGGTTCATCTATTAAATTATTCATTACATCAAGTATTTCCATTCTTGCTTTTTTAGCTTGCGCTAAAGCTTCTTTTAAAATATCTTCAGTAACACCTTTAATTTTAATATCCATTTGAAGTGCTGTAATACCTTTTTTAGTACCAGCAACTTTAAAGTCCATATCACCCATATGGTCTTCTAAACCTTGAATATCTGTAAGGATTGTATATTTATCATTGTTTTGGATTAATCCCATTGCTATACCCGCTACTGGTGACTTAATTGGAACACCTGCTGCCATAAGTGATAAACACCCAGCACATATTGTAGCTTGAGAGCTTGATCCGTTAGACTCAAGTACTTCAGATACTACTCTTATTGTATAAGGAAACTCTTCTTCTGTTGGTATAACTTCAAGAAGCGCTCTTTCACCAAGTGCACCATGTCCTACTTCACGTCTTCCAGGAGCTCCATATCTTCCTGTTTCTCCTACAGAAAACTGAGGAAAGTTATAATGAAGCATAAATCTTTTAGAGTCTTCAATACCTAGTCCATCAAGTATTTGATGTTCACCTAAAGCACCTAGTGTTGTAGTAGCTAAAACTTGTGTTTCTCCTCTTTGGAAAAGACCTGAACCATGTGTTCTTGGCAAGATATCTATCCAAGCATCTAAATCTCTTATTTCATCCATTTTTCTACCATCTGGTCTAATTTTTTTATCAGTAATTAAGTATCTTACTAAATCACTTTCAATTTTATGAATAGATTTAGATACATCTTTTAATTTTGAATCTTTATCATCGCTTGATTCAAATAAATCTTCGAAGTGTACAAGTGCATCTTCCATTACTTTTTCTATTGCATCATACTTTTCTAATTTATCTTTAATTTGAATAGCACTAAGCATTTTATCTTCAAATAAACTTTTAACTGTATCAAATATTTCTTTATCAATATCAAATATTTCAAGTTCAACTTTTTCATCTCCAACTTCATTAATTATATCTTGTTGGAATTTACATAACTTCTTAATATTTTTATGAGCAAACATAAGTGCATCTAACATAGTTTTTTCGCTTGCTTCTTTAGCCCCAGCTTCAACCATATTAATTGCATCTTTTGTTCCAGCAACAGTAAGCGCTATTTCACTAACTTCACTTTGCTCAGCTGTTGGGTTAATAATAAACTCACCGTTTATCAAACCAACATTTACTCCAGATACTGGGCCATCAAATGGTATTTTACTTATACCTAGAGCAAGTGATGTTCCAAAAAGAGCTGCCATCTCTGGCGAGTTATCTTGATCAACTGATAAAACTGTGTTTATAACTTGAATTTCATTTCTTAAGTTTTCATTAAACATTGGTCTAATTGGTCTATCAATTAATCTACCAGCTAAAGTTGCTGCCTCACTTGGTCTTCCTTCTCTTTTAATAAATCCACCAGGTATTTTACCTACTGAATAAAGTTTTTCTTGATAAATAACTTGCAGTGGAAAAAAGTCTTGAGTTACAGGTTTTTTACCCATAACACAAACTGAAAGTACTACTGTATCTCCATATCTTACTAATACTGATCCATGAGATTGTTTAGCTAGTCTTCCTGTTTCTACTACTATTTCTCTACCTAGAAAATCTAATTTAAATTCTTTTTTCATTTCTACCTCTTTCTATAAAAAAAAGGACACAAAAATAATTTGTGCCTACTTTCTTAAATTTAACTCTTTAATAACTTTTCTATAACTAACAACATCATTTTCTTTTAAGTAGGCTAAAAGTTTTCTTCTTTTACCTACCATTTTTAAAAGTCCTCTGTTAGAATGAAAATCATGTTTATGTTCTTTAAAATGATCTGCTAAACTATTGATTCTCAGTGTTAATCTTGCAATTTGGGTTTCAACTGATCCACAATCTTTATCATGTTTAGCTAATTTTTTAACTACATCTTCATTTAATTTTTCCATTTAAATAATTCTCCCTTCATTTGATAATCGGTTTAAACTGAGTTAAAAGTTGGGAATATCTAATAACCAAGTAAAAACTTCATTTATATTTTATAATAGATTTTGAAAAAATGCAACTAGTTTTTTAGTTTTTACACAATTCGACAAAATATTTATTTCTTATAAGTTACAATACATCCTTGGAAGTTTCTTAAAGTTAAGTGCCTACCTTCATAACTTCAGGGGGACCTAGAGGGGAGGTTTGATATAGTGAAAAGAAAAGATTTGTTAATTTTTATCTTATTAGTTATTATCATTTATTTAATTGCCTCTTTATATAAAGCAATATAATAAAAAAAGCACTTAATTCAAATAGATCTGAATTAGGTGCTAACCCAACAATGGTAAGCACTTAAATTTCGGCTTTAAGTACTTCCTTTTTTATTGTATGCAGTTATCTGCTTACCTATACATATTATCATTTAATTAGACTTGTGTCTATATTTTTTTGTATTTACACAATTCGACAAAATATTTATTAGCTATAAGTTATAATACATCCTCGGAAGTTCTTAAAGTTAAGTGCCTACCTTCATAACTTCAGGGGGACCTAGAGGGGAGGTTTGATATAGTGAAAAGAAAAGATTTGTTAATTTTTATCTTATTAGTTATTATCATTTATTTAATTGCCTCTTTATATAAAGCAATATAATAAAAAAAGCACTTAATTCAAATAGATCTGAATTAGGTGCTCCAACCAAAATTAAGGTAAGCACTTAAACTTCGGCTTTAAGTACTTCCTTTTTATTGTATGCAGTTATCTGCTTACAAATACATTATATAATAGTTTTTTTAATATATCAAGTAGCTAATTTTAAGAACAACATCCCCCACCACAGTTACAAGAATCACTTTCTTCAAATGTAGCGTTACCTTGAATAACACTTAATATTTCTTTTTCTTTTAAAACTTTTCCACTAGATACAACATTTTCATTTATAACTATAACTGGTGAGTTCATCACTCCATAGTTAATCATAATTTGTATATCATCAATATATTCTACATCTGCATTTATGTTATTTTTTTCAATAACTTTTTTTACTGCCTCAAATAATTTGTGGCATGATTTACATCCACTTCCTAAAACTTTAATTTTCATTTATATCATTTCCTTTCTTTAAAAATTAAATTCCTAATTTTATAAAATATAATGCAAGTAATATCATAAGTGATCCAAATACATATTTTATTATATTATTTATAACTTTATATTTATTATTTTTAGATAAATTTTGAACAAATTTAATACTTGTTCCAGCAATTATTACAAGTACACTATGTCCAATTGAATACAATAGCAGTAACAATATACCATATATTATATTACCACTTCCACTTACAATTAATAGTAAAGCTGCTAAAACAGGAGTTGAGCAAGGAGATGCAAAAAGCCCTGCTAAAAGACCTGTAATAAGTGCTCCTATATATCCTTTCTTTTTATTTTTTGAAAGAATATTATTACTAGGTATAATATCAATTATACCCATAAATTGAAGTGCCATTACTAAAAATAAAACGCCAATAACTAGATAAAACCAACCTCAACCAAAGATAACAAATCTTCCAAGAAGGGATGCTACTATTCCTAAAGCAGTATAAGTCAGTGCTGTTCCTAGTGCAAATACACAAGATAATTTAAATGCTTTTTTACTATCTGTTTCATTTTTATTACCTACATAACCTATAACAAGGGGAACACTAGCAAGACTACATGGAGTAAAAGATGTAAGAATACCAGCAAGTAGTGATATAATCGGAGCTATCCAAAAATTATTTTCAATTAATGCTCTTAAGCTTTCTAATATACTATCCATTTAAATCATATCCTATATCATTAAAAATTTCAAATATTTGTTCCTCGTTTAATATTTCTTCTTTGCTTTCTTCTAAGAATCCATCTTTATTATAAAAGTAGTATGTTGGTAAAACTTCATAATCAAAATCTTTTGCTACATCAGCATATTTATCAACATCAATATATTTAATATTTGCTTTTTCTTGAATTTCTTCATAAACTTTTTCAAGTTCATCATATACTTCATCATTACCTAGTGTATCAGTACTACTAAGCACAAAAAGTGTGGGTAAATCTAAAGATAATACTTCATCTTTATCAAAACTTTCATCAATATCTAGTTTTGCCATCTCTTTACCATCAAATGTTATTCCATGTTTTTCAAAAACTTCATATATTTCTTCTTCTGAAATTTGACCTACATGTTTTTCTACCATAACTCCTTTTTCATCAAAGAAAAACTGAGTTGGAATTCCTTCTAAACCATATTCTATAAATTGATTAGCAAGAGACTGATATTTCCATGCATCTACAAATTTTATTACAGCTTTATTTTCTAAATCCTCACTTAATTTTTCAAGCATCGGAGCCATTTCAATACACTGTACACAAGTGTCTCCTCCTACATCAATCATTGATGGATATCCTTGACTTGTTACTTCATCTAATGAAAATGAAGCATTTGTTTGAAGTTCAAATAAATCTCCACTAACCTCTACTTCTTTATTATTTACAAGTGCTATAACTACAACTGTAAATATAATTAAAGCTACTACTACTATTGATACTATTTTCTTTTCTTTTTTATTCATTATTTCTCCTTCTTTACTATATTAATAAAAATCCAAATATATTAAATAAATATCCGATTAATATAATTCCTACTATTACTATTATTATAAATGTTACTAAAAGCTTTTTCTTCATCACCTTAGAAAGCATAATCATAGATGGTATAGAAAGTGCAGTTACACTCATCATAAATGTAAGTATTGTTCCAATTGGTACATCTTTTATAAAAAGAGCCTGTGCTATAGGTATTGTTCCAAATATATCAGCGTATATTGGAGTTCCCACTAAAGCGGCAAGTATTGGAGCTAATGGATTATTTTCTCCAATTATATTTTGAATAAGTTCATTTGGAATAACATTGTGAATAAGCGCACCTATTCCAACACCTATTAAAATAAATAAAAATACTTTTTTAAGCGTTGATAACATTTGATCAAGTGAATATTTTATTCTTTCTTTTTTAGTTATTTTCTTTTCTTCCAGATTATCAGTGATTTTAGCACTTTTTACAAAGTCTGCAACTTCCTTTTCAAGACCCATTTTTTCAATAATAGTTCCACCTATTACTGCAAGAATTACACCAACTATTAAGTAAGCTAATGCAACTGTTGGACCAAATATTGTAAATAAAAGCATAACTGATGCTAGATCTACAAATGGTGATGATATTAAAAATGATGTTGTAACTCCAATAGGCATACCACTAGATACAAAACCTATAAATATAGGAATTGATGAGCAACTGCAAAATGGAGTTATTGTTCCTAAAAGTGCACCTATTATATTACCTTTAATACCTTTAAATTTACTTAACATCCTTTTTGTTTTTTCAGGAGGAAAATAAGATTGTATATACGATATTATAAATATCAAGAAACACAGTAAGAATACTATTTTAATAACATCATATATAAAAAATTGTAAAGCTGATCCAAATGTAGTTTCTAAGTTCACTCCAAAAAATTCTAATATAAAGCCTACTACAGTATTAATCCATTTTAAACCTATTATATTATTAATAAAAAAATTCCATACATCAGTCATTATTTATCACCATTTAAATTATTAAAATAATTTTCTAAGGCTTTAATAGTTTCCTTATTAAGTGAATATATACACCATACACCATCTT
>CAYJNS010000032.1:0-12169 GCA_964371745.1 uncultured Muribaculaceae bacterium
TTATCGATGCACAAAAGAGGGTAGCATCCATTATTATTATCTCTATTTTTAATATAATCATCTACTTTATCTATATTATTATATTCTTTACAATTTTTATTTTTTTTATCATAAAAACCTTTTATTCGAACTTTTCCATAGGCCCAATCTCCAACAACATAATCAAATTCATTATAATAATCTGTTATAGCTTCCTCAACAACTTCTTTATCAAAACCATTTTTTTCATCTTTTATTAATTCATATTTTATTTTATTTATTTCCATTTACCCTCCTATAAAAATATAACTGTTCCTACTAATATTAACATAATAAGTGTACACACAATACCCATAATTAATAAAATATCAACATAACCATTTCCTGTTGTTATTTTATCATCTTTATGAAAATATTCTGACAATGCCTTATCAAATAAATAATCTGCATTAACAGCATTTTTATTAACATTTAATTTAGCATAAACAGCTTCATTTATTTTACTCCTTTGTTCATCATTTAGCAAGCATACATCAGTATAATTTATATCTAAAACTCTATAAGCATCAGGATTTAATAACTCCTTTGGTTTTTTTATTTCTATTTTTTTATTTATTTTAACACTATTATTATAATAATTAATTATCTCTTCTGGATTTTTAGAATGTAAATAATTATAAGATATCATTAAAATATTTTGAGAATAAGGTGAGTATAACAAATTTTTAAAATTTGTTTCCTCATCAGATGAAATATCATAATTCATTTTTTTAGATATAAACATATCTATTAATAATTTTTCTATTTCTATAAAATAATTATTTGGTGTTAAATTTGTTTTTTCATTTTGATAAAATAGATTTAATTTTTCTAGTAATTCATCATATTTTTTACTATCAAAACTATATTTTAAAATATTATTTTTAAACGTTTCTTCATCTGCACTAGTAAATGGATTTATAATATCAAGTTCATCATATATAACACATAATGAGCGAATTACAACAGTTAAAAATGAATTGTATTCAATATTATTAATTTGATTTTTATATTTAATATAATTTTTAATACCAAGATCTACAGCTTCATTAATAAAATATTCCATATCTACTATCTCCTATTTTATAATTATAGCATAAGATTATAAAAGAAACAATTAAAATGCCTATAAAAAAAGACATTAATTATTTAACATCTTTTTTATTATATCCACCAAATCTTCTATTACGATTATTAAACTCTAATATTGCTTCATCAAATTCTTTTTCTAAAAAATCCGGAAAATACGTTTTAGGAAAATATAACTCAGCATAAGCAATTTGATATAACATAAAATTGCTTATCCTTTGCTCTCCACTGGTTCTTATAAGTAAGTCAATGGGTGGAAGTTCATTATATAAATGAGAATATATATCTTCTTCAGTTAAACTATCAATATCTAAAGTTTTATCCTTAGATATTTTTTTAACTAAATCAACTATTTCACTTTGTCCACCATAATTAATACATATATTAAATACTCCACCAGTATTATTTTCAGTATATTTAGCAAGTTTTTCCATAGTATTTAATACATCTTTTCTAAGCGGTTTTTCTCTGCCCGAAAATAATACTTTTATATTATTTTCTTTAAAAAACTCTTTATCACTCATAAGTTTTTTAGCAAATAAATCCATAAGAAAATTAACTTCTTTTTCACTTCTTTTAAAGTTTTCAGTTGAAAAAGCGAATATACTTAAATATTTAACACTAGTACTTAAGATATATTTACCTAGTTTTTTTAAAGTTTTATAACCCTCTTCATGACCTTTACTTCGAGGCAAGCCTTTTTCTTCAGCCCACCTTCCATTACCATCAAGAATAATTCCTACATGATTAGGAATATTTAAGTTTTCTTTCATTCTTCTCCTATTTAACAACTATGTTTACAATTTTTCCAGGAATAACTATTTTTTTAATTATTTCTTTGCCTTCAGTATGTTTAATAACATTTGCATCACTAAAAGCTATTTTTAAAATTTCTTCTTCTTTTGCTTCACTACTTATTTTTATAGATGATCTTAATTTACCATTAACTTGTACACCAATTTCTTTTTCATCATCTACAGTTTTAGCCTCATCATATATCGGCCAAGAAATAGAAGCTAAATGAAATTCATTTCCAATAAGTTCATTTAACTCTTCAGTTAAGTGAGGCGCTATCGGATTTAATAAAGTAATTAAAACTTCAAAATCTTTTTTAGAAATACTATCATGAGAGTCATATTCATTAGTTAAAATCATCAAACTTGAAACTGCTGTATTATATTTCATATTCATTAAATCATTTGTTACTTTTTTAATAGTTTTATGTATTACTGTAATATATTTATCTGTATATTCGTTATTATCAGTCACTTTTTCTTTTAACCTAGTTACTTTATCTAAAAATCTTTTACATCCTTTTAATCCATTATCACTCCATGCTGCATCTTTTTCATAATCTCCAATAAATAGTTCATAACATCTAAGGGCATCTGCTCCATATAATTTAATCATATCATCTGGATTAATTACATTACCTTTACTTTTACTCATTTTTTCATTGTTAGCACCTAGTATCATTCCATGAGCTACTCTTTTATTAAAAGGTTCTTTAAATGGAACTAAACCTATATCATATAAGAAATTATGCCAAAATCTTGCATATAACAAATGTCTTGTAGCGTGCTCCATTCCACCATTATAATAATCTACTTTATTCCAGTATTTTAAAGCTTCAGGAGATACAAACTCTTTATCATTTTTAGGGTCCATATATCTTAAGTAATACCAACTAGATCCAGCCCAGTTTGGCATTGTATCAGTTTCTCTTTTAGCAGGTTTTCCACATTTAGGACAAGATACATTTACCCACTCATCTATATTGGCAAGTGGACTTTCTCCAGTATCAGTAGGTTCATAACTGGTAACACTTGGTAAAACTACTGGTAAATCAGTTTCTGGTACTGGAACAGTACCACAGTCTTCGCAGTGAATAATTGGAATAGGTTCTCCCCAAAATCTTTGTCTTGAAAATACCCAATCTTGTAATTTATAATTTGTTTTTTTCTTTCCAATCTTTTTATTTTCTAAATAATCATTCATTTTATTAATAGCGTCTTCTTTATTAAGCCCATTTAAAACATCTGAATTTATATGTATTCCGTCCCCTGTCATTGCTAAATCGGCTATAGAATATTCAAAAGTTTTAAAATGTAATTGATCTTTTACTTCTTTTTCTATTTTCTCTTTAGATACCCATTCTAAATCAAATTTTTCATCATCTTCTAAATTTTGATTATTTTGTTGATCACTAATAAGCTCAAAATATACACCAGTAGATTCTATTCCAAAATATTTATCTTTATTAAATGCATAATAATGATGCTTTATTTTAAATGTTTCTTTTATAAATTTTAAATCAACATATCCAGTTTCTTCTTCTATTTCACGAATTGCACAATCTTTTGCACTTTCCCCATCTTTTCTAGTTCCACCAATAAATAATCTTCCACCATTTTCACCCCAGTTTAAAGTTAAATACTTATCTTTAGATGGATCATATATAACTGCTACTATGCTTTCTTTGAAACTTTCATCATCATGTGGATTGCCTGTTTCTTCTTCTAAAACTTGAATTATTGGAATATTATATTTCTTAGCAAATTCATAATCTCTATCATCGTGAGCCGGAACTGCCATTATTGCTCCTGTACCATAATTATTAAGAACATAATCAGCAATCCATATTTCTATTTTTTCTCCATTTACTGGATTTATTGCAAATAGTCCATCTAACTTAACACCTGTTTTTTCACGTGTTGCATCTGTTCTTTCAATTTCTGTTTTCTTTTTAGTATCTTCTTTATAAATATTCACTTCATCTATGTTTTTTATTTTATCATTATATTTTTCAACATATGGATGTTCTGGTGATAAAACCATAAAT
This sequence comes from uncultured Muribaculaceae bacterium, assembly GCA_964371745.1. Taxonomy (GTDB): domain Bacteria; phylum Bacillota_I; class Bacilli_A; order RF39; family UBA660; genus CAKOSP01. Next base: position 3,950 of record CAYJNS010000032.1, read on the forward strand.
GTTGCACCGTAAAGTGTATCTGCACGAGTTGTAAAAACTTTTAAATAATCACTAGTTCCATCAATTAAAAAATCCACTTCAGATCCAGTTGATTTACCAATCCAATTTATTTGAGCAGTTTTAATTCTATCAGCAAAATCAGTATCATCAAGTCCATCAAGTAACTTTTCTGAGTATTCACTCATTTTTAAAATCCATTGTTCTTTTTCTTTTTTTACAACTGATGATCCACATCTTTCACAAATATTACCTTCAGATTCTTCATTTGATAAACCAATTTTACAAGTATTACACCAATTTATTTCTTTCTTACCTTTATATGCCATATTATGCTCAAAAAACTTTAAAAATTGCCACTGTGTCCATTTATAATATTCTGGATCAGTTGTAGCAAATTCTCTTGACCAATCAAAAGATAAACCAACCTTTTCAAGTTGTGCTTTAAAAACGTTTACATTTTCTTTTACTGCATCAGCTGGATGTATTTTATTTTTTATAGCATACTGCTCAGCAGGAAGTCCAAAAGCATCCCAACCCATTGGGAATAATACATTATAGCCTTGCATTCTTTTAGCTCTAGCCATAGCATCTAGTGCTGAATAACTTTTAACATGACCGACATGAAGTCCTGCACCTGATGGATAAGGAAACTCAACTAATATATAGTATTTTTCTTTATCACTATTACTCTTTGCTTCAAAATATTTATTATCACGCCAAATATTTTGCCACTTTTTTTCATATATATTAAAATCCATTTTAATCTAATCCTTTCTTTACTAAAACTCTTCCAAATATTTCATATACAGAATATATGAGACCAAAAAGAAGTACAAAACCAATCATCATTTGCCATATCATATCAAGGGGAACTAAAAATACCGCTATAGATACTATGGTAATTATAAATGAATTTAAAAGCGCTGTCCAAATAAAAATACTCTTTATCATTATCTTTTCTCTACGTAGTTTAAACTTAGCTACTAGATATTCAATCTCCATAAATTTAATATCTTTTTTTCTTTTCTTTTTCTTTTCACTTTCTAGTTTTTTTAACTTTAATTTTATTATAAGAAAATAATTAATTAAAAATATAATTAAATACATTATTATATAAAATATTATATACAACTCTAAATTTTCCATATACATCCTTTCGTAAAATAAAAAAGCGGTAACCAAAGGGCGAATAGTTCATCCGCGGTACCACCTTATTTTTTTCTTTAAATTTATAAGGGAATTACCCCATTTGCATCCAAAAGCAAGTTCAAAATATTTCTTTGTTAATTTACATCAACCATTAACTTTCTATAAAAGAATTATATTTTTACTACTCTTTTTTCCTCTGCTTAGCACTATTATATTAAAAATCCGCTGTATATTCAAGTAATTTTAAGAACATTGTTGCAAATTTTATATTTAAACCATGTTTCTTAAGTTTATTAATCTCTATTCTTTTTTTCTTCATTTCCAAATCACTAAATATAATACTAGCTATTTTTTCTTTTAATTTTGTTTCAATTTTCAAATCATTAATGATAGCATTTATATCTTCGTTTATAATTCTTACTGCATCAATTTCAATATCTTTACCCTTACAATTTATTGTTAACTGTTTAGTTGTATCAACTTCAAAAACTTCAACAACAAAGTCAACTCCATCTGTATAGGATTCAATTTTATAATTTGCTTTTTCACTATTTATAAATACATTTACATCTTCAGCTTCTTTAGTATTTTTAAACTTTATTATATAATCTCTTGTAGCAGGTATTATATCCGCTCTACCTTCCACTGGATGAATAATAACTGTATAATTATTTGCCATATAGTTATAATCAATTGCTGTTATTAAATAATCCCCATTTTTATAAAGATTAGTTTCGCCATCATCTTCATACAATTTATAAATATTACTTTTACCAGGATAAATATCAAATTCTAAAGTTTTAGGATTTTCAATATCATTTAAATTTTCTCCTAATATTGATAGAGGTATAATAGCTCCTGCTTTAACAAATACTGGATAGTCTTCATCTCTAAAAAATACTATATATCTTTTATTACCAATAAACTTTTTACCAGTTGTATAATCATACCAAATTCCTTCAGGTAAAAATATTCTTTCAACTGCTCTATTCATAATAATATTTTTCGGTTTAGTAATTGGCGCTATAATAAACTCTGATCCAAAATAATATTCATTTTTATAAAGTGGTTCATCATATATTTCAGGATTATCATAATAAAGAGGTCTTACTAGTGGTAACCCAGTTTTATGATAATTATAATTTTCTGAATATATATATGGTATTAATTTATGTCTTAATTGACAATAATTTTTAACTATTGCATAAGTTTTTATATCCCATAGCCATGGTTCTCTTTTATAGTAAGCTCCTCTTTGAGCACTAAATCTAAATATAGGACTAAATGTTGAAAACTGAACATACCTTAAGTAAAGTTCTGAGTCTTCTATTCCACCTTTAAAACCACCTACATCATGACTCCACCATGATAATCCACCATTACTAGAGTTTGAATTAAAGGATGGTAAATAATCAAGAGTTTTCCAATCCACTATTGTTTCACCTGAATAAAGTACTGGATATCTATGTGAAGATGTACCATGGTTTCTTGATAGAATTAAACCTCTTTTAAATGTTTTTTTCATATAATAACTAAATAAATAATAATTAAGTACTTCTAGTTTTTTTCTATCATCTTTATAATCTACCCAAAACATATCTACATTTTTATGGAGTAAAGGACTTATTAAAAGTTCTAAAAACATTTGAGCAAAACCTTTACTTAAAATGTTAAAAGGAATATTTTTCCCATCGGTTATATCCATAGTGTTAGCAAATGTTGCGTAACTTGGTTCATGTCTTCCAACGCCTTCAACTGGATCAATATTTACACCTAATTTAATTGACTGTTTATGTAAAGTTTTTATATATTCTTCTGTATTTGGAAATAAAGAAGGATTAAAAGTATAACCTGTTTTTAAAGCATTTAAATTACGAGAATCTTTTAAATGCCAAAATTCACCTAATAACATTACTGAAAGTGGTATTTCATATTTTTTAAATAAACTAACCATAGTTAAAGTATCTTCTGCTGAAAATATTCTATCTCTATTCCACCATATACCTAAAGCATATTTTGGTAAGAGTGCTGGAAAACCTGTTAATGTAAAATAATCATTTAAACAAAAGCCAAAATCACTTTTATAAACAAACAAATAAAAATCACTATGTGTTTTATCTTCTTTTTCTTCTAAAACACCATCATTTTTCATAATTAAACCATTAGTATCATCAAGACATACAAAACCATCATTTGAATATAAACCCTTATCTAATTTTATATTACTTACATCATCTAAACTAAATGCTCCAGCTTTATAATTTCTTGCCTCTGGATGATTTGGATACCATATTTTATCAACTTCTAAAAGCTTAACTTTTAAGTTTGCATCTGGCATTATTTTACTAGCTACATACGGTTTTTCTTTTGAATAAGTTAAAATAAAATATCTAGTTTTAATATATAATACTTTATCAGTATCTTTTACTTCGTAATTAGGTTTAGGAAAATTTCTATTAATAGCAAAATGTGTTGGTTCATCTAAAAAATTTCCATTTTTACTATATTCAAAACGAATTAATCTTTCAGTTAACACACTAATACGATAATGTTTACCTAAATAAATACAATCTTTATTAGTCATAACTTCAGCTATATCATATGTTTTACCATTTTCTACACTTGCCATATTAGCCTTCCTTTTTATTCAATTTCATTGTTGATATCTATCTTTTATCTTATATTAATTTTAACATATTTTTTTATAAATATCTACAAGAATATTGCTATAAATAACTTTAATATGTTATTATGTATATATGGATAAATTAAAAAAATATATAATAAGTTTTGTAATTATACTCGCGTATTTAACACTTAGTATAATCTTAGATGGTGTATTCATAAATGTTTATGAACTTAAATATGCTTATATATATAGATCTATTATTATAATTGTTATTTTATTTTTTGTTTTTAAAAAAGATATTATAAAAAATTTTAAATCTTTTAAATTAAAATATTTAAGTACTGGTTTAAAATGGTGGTTAACAGGTTATGCACTTATGGTGTTAACAAATAGTATTTTAATAAATATTTTTAAATCTATTTCTCAAAACGAAAGTGCTAATAGACAAATGCTTGAAAATATTCCTATAGAATCTATTTTCATGATAATTATTTTTGCACCTATTACTGAAGAGTTAATTTTTAGATTAAATATAAAAAGATTAAGTAATAATAAATACCACTACGCTATTATGAGTGGTTTGCTATTTGGTTTTTTCCATGTTCTTTCTGGTGATTATTTATATATAATACCATATGGGGTTTTAGGATATAGCTTTGCCATGATGCACTTTGAAACAAAAAATATATTAACACCAATAATATTTCATGCAGTGCACAATGTTTTTGCAGTTGCTTTAATTTTATTTTTTTAGGAGGACTTTATGAAGAAAATAATATTTATAATAATTATAATTTTAGTATGTATATTTTTATATGGAAAATTTATTTCCATAAATACATTTAAAGTTAATGAATATGAAATAGACGGAAAAAATGTTCCAACCACTATTCGAGATTTAACTATAATTCATTTTTCTGATACTTTAATTAGTGGTAATGATGATGTTGATAAGTTAAGTGAAATTGTTGAAAAAATTAATAGTTATTCACCAGATATAGTATTTTTTACTGGAGACTTAATAGATGATGAATATAAAATAAATAGTGAAAATAAAAATAAGTTAATTAACTACTTAAAAGAAATTGAAACTAGTTTATATAAATACGCAGTTATTGGAGATAATGATGAAAAAGAATTAGATTCATATAAAACTATATTAGATAATAGTAACTTTATTTTACTTGATAATAAAACTGTTCCATTATTTTATAAAGATAATACACCTATAACAATTACTGGTATAAGTAATTTAGAAGATATAAGTTTAGCTTATCAAACTGATGATTCAATTAATAGTGATTATAATATCACTTTAGTACATAAACCTGATAATGTTGATAAACTTATGGCTTATGGTGATTTATTTTTAAGCGGACACTCATTAGGTGGTTACATAAATGCACCATTTATTGGTCCAATAATTAAAAAAGATAATGCTAAAATATATAGCGATGGTTATTATAATATTGATGATAAAGAAATTATTGTTTCGAATGGATTAGGAACTGAAAATTTTTCATTTAGATTATTTAATACTCCATCTATAAATGTTTATACTTTTTTAAATAATTAGTATAAAACTTTCAAATTTAATTAAACTAATATTTGAAAGGATTGATTAAATGAAAAAAGTACCTAATATGATTACTAGTAAAGATTTAGCTTATATTGGTGATATGTTTAATTGGAATATAATTTTAATAAATAAACTTAACTATTATATTTCAACAGTTACTGATGAAACTCTAACAACTAAATTTAGAAACTTAGTTGATATGCATACTAAAAATGCAAATGAATTGTTAAAAATATTAAGGGAGTGTAAGTGCTGATGGATGATAAATTTTACCTTTATGATATATTATCAAGTTTTAAAGCATTAAATGTAAATATGAGTTATGCAATTAATGAGTGTAGCTCAGATAATTTATATAAAAAGTTTGTTACTATGCAAAATGAAATTAGCTCGGCAACTAAAGACTTATTTTATATAGCATTTAATAATAATTGGTATAACTTAAAAAATGATACTAAAGAAAATATCATGAACGAATATACTAAGTTACAAGAAGATCTTGAAAATACTATTACAAATGATAAAAACTAGGAATTACCTAGTTTTTTTTAGTTATTGAAGATATTACTGTAGCACCATCCGATGCAGCAGTTACTAATTGATATAATTCTTTTTTTATAATATCTCCTATTGCGTATACTCCACTAATATTTGTTTCAAATTTTTCATTAACTAATATATATCCTCTTTCATCAGTAATATTTAAATCATTTACTAACTGATTATAAGGAATATATCCTATATACACAAATAATCCTGATATATTAATTTCTTTATTATTAGTTATTATTATACTTGATAATTTATTATCTTCTTCAATTAAGTTTGCAACTTGACTGTTAAAAATAACTTCAACATTTTCTAAAGCATTAACTTCATCAATTAGTTCTTTATTTCCACTAAATCTATCTCTTCTTACTATCATATATACTTTTTTAACTATCTTTGATAAATATAATGTTTCTTGAAGCGCACTATTACCTCCACCTACAACAGCTACAGTTTTATCTTTGTAAAAGTTGCCATCACATAAAGCACAGTAACTTATACCTTTTCCAAAAAACTTTTCTTCACCTTCAAGGCCTAATGGTTTAGGACTTCTTCCTGTAGCAATAATTATATTTTTTGCTTCATATACATTATCATTTGTATAAACTTTTTTTATTTCATTATCTACTTCAATTTTTTTAACTTCAGTATTTTCGTAATCTATTTTCATTTCATTTACTTGATTAAATAAATTCATCGCAAAGTCTGGTCCCTTTATTTTTGTGAAACCTGCATAGTTATCAACTTCATCAATATTATTTAAAAGACCACCTGGCATTCTTCCTTCAAACATTTTAACTTTTAAATTTGCACCCTTAGCATATAGTGCAGCTGATATACCAGATATACCCATTCCAATTATTATAACATCATACATATTAAAATCCTTTCTTATAATTTAGTAACGCCTTCTTCAGCATTATATAAATTTTCAAATTTACTTTTTCTAAGTAAAATAATTGTTATTATTAATCCAGTTAAGAAAAGTAGAATTGAAATCATTTGAGCAACTTTTACTCCAGCAAACATAAGTGAATCAGTTCTTAAAGATTCAATTAAGAATCTTCCAACACTGTACCACATTAAATAAAACGCTATTATTTGTCCACATTTAATATATTTTAATTTTCTAATTAATATGACAATTATAAAACCTAATAAACACCATAAAGATTCATAAAAAAATGTAGGATGATAATAATTACCATTAATAAACATTCCATCTATAATAAATTCTGGTATTAAAAAACTTTGTAAATTTTCTATAGTTGTAACAGGACCATGGGCTTCACTATTAAAAAAGTTACCCCATCTACCTATTGCTTGAGCAATTAATACAGATGGCACTACCATATCTAGTAGCTTAATATAGTTTGTGCTATATTTTTTACAGTATACTACAATGGTAATAAGTCCAGCAATTATACCACCATGAATTGCAAGTCCACCTTCCCATATTTTAAATATAGATAAAAAATCATCTTGATATATTGAGAAATTAAAAATAACATAATAAATTCTTGCTCCTAAAAAGCCGAATATAATTGTCCAAAAAGCCATGTTAAAAATAAAATCTTTATCATAATTAAATTTTTTACCTTCTTTTATAAGTAATACTATTCCAAGTATTGCTCCAAGTAATATAAGTACTGAATACCACATTATTTCAAGTGATCCTATTTTTATTAAAACTGGATTCATTATATACCTCCTTCAAATTATTTATATATCTTGTTTAATTATATATTTTAAGATGATAAAAAGTCAAGTTATAATATCTTTTTTAAAAATTCTCCAGTAAAAGATTCTTTTACTTTAATAATTTCTTCAGGTTTACCAGTAGCAACAATCATTCCACCTTTATTACCACCTTCTGGACCTAAATCAATTATATGATCTGCTTGTTTTATAACATCTAAGTTATGTTCAATAATTAATACTGTATCTCCATGGTCTACTATTCTGTTTATTATAACAAGTAGTTTTTTTACATCATCTTGATGTAGTCCTGTAGTAGGTTCATCTAGAATAAATATAGATTTACCTGTAGGTTTTTTTTGTAATTCTTTAGCAAGTTTAACACGCCCTGCTTCACCACCTGAAAGTGTTGGAGCACTTTGTCCTAATTTCATATATGAAAGACCTACGTCTTCTAATACTTTTAATTTAGTATACACTTTCGGAACATTTTCAAAAAATTTTAAAGCTTCACTAATTCTCATATCTAATACTTCATGTATATTTTTATTTTTATATTTTACTTCTAAAGTTTCAGCGTTATATCTTTTACCTTTACAAACATCACACGGAACAT
>CAYJNS010000033.1:0-12088 GCA_964371745.1 uncultured Muribaculaceae bacterium
ATAATCCCCAATAACTTTCACTTGCTCCATAGAAATAATCACTTGGATACATTAACCCTATATTATAACTTTGCACAGTCTGTGCTAAAACTTCTTTTTCATAAAAATTATATGGTTTATATGTTATATCATATGGAATAGATCCTATATTTAACTTCTCAGTTGATATCACACTTTGATAATTACTTGGAATTGCATTGTAAAATGTATTATTTAAATATATATTAATATCTGCATCATCTGTTGCACTTGCTGGATCTGCTCCTTCCCATCTATTATCATCTCCCCCATCAAATGCTTGATTAGTAATAGCTGCTGTTTCTTTTATAAGCTTCACTTTATTTTCTCCACCTATATTATATATTCCTAGTATTCTATATTTATTTGCTTCTGGACAAGTAGTTTCATCGCTACCAAAACATACCCAATTATTTGGATTTGTTCCACTATATCTATAATTATTATCTTGTGCTGATGTTGCTATACTTGATGTATGTTGTATTAGTCCATCAGCCTGTGTATGGTTAGCTAATAAATATTCATTAAACATTACTTTCTTTTCTTCTTGAAGTATTAACTCTGCATCAAATACACTTTCTGCATTATCATTTTGACTAGTTGGAAGATTTATATAAGTTAGTTTTATATTCCAGTTTTGAGTAGTTCCAGTAGTACTTGATGTAGTAGATATTACTTGGTCTTCTTTTATTTTAATTAAACCAGTATGTGTTGTTGCATCAAAACCTGTTATATCTTCTCCTGTTAAAGAATCAGTTACTGTTATTGGATTTAAATCATCTATATTAGTTATAATATTACCACTTGGATCAGTTACAGTAAGTACTAATTCTGGAGTACTTTCATTATGTGTATAGTTATAAGTGTTTTCTTTTATTAAAAAATATACTTGATAATTTTTAGTTGCTGCTTCTTCTCCTGCAGTAAGCGTTGCACTTGATGTAGTAACAGATGAAAGGGAACCATCACCTTCACCAAAATTAAATAAATTAACTGAAAGTGCTATATCATCACCTTTAGTAAACTTTAAACTTTCAACTTCATCATTACCAACAGTAATATTGGTACTTGCTCCAGGTGATTCTAAGAGAGCTAAAAAAGCATAAGATAAACTTATAACTAAAGTTAAAACTGATACAATGAATATAGTTATCTTTAATTTCTTTTTTGGTTTTTTAATTTCTTCCATCTAATACCTTTCTACTTTACAGTAAGACTTTGATATAACTCATTATCTAAATATACTTCTAAATTAAAATTATCTTTTACTTCAATAGATGTATAACTTGGTACGATTATACTTGTAATTAAATTAGTAAAGTCTTTACTATATACATATAAATTACTTTCTGTATCAATTATTACATAATAATTTTCTAAATAAATTATTTCTTTTATTATAATATTAGATAATAAATCATTATTATCATAATCATATACTTTATTATTACTTATTAATATATTATCGTTATAGTCAGTAATTAAATTTATATAACTACTACTTAGTACTTCATTATCATCATTTATTAAAAAATATGCATTATTTTTTTTAGCAATTATTGTACTTGCATCTATTAAATTATTTTGCATATTATTTGCTAAAGCCAAATAATCATATTCATAAGGAATTACAACTTTAAAGTTTTTAAGAGATATAGCTCCCCATAATCCTTCATTATTTTGTAAAAATAATAAATTACTTGTATTATTTTTATCATAATATTTAATATTATTAAATTCCGTTACTTTAGTATCTATTAATATATCATATAAAATTATTTTATTATTATCACTTATAAAAGCATAAGAAGAATTTATCACTTTCATAACATACTCTTCTTCACCTTTATAAGAGTTTAAAGTTTCTTCTTCACCTATACTTTTAGCGTAATTACACCCACTAATTATACACTCATATCCACCTATTGCAGTATCTCCATCATAAAAGGTTAAATCATTAGTTTTTTTAACTTCTTCTGGAACTGTTACTTTTAAATATATTCCATACGTAGAAAGAGGAACAAAGATAATAAGTAAAATAATTATAATAATAAGTACTGGCTTATCTTTTTTCATAATTAATTTATTTCCACTCCACTAGCGTTATACTTATAAATGCTTATTTGTTTTCCATCACTATCTTTAATAGATATTTCAAAACCACTTGATCCTTTATCAAGCAAATCAAAAGATGCGCCAGTATAATCTATTTGATTTGCTAAAATACTAGTTTTACCATTAGCGTATTTATATACATCTATTTTATTCGTAGATAAAAGTGATGCATAAACATTTGATCCTAGTTTTATATCTACTGCCGGGTCACTTATAATACTACCAGAAGTTGAATAAACTAAATAGTTATTAGATGAATCTTTTACTTTAATATACCCACCTGTATAATCTATTATTTCATTTTTAATACCGATAGTTGGATCTAATATAGTTTTACCAGTTTGATCATATAACCCTTGTGTTTCATCTTCTTTTGTTGCTAAAAATACATCACCTAAATATTCAATAGTTTTATATTCAAATGGTATTAAACCAGTAATAGATGCCCCATTTAACTTTAATACTCCAAATAACTTATTTGTATTTGATGCATAAATAAGTAAGTTGTTTGCCTCAGCTAAAACTATATTATCAGTTGTATTATAATAACCTACATCTATAGAGTCATATGTAGGAAGATTTTTACTTTCAGCTATATTATATAAAATAATACTATTAGATGTAGATAAATTTTTCTTATCTTGAATAAAAGCAAATGTATTATTATATATTGGAATATATCCAACTGTATCTTTTTTATTAACTCTATTTAAATTATTAGATTCTTTTGCTATAAAACAGTTTGTAAAACTTTTTGTATCACTTTCTACTATATTTTTATTATCACAAGTATACTTTCCTAGTAGTTCTTCTTTAGCTTCATCACTATAAAAATATAAAACCTGATCAATATAACTTACATAGTTATATGTAGAACTTAAATTAATTTCATATATGTTTACATTATAAGTATCATTATTTGTTTTAAATGATACTATTCCACTATCTTCAGTAATTTCAATTAATTTATTAGTTTCTTTTATTGAATAATTCTCATCAAGTGTTACACTATCTAAATAACCATTTTCACTATCTACAGAAAATGCTTCTTCATTAAGTTTGTTAAGCGATAAATCTCTTATATATAAATTGTCTTTTTCATATAAATAAATATAATTACTATCAATAGTTATAAAATCAAACTCTTTATCTAGTAATTTTTCTTTTTGATAATCATATAAAGAATAATCATTGTTATTACCACTTACTACTAAGTTCTTATCATTATAACTTATTATTTCATTACTTAAATTACTTACCTTCTGCGTTCCAGTTTGATCAACTAGTCCATATTTACCATCTTTTTCATATGCAATATTATTCATTGATTCTAATATGCCTAAATAGTCATATTCAAACTCTACAACCATTTTTACTTCACCAGTTAATAGTTCAATAACACCATATAAATTATCAGTATTTTTCAAAATAAGTTGAGTAGAACTCATTCTTTTAACTTCTAAGTATGTTCCTACTACTTCATTAGTTTTTAAATTGTATAAAATTACACTTTTATCTTCTTCATTTTCAAAATCATTTATTAAAACATATTCATTTAGATAAACAGCTGTATTAAGGTGCATAACCTCTCCTGTTTCATCTAAATATTTAGTACCCGCTAAAACTTCTTCTTGACTATATAAAGCTAACATACATTTTTCTTGATTTTTATTTATGCATTCATATGTACCAATTTCTTTATTATTAGAATCTAAAAATATAAGTTTGCCATTATCATAACGATAATTATTAAGCTCAATTACTATACCAGGGTCTTCCTTAGGCGTTTCTTTTTCTTCTTCGTTTCTTAATATAAAAAACCAAACTAAAAATATAATAATACCAACTAATATAGCGGATGCTACTATAATTATTATTTTTTGTTTTTTAGTTAAAGGTTTTTTATCTTTTTTCTTTTTCTTACCTTCTTTTTTTATATCTACGACTTCCTCTTTGATAGTATTATCATTTAACTTTTCAGTTTTTAATTTTTCTTCCATATCTATCCTCACTTATTATAAATATAATATCATTTTTTAAGCATTTATTCAAGTGTATATACAAACAAAAAAGTACTTAATAAAGCACTTTTATAAATCAGTCATCTTTTTAGACACGTTTTTAACATTATTAATTCTCATAATTTGATTCATATAACCTTCTAAGTTATCCATACTCTTAACTCTAACATTTATCTCATAAATAGTTTTATCATCTGCATAAATTGTATTAAAAGCAAATATATTTATATTTTGTTTAGTTGCTGTTTCAATTAAAGATGGTAAAATATTTTTATCCTGAGATACTAATATATATATTTTAGTATTATATGAATTATCTGTTTCATAGTTCCATTCTACTTCTAAAACTCTTTCACTATTTGGATCAACATTATCACAGTCATATCTATGAATTGTAATACCCTGCCCCTTAGTAATATAACCAATTATTTTTTCACCCTTAACAGGATTACAACATCCAGCAAAGTTTATCAAAATGTTTTTTTCACCATTAACAATGATATCACCTTTATTTGTTTTTTTATAGTTTTGTTTCCTTTTATCTTTATCTATAAAATTATCTTGTAATTTTGTTTTATCCTCAGTTGCTAAATTAATTATATAACCAGATGTATATCTTAAAGAACCTACCGCTAAGAAAAGATCATCAATAGACTCTAATTTTAAGTCTCTAAGTATTTTACTTAAATTATTAGTACTAAGAACTTCATCATATGCCAAATGTCTTTTTCTTAATTCTTTTTCTAAATATGCTTTACCTTTTATAATATAGTCAGCTTTAAATTCTTTAGAAAAATATGATTTTATTTTATTTTTAGCTTGGCTAGTTTTAACTATATTTAACCACTCTTTATTAGGTTTACCAGTATTTGATGTATTAATTTTTACTATATCGCCATCTTGAAGTTCATATGAAAAACTAACTATTTTATCATTTACAATAGCGCCAACTGTAGTATCACCTACATAAGAGTGTATTCTATATGCAAAATCTATTGGCGATGCTCCCTTTGGAAGTTCTACCACATCTCCTTTAGGTGTATATACATAAATTGTTTCCGTAAAAAAATCATTTTCAAGTACTTTTTCAAAATCACTATCACTTGATTCATTATTAGCCTCAATTATAGTTCTAAACATTTCAAGTTTTTGTTCCATCATAGTTTGTATTTTACGTGAACCTTTTTCTTTATATGACCAGTGAGATGCTATACCTTTTTCAGCAATTTCATCCATTTCATAGGTTCTTATTTGAACTTCATAAAGCTTACCGTTATCGCCAAATACAGTTGTATGAAGTGATTGGTATAAATTTGACTTAGGTGACGCTACATAATCTTTAAATCTTTTAGCAATGGGTCTATATTTAGAGTGAATTAAACCTACAGCTGTATAACACTCACTTTCTTTATTTACAAATACTCTAAGTGCTAAAATATCATAAATATCATCCCATGTTCTTCCTGTTAGTAGTTTTTGATAAATGCTATATATACTTTTAACTCGACCTTTTATTTCAAACTTCAAATTACTTTCTTCTAAAAGTTCTGAGATGTTTTCTTTCATATTATTTAGTTCATGAGTAAGCTCTTCAACTGTTGCATTTAACTTTTCTACTATATCACTATATACTTCTGGTTTTAAATACTGTAAACATAAATTTTCAAGTTCACTTTTTATACCATTCATACCTAGTCTATGCGCTATAGGAACAAGTATATTTATTGTTTCTTTAGCTTTTCTTTTTTGTTTTTTAGGATTAACTGCCCAGTTAGTTCTCATATTATGAAGTCTATCTGCAAGTTTAATATATAAAACTCTTACATCATCTGCCATTCCAACTAATATTTTTCTTAAGTATGCCGCAGATGACTCTGTATCATCTTGTAATTCTAACTTATTTATTTTAGAAACAATATCTACAATATGCGCTACTTCTTCTCCAAAGTTTTCTTTTAATACTTCATATGTAGCATTACCATTATTTATAGTTTCATGTAAAAGTGCACAAATAATAGTTGTTTGATCTACATTTAAATCAATAAGTATATTAGCAACTTCAAGTGGATGCGTAATATAATCTTCACCAGTTAATCTTTTTATATCTTTATGCTCATCAAGTGCATACAAGTATGCATCTTTTATTTTATCTATATCATATTTTTTTAATTTTTTTTCTAAATCTTTAAATTTAACCATTATTACTCCTATGCTCTAAAAACTTTTCAATTTCAAAATTAAATATGTCACTTACCATTTTATCAAGTGATAAATCTATTGAAGAAGTCCATATATTATCTTTTAAATACTGCCATATTTCTTTTTCTGATGTAATTATATTAATTCTTTTTAACTCAAATTTTCTATCATTTAAAGCTGGTAGTAATCTTTTATATAAATCTGTTATTGATTTGAATGTTATTTCATCCATAATTTATCACCTTTAATCATATATTTATTATATAACAAAATTAAATATTTTTAAAGGGAGAAATTAATGAATAAAAAAAATATCTTTATAAAATCAACACTTATACTACTTATTGGTGGTTTTTTAACTCGTTGTATAGGTTTTATAATTAGAATTATTTATACAAGAGAAGTTGGACCTGATGGCATTTCTTTATTTGCGCTTGTAATGCCTACATATGGTCTATTAATAACTTTAGCCACTCTTGCTTTACCTATCACTATATCAAAGCTAGTTGCTGAAGGTAAAAAAAGAAGTATTTCAATTATGGGAAATGCCTGTATAATCATTTTTATAATTAATTTTTTACTAATATTATTTATAGTATGTTTTAGTGACTTTTTAGCTATTACACTTTTAAATGAACCAAGAGCAAAATACTTACTTATTGCTATGAGTTTAACGCTTCCTTTTGTATCGATTTCATCCATTATTAAAGGTTATTTTTTAGGAAAACAAAAAGCAATGCCATATATGATATCTAATATTTTAGAACAAATACTTAGGCTTGGGATAATAATTGTGATGATATCTAAACTTCTTGAAATAAGTATGATGCACGCTGTAATTGGCTTAATACTGTTATCTATTATTAGTGAAACTTTTAGTGTAATTATATTTTTATTTTTTATGCCTAAGAAAGTAATAATTAAAAAAGAAGATTTAAAATATTCTAAAAATATAAGAAATGATATATTATCCCTTTCAGTGCCAACTGTTTCAAGTAGAGTTATTGGTAATATTGGTTATTTTTTTGAACCTATTATTTTAATGAACTTTTTAGTAATAACTGGTTATACATCAACATTTGTTTTATCAGAATACGGGGCATATAATGCTTATGCAATTCCTCTACTTACTGCTCCAGCATTTTTCATTCAAGCAATTAGTCAAACTCTTATACCTGAAATAAGTAAACATAACTCAAGCGGTAATAAAGATATGGTTAGAAGAAGAATAAAACAATCTCTTATATTTACTTTTCTTTGTGGAATGATATTTTCTTTAATTATATATTTTTTTAGAGATGAATTTTTAATGATTTTATATAATACAACTACTGGTAGTGATTATATAAAAATTTTAGCCCCATTTTTTGCAATATTTTATTTAGAAGGAATATTTTATTCAGCGTTACAAGCAATTAATAAAGCCAAACTTGCCTTTAGAATTACTTTATATGGTGTTGTATTAAAACTAGTTATATTAATTATTTTATCATTATGTAATATAGGTTTATATTCTCTTGTAATTGCAGAAATTATCAATATAATATTTGTTATTATATTAAATTATTTAGCACTTAAAAAAGAAAAATTATTATAAAAAAAATAGATAAAAATCTATTTTTTAATATCATCTTTTAATTTATATAAAATATTCAAAGCCTCTATTGGTGTTATATTTAAAAGATCTAAGTTTTTAATTTCCTTTTCTACATCGCTTTCTTCTTTTGGTGAATTAAAAGACATTGATAACTGTAAATTATTATCATCTTTAGCATTAGTACTATTTTCATAATTATTCAAAAGAATATTAGCTCTTTTTATTAAATCTTTTGGTAAATTAGCTAAAGATGCAACATGTACTCCATAACTTTTATCTACAGGTCCACTTTTAATCTTATGTAAAAATATTAACTTATCATTTTCTTCAATAGCGCTTACATGAATATTTTTTATATTTGAAAACTTAATTTCAAGTTCCGTTAATTCATGATAGTGAGTAGAAAATAGCGTAAAACATTTAATCTTTTCACTAACATATTCCAGTATTGCTCTTGCAATAGCCATTCCATCATATGTAGCAGTACCCCTACCTAATTCATCAAACAATATTAAACTATTTTCAGTTGCGTTTGCTATAGCATTTTTTGCTTCTTTCATTTCTACCATAAATGTAGACTCTCCAGAAACTAAATCATCAGACGCTCCAATGCGGGTAAATATTTTATCTATTATAGATAAGTTAGCGCTTTTAGCTGGGACAAACGATCCTATTTGAGCTAAAATAATTATTATAGCAAGTTGCCTCATATACGTTGATTTACCACTCATATTAGGACCTGTAATCAATAACGTTTGACTTGATTTATCCATTAAACAATCATTTGGAACATACTCATTATTACTAACTATTTCAACTACTGGATGTTTTCCATCTTTTATATCTATAATTCCATCTTGATTAAATGTAGGTCTTACTAGTTTATATTCATCCGCAATATGAGCAAGTGATGTTATCGCATCTATTTCACTTAATGTATTCGCTGTCTTTTTAATTTCAATTAATTCTTTTTTTATAATTTCTTTAACTTCTAAAAATAATTTATATTCTAAATCATTAATTTTCTCTTCTGCATTTAAAATAATACTTTCTTGCTCTTTTAAAAGAGGTGAAATAAATCTTTCAGCACCCGTTAAAGTTTGTTTTCTTTCAAAACCAAACTCAGGTTTTATTTCTTTAAGTGATGAATTTGTTATTTCAATGTAATAACCAAATACTTTATTAAATCCTACTTTTAAATTTTTAATACCTGTTTCACTTTTTATTTGCTGTTCAAATCTTGCAACAAACTCTTTTCCACCACTTCTAATAGATTTTAAATCATCTAACTTTTCATTATAACCATCTTTTATGATATATCCTTCTTTTAAAGTAATCGGCGGATCTTCTCTAATGGCCATTTCTAAAATATTATAAACATTTAAATGAAGTGAAAAATCATAATTAAAACCTAACTTTTCTATAATTTCTTTTATATCCGGAAGCACTTTTAAACTATATTTAAATTGAAGTAAATCTCTTGCATTAAGTGACCCATTCATAGTTTTACCAACTAATCTTTCTAAATCATATACTTCATATAAAAGAATTCTTAAATTATCTTTTAAAATGAATTCAGTATTTAACTTTTCAATCATGTCATATCTTTTATTTAATGCCTTTTCATCTTTTAAAGGATTTAATAACCAATTTTTTAACTTTCTTGAACCAAGCGCAGTCTTAGTTTTATCAATAAGCCAAATTAAACTATATTGTCTTTCTTTTAATCTAAGAGTTTCAACTAATTCTAAATTTCTAATACTATGAATATCCATTTCTAAAAATTCAAGTTTATTTTTTTCTTCAATTTCATTTATGTGATTCAAATCTTTTAAAAGTTTTTCTTTTAAATAATAAAATAAATGTTTAACGCCCATTGAACTTCTTGAATCAATTTCACATAAAAACTGGGGAATATCATAATCTAGTAAATCACTTGAAAATATAACATCTATAAAATATTTATTTTTAAGAATATCAATTAAAGAAATATTTTCATTATTTAATAAAATAATTTCTTTTATATTTAAACTTATTATTTCATTAATTAAAACTTCATCTAGTGGATTTAATTTTATATTTTTTAAATTACCTGTAGATATATCTACATAAGTTAATAAGTACATATCACTAAATAATATTGCGCTTCCAATAAACGATTCACTATGTTCATCTAGTAATTCAAAATCAGCAATAGTACCTTTTGAAACAACACTTACTACTCCCCTTTTTACCATGCCTTTAGTATTTTTAGCATCTTCTAATTGCTCTGCTATAGCAACTTTATATCCTTTGTTAACTAATTTTTCTAAATAGGATTTTACTGAGTGATATGGAATACCACACATAGGAACTCTAGATGAAAGTCCCGCTACTTTACCCGTTAAGGTAAGTTCTAATTCATGAGATGCTAAAGTTGCATCTTCAAAAAACAATTCATAAAAATCTCCTAAACGGAAAAAAATAAGTTCATCTTTATACTTATCTTTAATCTCAGCCCACTGTAGCATCATTGGTGAGAGTTTACTTCTATCTACTTCATTTAATTTCATAATTCATATACTTTCTTTTTTCGTTGATTTTCAAGCGCAAGTTTAGTTAGTTTAACTAAGTTACTATTTTGTAATTTGAGTAGTGTCTTTTCATTAAAATAAGGACAATTTTCAAAATCATTTATTTCAATATGACCTATCCTTATTCCTATATTTTTTGTATAATCTAATGTTTTTTCATACCAAGCCATAATCTTTTTATTTGAATAAAACTTTACAAAAAATACTTTTACCTCATTTGTACACCAAGTAGATGCATAGTTTACATTATATACATCTTTTATACCAATAATAACTTTTAAGTTTTCCTCAATTTTATTTTTTGAAACTAGGATAATTGAATTTTCATCTATTACAATATCTAGTTCATATTTTAATACTAATTTATTTATAGATTCAATTATACCTTCAGTTTCATAATTAATTATTTCATTAGCTTCAAATAGTTTTATTATTAAATATTCAATACTATGATTCATATGCCTGTCTCCTAATTCATATAAAAAGTATATCATGTAATATAAAGCTATATCAAGTATTTTATACTCCTTTTCATTTAATAAAAATCTATTATATAAATTTCAACAAAAAAAGAACAAATAAAATTGTTCTTCATATATATTAACACTATAAATAGTGATATTATATATTATGGTAAATATGTATAAATGTTAAACTTATTTTCAGATAATTCTAACTTTATACTTCCATCTAAATCAGTTCTATATGTTTTAATATTTAAATCATTTAATAAATTAATAACTTCAACGTGTGGATGATTATAAAAATTATTCCTACCAACCTCAATTATAGAAATTTTTGGATTTAATTCATTAAGTATAAACCTATCAGTATTATTTTTAGAACCATGATGAGATAATTTTAATACATCTATATTAAATTCATATTTATTAATTATTTTTTTCAATGGTGCTAACCCTATATCTCCAGTATATAAAAAGCTGATATTATAAATATTAAAATAAAATACTAAGCTAGAATTATTTTCATCACCTATATGCTCATTTAAATTATTTGCTTTAAAATATTTTAAATTTATATTTTCTACTTCTTTAATATTAGTTGATATGATCTTTTGCTCTAAATCGTTTATTTCATTATTATTTATCATAATACTTTCAATAGATAATTCATTAATTACATTTAGGGCATCTAGTAAATGATCACTATCTCCATGAGTAAGAACTAATATATCAACTTTAGTTATTCCTAAACTTTTTAAAAAAAGAATTGTATTATCACTTACATTATAATTTTTATTACCTCCAGTATCAATCATTATAACTTCTTTTTTATAAGGTGATATTAATATATTTGAATCACCTTGTCCTACATCTAGATAATAAAAATAGTATTTATCATCTAAAAGAGGAATCATTTTATTAATTAATAATATAAAAAGTATAAAAACTATATATTTATTATTTTTATTTAAAATTAATAATGAAGTTATATAATATAATCCAACTAAAAATAAATTCATTTTAGGGATATTTATAATTAGACTTAAATAATTATTACAAAACACATTTAAGTTTTCAAAAATATTTATAGCTATATTATAT
>CAYJNS010000034.1:0-11604 GCA_964371745.1 uncultured Muribaculaceae bacterium
TTTTTCATTGGTATAATCTTTTATATTATCTCCAATAGAAACATCTGTACCAACAAGTAAATAATTATCATTTTTAAGTATACTTAAATAATCTATAATATTTCTCTTTAAAAAGTTCATTTCAAAAAGTAATCCTTCAGTAGCCCTTATAACTTTATCATTATATAAATCCTCTGTTCCATCACCTAAAATTATATTTTTAAATTTAAAAGCAGCTGCACTTCTTATAATAGTTCCAAGGTTTCCTGGATCTTGTAAGTTATCAAGTATTATTATATTACCCTCAATATCTTTTTCATCTAGTTTTTTTACAACTGCAGCAACAGTTGGAGTTGTAACTTGATTAGAGATTTTTTTCATAATTTCTTTAGTAACTAAATATTTATTTTTAAAATTATAATTACCATTTAAGACAATCAACTCCAAAACTAAATTTCTTTTTAAAGCTTCATCTACTAAATGGTCTCCTTCAATTAAAAAAACACCTTCTTCATCTCTATATTTTTTTAATTTTAATTTTTCCCAATACTTAACCTTAGGATTTTTAATACTTATTATATTCATACACTTTACCTCATTTTGATAGATAACTATGAAAAAATCAAATTTTTACCTACTTTTTCATAGTTATCTATCATTTTTACTTTTTAAGTAGTTTTTTTAATTCTTTATAATTAGGACAAGCAGCACCAACTAAATCCCAAAACGCTTTACCATGATTACCCTCATAAAAATGACACATTTCATGAATAATTACATAATCTATAATCTTTAAATCTTTTTTTAAAAGCTCACTATTAAGTGTTATCTCTTTTTTTCTAGTATGACATACTCCCCATCTAGTTTTCATCTTACGTACTTTTATTTTAAACTCAGGAAGTGATGCAAAACATTTTTTGCAAAGCCCTGCTTCTCCATTAAATACTTTATGGCATTCATCAAGCCAAAACTTATTTAATGCATCAATATTAGATGCATATACAGTATCATCTTTAAAACCCACTTTAGGAAGGTTTTCTACAAACTTAACTTTATATTCTTTACCTAAGTAATAAAACTTTTCATTATACTCATTTTTCTTTTTTTGAGCTTTATAAAGTTCATAAATAGATGTCTCATTTTTCTTAATTAATGAATTAACTTCACTTTCCCTCATCTTAAGCGGAGCAGATACTACTAAGTTATTTTTTTCATCCACACGAAAATAAATATTTTTAATATTTTTGTATTTGATTATTAAATCTAATTCTTTTTCTTTAACAATTATTTTCATAACTAAATTGTATCAAATTTTAAAGTAAAAATCTAGAGTAAACAAAAAACAAGTATTATTACTTGTTATCTTGTAACATGTTAAGTAAATCAATTTTAAACATATCTTTAGCTTGATTTGATTTACTAATCATTATACCTTTATAGGTAGCAAGCTCAGTTCTATGACCTTCAAGTAAAATATGCTCTGGTGTAATCTTTTCAAGTATAACGGTTTTTTCCTTTTTATGAATAGTATAAACAAGTGTAACATCACCATGTATTTGAGCAAATGTTTTATCACTTGGTAACTTAAGTTCATAAGTTTCAGAATTGTTGTCTTTATTACTAGAAATTAATTCACCTATTACTTTACCACTTCTTAAAAGAGGATAATAATCAAAGTTTAATTTCTTAAACGCAAGCATATTATACTTCTTTAAAGCTCTTTCTAACTTCCTATATTCGTTTTCATCAATGTAATCTAATACAAATCCCTTCATATGTAATACCCCCTACTACACAAATATTATAACACATTTGATACATTTTGTCAAATTTATTGTTATATACCATTGGAAATAAATTTTATCAAAAATAAAGACACTTGTCAAGTGTCCTGAAAAGCCCTGTTTATAGGACTTTTTGATAATTATTAATTTTTAAATATCTATTTAAAAATTCTAACATTTCTACTTCGGTTATTTCTTTTTTATTATTAAATATTCTATATTCAATTAAAGAAGTAATAAAATCATATACTACTTCATAATCATTTTCCATTAAAAATGGTCTATTATCTATAGTAAAATCTACATAAGAGTTATAATCTATATTATATATACTACTATAAGAAGAAAGTACTCCTAAGATAATTTCTACATTTTCTTCACTACACGTTATATAACCTAAAAAAGTTTCATTACCACTAGGAATATCAAAAACATACTTATATTCCTTATTATAAACCTTACTAAGTAAAACTGCTATAACAGGTCCTAAATTATTATAGTAAAACATATATTCATCATTATTTAATTTATCCACTATCTCATCTCCTAAAAATATATTATCATATTATTTTTTACATTTCAATAAATAAAAAAGGATTACTTATCCTTTATCACTACAATAGTTTCACCTAAGTTCCATCTATTCAAACTATATTCTTTTATTAATTTATTTTTACTAAGTACTAAATGAACTTCCCTAGTAAGTATATTAGTACTTTTACCATGTACTATACGTACTACTTTTTCCCCCATTTTATAATTATCTTTAATAAATTCAGTTACTAAAGAGTTAACCATAGTAACTATTTCTTCATGTAAATCAAGCTTGGGGGTTTTGCTGGTTAGTATTAACTCCATGTTTTTCCCCCATTTTATTATTATAATACGTTATTACATCAGCAAGCGATGGAATAGATGCTTTACTACCCATTTGCATGCAAGAAAGCCCAGCAGCTACATTAGCAAGTGCTATAGCTTTTTCCAGTTCATATTTATTTAAAACACCATAACAAAACATTGCATGAAATACATCTCCAGCACCAGTAGTATCTTTTACATCTACTTTTATACCAGGCATAACTTTTATTTGATTATTACTTGAGTATAGCGCTCCTTTATCTTCTAAAGTAATTACTATTTCACTTTTAGGATATTTTTCTTTTAATTTATTATAAACATTTAACATACTTCTTGAATCATTAAAATCAAATTTTAAACCAGATACTTTTTCAGCAAATACTTTAGATGTAACAATATATGAGCATGCTTTAGCAAGCTCTATTACTTCAACTAAAGGATTTCCTGCATCTATTATAGATATTGCATTTGGATACTTATTTATCGCAGTCATACTTGCATGATATTCATATCCATCAGTTAATATTACATCAGGTTCTATATTAAAGTCTTCCTTCTTAAGTTTAGGCGCTTTTTCTAGTGGAGTAATATTAAGTACTGTTCTAGATCCATTTGTTTTATTAACCATAACTATTGCATTACTTGTTCCTTTATCAAAGTTTGTTTCAATAAAATCAGTTTTAATATTAAAGTTTTCAAGTTCTTTTTTAATTACATCACCATAGTGATCAGATCCAACCGCAGCAGCTAAATATGTTTCAATGTTCCATTTACCTAAAACAATAGCTTGATTAGTTATCTGTCCTCCAGATCCTTCTTGTTTTTCACTTACTCTATATTTACTATTTTCAACTGGATACTCATCCATAAAACAATTAATATCATAAGCAGCATGTCCTATACATAATACTTTCATTTTATCACTTTCCTTTTTATTTAAATCATTTTATTATTATTACAATTATTACGTAGTAAACCTTCTTAAAAAAACAAGTAGGTTCGCGCCGCTTAACGCGGCGTTTATAACTTAGGTCTTCCCCTAAAGTACTTAGTTTTTCCATCAAACATAGGTGTAAGGGCAAAGGGGTTTGCCCTTACTTATTAAGAGTCGAAGTTTTTCTTCCTCCCTTTATTATTCAACCACATATGGGTCATTCCACTCTCCACTTCCACTTACAGAGGCCAGATTTGAGATGGAAACTGCTGGACGAAGGCCAGCCGCAGCGAGGTACACATAGTCGCTGCTCAGGAGGCCAGCGGAATGGACATACCAGACACTAGCACGGCCATCAGAAGCGAAACCGAACGGGGAGCCTAACCAATAGTGACTATTTGTATACAAATAGTTACTATTGGTTGTTTTGACTGGGGCTAGCCCTGAAGCTACTGCCTCATCTACACTTAATAGGCCTATCTTTTGTTCTATTGCTCCATTTCCTTTTTCTGTATCTTCTTTCGTATATGCATCTTCTTTACTTGGACATGTTAACTCTGGACCACTTCCTCCTGGACCAAATGTACTTGATGAAGCTGTTACTCTTCCTGCTCCTCCATATAATGTTGTACTTATTCCTATTCCTGTTCCTGTATAACTTCCATTAGCTGAGCCATAAGTTGAATTTTGAAATCCACTTGTTGCTAAACTTCTATCATAACAAAATAGATTATCTGCGATTATATTATCATAACTTGTTAAGTTTGTAGTATACCAATTTTCCAATAATGTTTTTATAGGACTTGATGTACTTAGTCCTTGCCTCTCTCCTACTGTGTACATATACCCTACATAGGCATTATTATTATATGTTGGGTTAAATGCCTCTCCTGTATCTATTTCTGTATCTGTATTAGCATCGTGTTCACCACTATCTAATTTCCCTACTTTTTCTGATTCTAGTGGTGCATCTACTCCTGAATATATTACCCTTACTGATCCATCTCCATTAATCCTTACTATTCTCCAGTAGTAACCTGCGAAATGCACCCAGTTATTATCTACTGCTCCTCTAAAGTAGTAACTTGTTCCATAATCATCTGGCATTGACCACATTCCTGTTTCTTCTGCTGTGTCTGCTACTGTTGCAAAGTCAGGGTCTGCTTTTGCTTCTATTACTGATGCTCCTCCATTATCTTCAAGTATTGCTTGCGTTATATTTCTAGGCGGCTCTTGATATAACCTAAAAGGACTTTCTTCTGTACCCATTCCACTTTTAACACCTACATTTGTTTTTAAATATAAAGTTGGTCTTAATGCATAACTATTAGTTGCTAAACTATCATATGAACTAGTAAATCCTGTATATCTTATATGCATTAATGTATCATTAGTACTTCCACTTGGATTCATTGTCCACTCAAAACCATCTGATCCTAGTGTACTAAGCCAGTTATCACTTTTTGCTTCTTCATTTTCAAAAAAATCATTTGTATCTGCTAAGTTACCTGTATAGTTTACGAGTCCCCAATAACTTTGGTCTGTTGCATAAAAGTAATCACTTGGATTAATTATACCAAAATTATAATTATCTGTTGTTTTAGTTACTATTTCTTCATTATACATTGCTTTAGGTGCTATATTAGTATATGTACTAATACCACCTACATTATATTTAGTTTCATATATCATATCTTGATATATACTATTAATTTCATCATAATATGTTGTATTTAAATAAGTATTTACATCAGATGTTGCATAGTTATTTGAGTTATCTGTATCAAATACAAATGTATCTGCACCATTTGGAGCATACTCTCCTGTACCATTACCATTTTTATCTATTGGCGTTGCTTTAACTAGTTTTACTTTACCATCATAGATACCTAAAATTCTATATTTATTTTCTTCTGGACACTCTGATTCATCTGTTCCAAAACATACCCAGTTATCAGGGTTAGCTCCAGAGTATCTATAATTATCATCTTGCGCTGAAGTTGCAATAGATGTAGTATGTTGAATTAAATTTTCATCTAAATTACTATTAGTTGAAAAGCACTCTGCAGTTTCTTGATTTTTACATGCTTTAGATAAAGAAGCTGGAGCTATTTCACCTGATGCTGGATTATCTGCTACTGTTATAGTTGCATAAAAACTTTTATTTTGAACTTCATTTCCAGCTTCATCTGATAACCACATTCTAAAATCAAAATTTTGTACTTGCTCTGGATTTATTGTATTAGTATCTAGTAAGTATACTTCTTTTATTTCTTTTCCAGTAGATAGATTAAACTGATTTTCTATATCACTTGTAAGTGTAAACTCATCTAAATCATATATAATATTAGTTTCTGTAGAGCTAAGGTTTACTTTTATTTTATCACTAGATATTTCAGAGTCTGTTGTTACTATCAAATAAATATTAAAGCTTTTTGCTTCAGTACATGAGTTTTCAATTGAAAAACTATATGGATCTAATGCCATACCTCTATTATCAGTCATTGGAAATGAGTTTGATAAGTTTATTGGTTCTGTTGTACTATTTAAAGTAAAATATCCACAACTAGATACATTTATATTAGTAATAGCCTCATCACCGATTACAGGGTTTATAAACGCTCTAGTTGATAGGAATAATACTACCAATAATATTACTATTAATGATAGTAATAACCATAGAATTTTATTTGTTTTAATTTTAGTTAATATTTTTTTCATATCTATCTTTACCTTTAATAAAATTATACAAAAAAAATGACTTTTTTGCAAGTCATTTTGATGATTAATTATCTTAAAGTATTAATTACTTCACTAACTATTTCTATATTATCTATAAAAGAAGATATTTTATCACTAGTTCTTTCTTTATATCTTATTTTCATATCTTTTAAAAATGTTTTATAATCAAGGGTTCCTCTGTTAAGTTCTTTTATATAATAAGAGTTTTCTTTTAAGTAATTAAAGTATTTAGAGTTTTCTCTTAATTTCATTTGCAAATCTATTTCCATTTAATCTCCAAAGAATTTATTTATTGGTCTTGGCGATGATGGTCCTTTAGGAGTAGGAACTGTTTTAGATGTTTTACCAGTTAACTCTTGAACAAAACCTAAGGCTTTTTGAGCGGTACCTATGTGTTCTTGAATAGAATCCATATTAACACCTTTAAGTAAATCATTTATTTTACCCATTCCACCACTCGCTGTACTTTTAACATTATTATATTTATCCCAAACTGATCTATCATCTCCATAAAGATCATATAGCTCATAAAACTTTTGCCAAGACATTTCTCCATTTTTAATAAAATCTACTAGTTCTGGTTTTCCTTTAACAAAGTTTTTAAATTCTTCTTTTTTTTCCATTAAAAATCACCTAATTAAATATATGTTTAATTAGGTGAATATATTAAATTTTAAAGTCTTCAGTAAACTCTCCAAAAGATATTTGTTTTTCTTTAGGTTCCTCTTTAACTTCTTCTTTATTAGTTTCATCTTTTAAATTAACTAAATCTTTTTTTAAAGTTATATAATCTATATTACCTTTAATAGAGCTTCCTGTACTAGTTAAATCCATAATAGTTATATCACTATTTTTTATTTCTTTAATTTCTGTTCCGTCTATTACTAAGTTTATATCTCTTGCATCAGTTAAAAAGCTAGAAAGAATTTTATAATCTTTAGTTTTAACTTTTTTAAATAACATATTACCTTTTTTAGCTCTAGTAATATTTACTAAATCAGTCATTTTGATTCTTTTTCCTGTATTATAATTAGTATAAACATTTAAATACTCTTTATTAACGTTTGTTGCATTTATTACTTCATCATCTTTTAATGAGATACCTTTAACGCCACTTGTTTTAAGTCCCACTACAGGTATTTCACTTGTTTTATATTTTAAATAATAACCATTTTTAGTAACAAATAACACTTCTTCTTTAGCTATATCTACATTTATTACTTCATCACTATCTTTAAGTTTAAAACACACTATTGGTTTAGAATATCTTGTTACTTCAAAATCATTAAGTAAACATGTTTTAGTCATACCATTTTTAGTAAATAGTGTTATATGTTTATCTTTTTCTTTTAAAATCATACTAGATATAATTTTCTCCTCTGGAGATATAAGTATCGTATTAGATATGTGCTTCCCGAGTTCTTTCCATTTTACATCTGGAAGTTTATGAACAGGTACAAATAGATAGTTACCTAAATTTGTAAATAATAATAAATTATCTTGTGTGGTAACTAAATATTCTCCAGTTACATAATCACCTGGTTTACATAAAGTATCTTCATCTGATGCAGAATAACTTTTATAACTTACTCTTTTAACGTATCCTTCGTTAGTTACTACTACTACTACATTTTCTGTTGGAATCATTTCTTTTAAATCTATTTTTATTTCCTCAACTGTATCTTCAATAATAGTTTTTCTAGGTGTTGCATATTCTTTTTTGATATTTTTAAGTTCAGCTTTCATAGTATTTTTGAACTTTTCTTCATTAGATAAAAGTTCTTCTAAACCTTTGATAGCAAGTTTTAATTTTTCATTTTCTTCTTCTAAAATTACAATATCAAAATTTGTAAGTTTATATAGTTGTAATTCTACTATTGCTTTTGCTTGCTCCTGTGTAAACTTATATTCTTTTACTAAGTTTACCTCAGCATCCGCTTTATTTTTACTAGCACGTATTGTAACTATTACTTCATCAAGTATGCTTAAAGCTTTAATTAAACCTTCAACTATATGATATCTTTTTTTGAATTTAGCTAAATCAAACTCAAATCTTCTTGTCATAACTTCTTTTTGATGAGCTATATAAGCATCTAAGATTTCAATTATACCTAATACTTTAGGAGTTCTATTAACTATTGCAACGCAGTTATAATTATACGCTATTTGAAGTTCTGTATTTTTAAGTAAGTAATTTAGTATAAGCGTTTTATTAGCATCTTTTTTTAAATCTATTGCTATTCTTAGGCCTGTACGATCAGTTTCATCTCTTACCTCAGCAATACCTTCAATTTTTTTATCTATTCTTATTCCATCTATTTTATTTACAAGAGTTGCTTTATTTACTTCATAAGGTATTTCAGTAATAATTATTTGGTCTTTACCTTTTTCTTTTTTAAACTCAGTTTTAGCTTTTAAGATTACTTTTCCTCGACCAGTTTTAAAGGCATCTGTTATTCCATCTTTACCCATAGCAATTCCACCAGTAGGAAAGTCTGGACCTTTAACTATATCTAATATAGTATCAAGTTTACAGTTAGGAGAATCTATTCTTTTTACTGTAGCATCTATTATTTCGCTTAAATTATGAGGCGGAATATTTGTTGCATATCCTGCTGAAATTCCAGTAGAACCATTTACTAAAAGGTTTGGAAATCTACTAGGAAGAACAGTTGGCTCTAAAATAGTATCATCATAGTTGTATGCAAAATCAACTGTATCTTTAGTTATATCTTTTAAAAGTTCTCCCGCTATTTTAGAAAGTCTAGCCTCTGTATAACGCATAGCTGCAGCTGAGTCACCATCCATTGATCCGTTATTACCATGCATATCAATATAAGTAGTATTAAGTTTCCACCACTGACTCATTCTTACCATTGCATCATATATTGAAGAGTCGCCATGAGGATGGAACCAACCCATAACGTTTCCTACTGTTTTAGCAGACTTTTTATAAGCTTTATCATAAGTATTTCTATCATCATGCATTGCATATAATATTCTTCTTTGAACTGGTTTTAAACCATCTCTTACATCTGGTATAGCTCTATCTTGAATTATTTCTTTAGCATATTTACCAAATCTATCACCCATAATATCTTCTAGGGCATAATCATGTATTTTCTTTAAAATTTCGTTCATATTTTCCCTCCCTAGTTTCTATAGTCATCTTCAAGTGTGAAGATAACATTTTCATTTATCCATTCTTTACGAGGTTCTACTTTATCTCCCATTAAAACACTTACTCTTTTTTCAGCAAGAGCAGCATCATCAATATTTATTTTTATAAGGCCCCTAGTATTTGGATCCATTGTAGTATCCCATAATTGAATAGCATTCATTTCTCCAAGACCTTTATATCTTTGAATAGTGAATGTATTTTTAAATCTTAATTTTGCTTCAGTTAGCTCTTCATCTGAATATAAATATTCAAACTTTTTACCACTTGATATTTTATAAAGTGGAGGAAGCGCAATATAAAGTTTACCTTCTTCAATTAATGGTCTCATATATCTATAAAAGAATGTAAGCAATAATACTTGTATATGTGATCCATCAACATCAGCATCTGTCATTATTATAACTTTATCATAATTTGATTCGCTTACTTCAAATGTAGAACCAACACCAGCTCCAATAGTATGAATAATAGTATTAATTTCTTCATTTTTCATAATATCTTCAACACTTGCTTTTTCAGTATTTATAACTTTACCACGAAGTGGTAGTATTGCTTGAAATTTTCTATCTCTTCCACCTTTAGCAGAACCACCTGCTGAGTCACCTTCTACTAAGAATAACTCATTTATTTTAGGATTTTTACTTTGAGCAGGAGATAGTTTACCAGATAAATTCTTTTCTATTTTATTTTTATTTTTACCATTTCTAGCTTCTTCTCTAGCTTTTCTTGCAGCTTCTCTTGCTACTTTACTTTTTAATGCTTTATCTATAATTGTTAAAGCTATTTCTTTATTTTCTTCTAAAAAGAATTTTAAATTTTCATAAGTAACACTTTCAGTTATACTACGAGCCTCAGGCGTTCCAAGTTTTCCTTTAGTTTGGCCTTCAAACTCTAAAAGAGCCTCAGGTATTCTTAAGTTAACTACAACACTTAAACCTTCTCTAACATCATTACCATCTAAATTACTATCTTTACCCTTTATAATACCATTGTTTTTTGCATAATCATTAAATGCTTTAGTAAGACCTGTTTTAAAACCAACTTCATGAGATCCTCCATCACTTGTTTTAACATTATTTACAAATGACATTATATTTTCACTATAAGACTCAGTATACTGCATAGCAATTTCTACTTCAATTGATTGTTTATTTCCTTTAAAGTTTATTACTTTATGTAATGCATTTTTATTTTCATTAATAAATTCAACAAATGAAATCAATCCATTTTCATAGTGGAACTTAGATTCTTTTTTATCAGCTTCATCTATTACATCAACTGTTAAATTATTTAGTAAAAATGCTGTTTCTTGCATTCTTTCACATATTGTTGTATATGAATAGTGACAATTTTTAAAGACAGATGGATCTGGCATAAATGTAACTTCAGTACCAGTTTTTTTACTAGTTCCAATTGCTTTTAATGGAGTTAATACTTCTCCACCATTATGAAACTTTATTTCATATATCTTACCATCACGATAAATTGTTACATTCATCCATTTTGAAAGCGCATTAACAACAGATGCACCAACACCATGAAGCCCTCCAGATACTTTATATCCAGCTTCTTCAAATTTACCACCTGCATGAAGTACTGTATAAATAACTTCTGGAGTAGATTTACCTGATGCATGCTTACCTGTTGGAACACCACGGCCATTATCAGATACCGTAATACTTCCGTCTTTATTAATTATTACCTTGATACTATCTCCATATCCATTAATAATTTCATCTACACCATTGTCTACAATCTCCCATACTAAATGATGCATTCCTCTTTTATCTGTTGAACCAATATACATTCCTGGTCTTTTTCTAACAGCTTCAAGACCCTCTAAAACTTTAATACTAGATTCATCATATTTTGTACTCATATTTATTTTCACCAAAATTATTGTATCAAATATTTAAAATAAAATCTACCGTCTTTGCACTTTTTAGACAAAAAAAGAAAGATATTTCTATCTTTCTATCTTAATATTTTCTTTTTTATATATTAAACTATTTTTTAAATCCTCAAAATAATTTAATAAATTCATTTCTAAATCAATATCTATTTTATTTGATAATGCTTCATTTTTAATTTTTGAAATGAAATAATCTATTATTAAAATAAAATTG
>CAYJNS010000035.1:0-11536 GCA_964371745.1 uncultured Muribaculaceae bacterium
ATTTGTTCCTAGAGATAATATATTTATGTTATCTTTTTTAAAACTATTACTTGCAGAATCATCACTATTTACAATAAATGTTGAATTATCTTTTAAAAGATTTAATATTTTCAGTTTTTCATTTAAATAATTTTCCATAGTTAAATGATAATCTAAATGGTCTTGTGTTAAGTTAGTAAATGCACCAACACTAAGTTTTATACCATATAACCTTTCATAAGATAAAGCATGAGATGAAACTTCCATAACTATATGAGTACATCCTAAACTTTTTGCCTTTAAAAGTAAACTATATAAAGTTTTTATATCTGGAGTTGTATTATCAAGTTCTATAAATTCATTTTTATGATAAAAACCTATTGTACCGATATATGCAGCATTGCAACCAAGTTTTAGAAGTATTTGATAAGCTAAATAACAAGTAGTTGTCTTACCATTAGTACCAGTCACACCCATAATATTAAGTTCATTTATTTCTTCACTATATTCTTTTTTTAATGCTTCATTTAAATACTTCTCTGTATCATCAACTTTAATAACATCAACAGATGCCTTAACATCTTTTGACACTATAACTTTTTTAGCACCATTTTCAATAGCTTTTTCTATATAATCATGACCATCTACTGTATGACCAATAATTGCCACAAATATTTGACCAGGAACTACCTTTCTTGAATCAGTTTCATATCTTAACATAAATCTCCTCTTTTCTTAGATTAAGTTTATCATATACATTACTTTTTGTAAATAAAAAGGAAAATGCGATTGTGTAAAAGTATTGACTTTTAAACTATACAGTATGTATAATGAGTTTGGAAGTCTTAAAAATTAGTTACTTACCTTTCCAAATTCCAGGGGGTTTACCTTTGCGAAAGGTGGTTTGATAATTATGAATACAAAGTCTTATAAAATAATAATTCTTTTTCTATTTATAGTCATCATTTATTTACTAAACCTTTTAGAAAAAGCTTTATAAATAAAAAAAGTATCTAATTCAAAAGTGAATTAGGTACTCTACCGAAATGGTAAGTACTTATTAACCGTTTAAGTACTTCCTTTTTTTATTGTATGCAGTTTCCTGCTTACAAATACATTTTAGCATATAACAAACTAATTTTCAAGTCTAGTACTAACTATTTTACTTACACCTGATTCTTGCATTGTTATACCATATAAACTATCAGCATATTCCATCATTCTTTTTTTATGAGTAATTAAAATAAACTGACTATCTTTTTTCTTATTACAGATATATTTACCAAACATATCTACGTTTGCTTCATCTAACGCAGCTTCAGCTTCATCTAAAATAATAAATGGAACTGGTCTTACATTTAAAATAGCAAATAATAAACATATCGCGGTTAATGATTTTTCTCCACCAGATAAAGCTATTGGAGAGTTTATTTTCTTTCCAGGAGGCTCAGCTATTATATCTACGCCAGTAGATAATATATCTTCTGGATCAGTTAAAGTAACGTTACCCTTTCCACCTTGGAATATTTCTTTAAATACTTTCTTAAACTCACTTGCAACTTCATTAAATGTTTCTTTAAACTTAGAAATCATTATTTCATCCATTTCATCTATTACTGCAAGTAAGTTACTTGATGCCTCGTTTAAATCATCTTCTTGGGCAAGTAAAAAGTCATATCTTTCTTTTATTCTTTCATATTCACTAATACTACCTAAGTTTACATCGCCTAAACTACTCATTTCTTTTTTAAGTGTTTTAACTTTACTTCTAGCATCATCCTTATCACTATCTAAAAAGTATTTATCTTTAGCTCCCTCATAAGTTAAATTATATTCATCACTTAAATTAAATAAAAGGTTTTCTAGTTTAACTTCTAGTTTACCAATTAATACTTCTTTATCTTTAAGTTCATTATTAACTTTATTAATTTCACTATTTTTATGTTTAAGTTCATTTTCAAGTGTAGTTATCTCATTAGTTAAATCATACTTCTTATCTTTTAATCCTTTTAAGTCATTTTCAAGTACAGCTTTTTCTTTAGTTGTTTCACTTATTAAGTTAACTAAATTTAAATATTCTTTTTCTAAACTATTACCAAGTATATTATCAATACCCTTTATAGTAAGTTCTATTTTCTTTTGCATCTCTAAGCAATCACTAAGTGATAGTTTTTTATTGCTTAAATTTTCATTTAATAAATATTCTTTTTTAACTAAAGCACTACTCTTATCTTCTAAAGTAATATATTCTTTATCTATTTTTTCAAGGTCTATACTAAGCATTTTAAGTTTACTTTCTTCATCAATTAAGTTTTTCTTTAAATTACTTAACATAGCTTTATTATCTAAGTCTTCTTTACTTGATGCACCACCCGCTAAAGAACCTCCAGCAAAAAGTACTTCTCCATCAAGTGATACTATTTTCATTTTATATTCTAAAGCTTTACCAAACTTATTAAGTGCATCTATATCTTTAACTACTAATACATTACCTAATAAGTTTTCAATTACTGATTTATACTTACTATCATACTTTATTAAATCACTTGCTACACCTACAAAGTCTTTATCTATTTTAATGCGTTCTAATATATCTTTTGAAGTATATCTTGATTTTATACTATCTAATGGATAAAACGTTACTCTACCTAGTTTATTATCTTTTAAATACTTAATAGAGCCCCTAGCACTTTCAAAGTTTTCACACACTACATAGTTTGTACTTCCACCTAAAGATATGCTTATTGCTTTTTGATACTCAGACGGTGTACTTATCAAGTTACCTACTGTGTCTATGACACCAGTTTTATTAAGTACTGATTTTACACCTTTAGGTAAATATTCTTTATTTAATATATTATTTTCAACTATTTCTATTTTATTTTGCAAATATAATACTGTTTTATTTTGATTATCAAGTTTACCTCTTATGCTAGACTTTTTAATCTTTAAATTTAATAAGTTATCATTTACATCTCTTAACTCTTTAGATAAAATATTTTTTTCATCTTCTAGCTTACTTATATCATTTTCTAAAACACTTTTATTTTTTAAAATAATAACTTCTTCATCTTTAGCTTTAACTAAACTTTCATCTATTGCATCTTTATCAGCATTATACTTTTGTCTTTCAAGTGTTATTTGTTTTTCACTATCAAGTGAAGAAAGTTTACTATTTAAATCAATTATTAAATTATTACTTTTAGATATTTCATCATCTATTTTTATTACTTCTAGTTTTAACTTTTCTAAAATAGATGAATCAACATCTTTACTAAAATCATTTACTTTTTCACTTAATAAATTAATTTCTTCTTCTAAAGCTTTATATTCAATAGTTGAAGATGTTATATCTTCAGCTATTAAAGCTATTTCTATATTTTCAAGTGAAGACTTTAAATCCAAATACCTTTTTGCATCAATACTTTGCTTTTGTAGAGGAATAACACTTGCTTCAAGTTCATCTATTACTAGTTTTATACTATTTAAGTTATCACGAGTTTTATCAAGCTTTCTTAAAGCTTCTTCTTTTCTTTTTTTATATTTTAAAACGCCAGCAGCACTTTCAAAGATTACTCTTCTTTCACTTGGTTTACTCATTACAAGCTCTGTAATATTACCTTGTGATATTATATTAAATGCTCCTTGCCCAGCACCTGTATCTAAAAATAAATTATGAACATCTTTTAATCTTACTTTTATATTATTTATATAATAATCATTTTCACCAGTTTTATAAACTTCTCTTTTTATTTCAACTTCATTAAAATCACTTTTTAAATATTTATCACTATTATCAAAAGTAAGTGTTACACTTGCTTTTTTAAGTCCATCTCTTGATGCTGAACCTGAAAAGATAACTTCACTCATAGAGCCAGAACTTCTAAGTTCTTTAACTGACTGCTCACCTAGAACCCATCTTATAGCGTCCACTACATTACTTTTACCTGAGCCATTAGGTCCAACTACTGCGGTTATATTTTTATTAAACTCTATATTAGTTTTATCTGCAAAAGATTTAAAACCAATAGCTTTTATACTTTTTAAATACATTTTATTTCACACTCTTATCATAAGCATCCTTCGCAGCCATTTGCTCAGCTTGCTTTTTACTTTTTCCACTGCCTTTACCATAAATGATATTATCAACTATTACTTCAACAACAAACTCTTTATCATGAGGCATACCTTTTTCACTTACTAAGTTATATTCAACAGTTTTTTTACTCATCTGCATATATTCTTGAAGCATAGTTTTATAATCACTAAAAAAACGTTTATCAGACTTTATTTCTGGTATTATTATTTTTTCAATAAACTCTTTAACTACATCTAAACCTTGATCTAAGTATATAACAGCTATTATACTTTCAAATACATCCGCAGTAATAGTTTCATTAATATTATCTAACTGTCCATTACCAACCTTTATGTATTTATTTAAACCTATTTTATCAGCATAATAATTTAAAGCAGATTCACAAACAAAAGAAGCTCTTTTTTTTGTCATATCACCTTCTTCTAAATTAGTATGTAGATAAAAATACTCACTTATAATAAGTTCAAGTACTGCATCTCCTAAAAACTCTAATCTTTCATAATTACCAATATTCTTATGTTCATTTTCATATGAAGTATGAGTTAAAGCTATATCAAGTAACTTTTTATTATTTATTTTTATATTATAATCTTCTAAAAATTTCATATAATCAAATCCTTTACTAAAGTAATTATAACAAATATCAAGTTAAAAATCTAGATAAAAAAAAGTGCCGGGCAGACTAACGCCTGCCAGCGGCACTATACCTTATCCTAACTTGCAACTATGAATGGATCAGCTTCGCTGCCCATTCCGTCAAGCATTACTACATCAGTCTTTAAGTATAAAGTCGGACGGGCCACAAGCCCATTCCTCGAATAGCTGTTGCGAGCATCGCCCTCGTCGCTCACAAACCACGCAGCCGTCGAGAGAGAAGAGATAGGCGTAATTGTCCACTGTGTACCTTTTCCATAAAGCCATGACTCTCCTGCACATGTATTTGAAACATAATTATAAATAGTTGTTGTTCTTGCACATGTATCTGCTTTTACTGAGTATCCATAATCACTTAAATACATTAAACCTATATACCCAGTTCCTTCAGTTGGTCTTCCAGAGTAAACTGTTGTCCCTCTTTCTGCTGTATATGTAGCACTTGCTGTTCCAGCTGATGCAAACCCTCCTAAATGCCATGTTGTTTCCTGTATCATTGGTCTATAACTATCTTTTATTCCTACTTCTCTATAATCACAGTTAGCTTCTGCTGTAGTACCATATCCCCAGCAGTATCCACTATCAGTTCCATTTTCTGCGTTTAAATATGCTCCATTAAGTAATGCCTTTAAAGTAGACTCATTCCAATCATTTACATCACCTGAATCCCATGCAAGTCCACCTATTGGGTCTTCTCTTATTATTTTAACTAAATTCTCTCCAGTTACACCATGTGATGCATCATCAAATACTCCTATTACTCTCCATGATTCATTATTAAACCATATCCAGTTATTTGGTGATTTACCTTCATATCTATACCCGTTTTCATTAAATACTTCTCCATTACCACTTAGAGAGACTATATAATCATTAAGTGTCGTTGTAGAATTTACTGTTGTAAAATCAAAACTACAAGATACATCGCCAGTTATATTTTCAAGAGCAAGTTTCCACTCGTCATAAAGCCAAGTTCCATCCGCTCCCGTGCATGTTACATCAACTCTATAATTCCCTTTTAAGGGCACACTACTTACTGGAGTATCATCTAAATTTACCGCATAAAGAACATCATCATTTATAAATGTTTTACTTTGACTTAGATTAAAAATAAATACGCTTATTCCAATAATACATATACTAACTATAATAATCTTCTTCATATCTAATACTCCTTTCTAAGTTTTCTAAAAAATCTAATAATAAACTTTTTACATAATATTCTTTATATTCTTCTTTAGAATCTCTTTTCTTATTTTGATATATATTAATTTCATTATCACCAAGTATAACATAATTCATTTTCTTGTAATTAAAGTATTTAGTTATAAGTTTATCAATATCATATGTTATGATATCTTTTTTAGTTTTAATAAAAACTAAAGTTTCTTTTAAACTTTTTTTAGCAAATTCATATTTTAAATATTTTTTGGTTTTCTTTTTCATAATTTTTTTCCTTTTTTTAATTAATATACCTACAGATAAAACCCGTAGGTTTTATCGTATATATTTTTTCTTTAAGATTTTAATCTAAGGATAACTTTATGTTCTTTATGCTACGTAATTAATAAACCTTAGTTTATTAATTATTGAACATAAGGAGCTCTGACGGGCCACATTCCCATTCCTCGAATTGTTGTTGTTCACATTCCACGCATTCGTCGAGTTAGAAGAGTTAGGCGTTTACTTGCAAAAGTTACCCTATAATACTATAAATATTTTTCAAGTGTATTTTCTATTTCTTTTTTACTTGAAAAACCATAGCTATATTTATATGTTTGAATAGTTTGATAATAAGTATAAAAATCAAGTTTTTGATTTTCATACTTATATTTACTATTTCTTACTTTCTTTTTTATTTTATCTTTTCTTGCTCTAGATAGCTTTATAATAGTTTTATTATTTTTCACTATTATTTTATATCCTAAAAATACAATACCTTTATCCATTTTAACAATCTGTGTTTTCTTTTCATTAAGTTTTAATTTATATTCATTTTCTAAAATATAAGTTATTTTATCAAGTGCATATTTTAAATAATTTTTATCTTCATGTATTAATAAATAGTCATCCATATACAGTTTTATTCTCTTGATTTTTAAATTATGTTTTATATAATGATGTAATTTATATAAGTATAAAATAGCCAAAAATTGATTTGATACAGCACCTAAACTTAATCCTTTACCATATTCATATATTGGTAAATCTACATTTAATTTTTTTGATAAAGATAAAATATTTTCATTAACATATTTATGATTAGTTGAATATATAATTTTTCTAAAAATTATATATTCATCATCAGTTAAATTTTTTTCTAAAATAGCAAGTAATACTTTTTGATCTATTGAATAAAAATATTTTTTAATGTCAAACTTTAAAAAATAAAATTCTTTATATCTTTTAAAATATTCAATATCTTTTTTAAGATGCTTTATTGCATAAGATGTACCCATGTCTTTTCTAGTTGCACAGTTTTCATCTATAAGCAAATGCTCAAGCTTTGGATATAAAATATATTTAGTTAAATAATGATTAATAATCTTATCAATGAGCCTTTGGCTCATTATAACTCTTATTTTTGGATCAAATATAACAAATATATTATAATATCCTCCATCATATAAATTATTTTCAAGTATTCTTTTAATTTCAACTAAATAATTTATTTTACTAGATTCAAACTTTAATAATTTTCTTTTATTTTTTATATTTTTAACTATATTATTTTCATAAACATCCAGTAAATCATATATATCAACTTTCATTACTTTAGTACCACATCAAACCATTTAGAAAGCATTTTTTGTATTTCAGTTATTTTATAATTTATTTTTTCTAAAGCTTTGACATTAATATATTTTTTCTTAAATATACTTTCTAAAAGTAAATCTAAATAGCTAAAATTCGCTTTAATTTTAGCTTTTAGTTTAAATTTTTCTTCTAACTCTTCAGAAAAATTAACTTCCATTATTTTTCTATATATATTAAAACTAGTTATATATATTTCATTTTTATAAAAGAAATCATTTCTTGGTATATTTTCAGTACAAGCAATTAATCTGTATATTAAGTCTTTAGTTTTACTTGCAATTAGAAATTCACTATTTTTCATCAATGCACCACTCGCCAATTTTATCTAATAAAATACATAATTTATCATATTCAATTTTTTTTAATAAACACATTATATCATTTATCTTAAGAATTATATCTACATTTTTCATTGCTTCTTTTAAAACTATTTTATATTTATTTAACTTTTGATAATTATATTTTTCTATTCCTTCTTCTTTTTCAAATACAGCATATGATATTTGTTTTTGTTTTATAGTTTCAATTACTTTGTTAAATGCACTTTTTCGGAAAACCACATTTAACTTTGTCTACTAACTTGTATTTTAGTAGGTAACTTACTATAAACGCATCTTCATTATACGTATAATAAAACTTGCCTTTTTTATAAAACTTTACTAATAGTAAACATACCCCCTCCGCTTGAACATTTGTTTGCTTTTTGAATTTTCATATTTTTTTCCTCTTTCTTTCTTTTTTTTGTGAAAATTGTTTTGTTATTCTTTCTCACTTTATTATTTTTTTCTTTTTTATATTTTTCTTCACTATCGATTTTTTTATTTATCTTTCATCAGTTAAATTTTGTGAAAAAGCCAGTGCCGGGCAGACTAACGCCTGCCAGCGGCACTAAACCTTTTTCCTAACTTGCAACTATGAATGGATCAGCTTCGCTGCCCATTCCATCAAGTATTACTACATCAGTCTTTAAGTATAAAGTCGGACGGGCCACAACCCCATACCTCGAGTTGAGGCTGAACGCATCGCCGTCGTTGTCCACATACCACGCATCCGTCGAGGAAGAAGAGTAAGGCGTAATTGTCCGCTCATAACCTTTACCATATAACCACGACGCTCCTGCACATGTATTTGAATCATAATTATAAATAGTTGTTGTTCTTGCACATGTATCTGCTTTTACTGAGTATCCATAATCACTTAAATACATTAAACCTATATACCCAGTTCCTTCAGTTGGTCTTCCAGAGTAAACTGTTGTCCCTCTTTCTGCTGTATATGTAGCACTTGCTGTTCCAGCTGATGCAAACCCTCCTAAATGCCATGTTGTTTCCTGTATCATTGGTCTATAACTATCTTTTATTCCTACTTCTCTATAATCACAGTTAGCTTCTGCTGTAGTACCATATCCCCAGCAGTATCCACTATCAGTTCCATTTTCTGCGTTTAAATATGCTCCATTAAGTAATGCCTTTAAAGTAGACTCATTCCAATCATTTACATCACCTGAATCCCATGCAAGTCCACCTATTGGGTCTTCTCTTATTATTTTAACTAAATTCTCTCCAGTTACACCATGTGATGCATCATCAAATACTCCTATTACTCTCCATGATTCATTATTAAACCATATCCAGTTATTTGGTGATTTACCTTCATATCTATACCCGTTTTCATTAAATACTTCTCCATTACCACTTAGAGAAGTTATATAATCACTTAAAGTTTGAGTAACAGTAGTATCAGTATATTCTATATTACATGATGAGTATGGTTTAAAGTCTTCTATTTCTAGTCTTTGATATTTATAATTCCATGTACCATTTAAACAATCTGTTGATACTACTTCTCCATATACTGGAGCACTATTAGGTGCATCATTATAACTTGCATTTACTTTTAAGTGAGGTAAGTCATCAGTAGTAGCGTACACCTTTACATTTAAATCTTTTCCTTCATTTTTACTTTGATCAAATGAATGCGCTATGAGGGTAACAGTAAATGTCCATTCATGGACTGTTGGATTATCATAATCACTATTTGTTATATCTATATCTTTTAAATTAAATATTAAACCTTTTTGAGTAGTTATATCAAAACCTGATACAGAGCCTTGGGTTGTATAAGTAAGTCCATCTACATTTTTAACTTCTCCAGAAGGTCCATTAATAGTTAATATTAATTCTGGTGTTGATCCACTTGAGTATTCATATGTATTA
Source organism: uncultured Muribaculaceae bacterium (assembly GCA_964371745.1). Classification (GTDB taxonomy): domain Bacteria; phylum Bacillota_I; class Bacilli_A; order RF39; family UBA660; genus CAKOSP01. The sequence continues at coordinate 9,766 of CAYJNS010000035.1, forward strand.
TCTTCAATTAAGAAAAATACATTATATGTTGGAGACCATACATTATTTGCTTTAGTTGTTCTTGATGCTGCTGTTAAAGTAGATGTTCCACTTAAATTACCATCACCTACTCCAAAGTTTTCTGGTGTTGCATTTATATTTATATCTCCAGTTGTTTCAAAAAGTAAACTCTCTTGTCCCATACCACTTACATCTATTTGTGTTTTACCAGGAGCTGCACTTGATGCATTTAAAAATGCATAAGTAAGCATTACTGTTAAAATAAGTATTATTACACCTATTATTAATAATACATTTCTTTTTAATGGAGTTAATTTTTTTAATCTATTCATGTAGCCTCCTACTATAAGTAAATTATACAATAATTTTTATATTTATTCAATAACTTTAAGTCTTATTTATTTAATATTTCTACTGCTTCATTAAAAGTATTTACTTTATATATTTGCATATCTAAATCATATTTTTCTTTAACACTTATTGCTTCCTCATAATTTTCTTCTGGACATATAAATATATCTGCATCTTTAGACCCTAATAACTTATATTTTATTCCATCTATAGTTCCAACTGTTCCATCAATATCAATAGTCCCAGTTCCTACTATTTTTTTACCAGCGGTTAAATCTTTTTCAATTAATTTATCATATATAGCAAGACTAAGCATTAATCCACCAGAGGGACCTGTTTCTTCTTCTTTTGCAAAAACTAAAGTTTCTGGATTTTCTGTATAATCATAAGTTGGAACAAATACAATGCCTATTTTAAGTTCCCCATCAATTTCTTGAAGTTTAGCAGTCGCCGTAACTGTTTTATTATCTCTTAAAACAATTAACTTCACTTCTGCATCTTTTTCTAAAGTTTGAAAATAATCTGTAATCTCACTTGATGAAAAAAACTTCTTTCCATCTACACTTATTACTTTATCACCAATTAAAAGATTAGTTTCAGCACTTTGATCAATATAATAAATATTCATATATTCCATATCTATAGTTAAATCTTTTTGAGCTTTTTCATAAGCTAAAATAGTAGCTGCATCAATAGATGCATCCATCATTATTTTATCCATAATAATTTTTTCTTCGTAATCTTGATTTTCTAAAATAACATTATCAAGACTTTCTAAATCCCAATTAGGTATAATAAATGATAAAAGTACAATAGGAAGACTTCCCTCATAAACAGAAACATAAGCCATATTATAACTACCCTTATTATCACTTTCTCCATCTATTGTAATTCTTTCATTTAAATTAATATTACCACCAGGAACAGATACTATAAATGGAAGTTTTATATTAAAAAATATTATTATAAATGCTAAAAATATTATAAATAAATAATTTTGTGTTATGAATTTTTTTCCTTTTTCATATATTTTATTAATCATTATCATCACCTTACATAATTATATCAAATTTTGGAGCGTATATGAAAAAAACTTTTACAAATCTATTATTTATTATATTAACTTTACTACTTTTAATACTATTATTTTTAAATAGAGAACTTATTTCTAAATGTGTTATAACATCTGTTAACCTATGGCTTTATAGAATATTCCCAACCTTATTTTTTATGTTTATTATTCAAGATTTTCTAATAAATTATAATTTAGCTTATTACTTAAATAAATTAATTGGTGGCTTTATAAGAAAAATATTTAAGGTTTCTATAAATGGTCAAATGGTTATTTTATTATCTTTTTTAGGAGGAAGTCCCGCTAATGCGTATTTAATAAATAAATTATATTTAGAAAATAAAATAA
>CAYJNS010000036.1:0-2343 GCA_964371745.1 uncultured Muribaculaceae bacterium
AAAGTTTAAAGCATATATAATTTATCAAACTAAAGCAGAATTGAAAAATGAAATATTCGGTTCTACATTAGGTTGGTTATGGCTATTTATCGAACCTTTATGTTACATGTTTATTTATGCTTTTATCGGAGCAATTGTATTTAATTCTTCAATAAGTTATTATGCTATATTTATTTTTTCTGGTCTTCTAATTTGGAACTTCTTTAGTAAAGTAATAAACTCTAGCGTGAGATTAGTTAATAGAAATAAAGAAACAATATCAAAGGTGTATCTTCCAAAATTTATTTTATTAATTATAGTTATATTAGTAAATATAATTAAATTATTTATAACATTTTCATTATTAATAGTTTTTATGATAATATATCAAGTTCCAGTTGGTTTAAATATTTTATGGATAGTTCCTATATTATTTGTATTAATTATTTTTACTTTTGGAGTTAGTAGTATTTTATTACATTTAGGGGTTTTTATTGGAGATTTACCCAATCTAACTAATATTATTTTGAAATTTACATTTTATTTATCAGGAATATTTTTTGATATTATTAATAGTGTTCCTGCTCCATACAATAATATTTTATACTACTGTAATCCTTTAGCATTTTTTATAATTAGTTTTAGAGAATGTTTTATAAATGGTAATGGAATTAATATAGGACTTTTATTATGTTGGTTATGTGTTTCGATTTTATTATGTTTTGCAGGTATAAAAACAATATATAAACATGAAAATAGTTATGTGAAGGTGATGAAATAATATGGAGAAAATAAAAGCAATCAGCGTTAATAATTTAGAAATAAAATATAAAGATGTAAAAAAAATTTCTTTGAAAAGAAATGGTTTAAAATCATTAAAATCTTCTTATTATGTAGCCATCGAAAATGTTTCGTTTGATATTTATAAAGGCGAAATAGTTGGTATTTGTGGCAAAAATGGGAGTGGGAAATCAACATTACTTAGGGCTTTAGCTGGAATTTTTTCACCAGATAAAGGTGAAATTAATTTGTATAATAATACAATTTCATTATTATCTATAGGTGTTGGATTTCAAAAAAATTTAAGTGGAAAAGAAAATATTTTTTTATCAGGTTTATTATTAGGTTTTTCTGAAAAACAAATCGAAGATAAATATGATGAAATAGTAGAATTTTCTACCTTAAAAGAAGTTATTGAAAAACCCGTTAGTTCCTATTCTTCAGGTATGTATTCTAAATTGGCTTTTGCAATTACAGCAATATTAGAAACAGACATTGTACTTATAGATGAAGTATTAAGTGTTGGCGATGTAAGTTTTAAAGAAAAAAGTTATAAAAAAATGAAAAGTTTAATAAGTGATGCCAATAGAACTGTCGTTATAGTATCTCACAACGGCAAAACCTTAGTGGATTTATGTACAAAAGCAATATGGATACATGATGGAAAAATAAAAGATGTTGGTGATCCTAAGGTTGTAGTGAAAAATTATGAAGATTATATAAAAAATAAATAATCTGTAAACTATACTGTAAAATAAATGGTTAATACTTGATATATTAATCATTTTTTTATAAAATAGTATAGGTAAAAGAGGTAGAAAATAAATGACATTAACATCAAAGATAACATGTACTATATTAATATTATTAGTCATGATAATAGTATTAAGTTTTTAAGGAGTCTTATGGAAAAAAATTTAAATATAATAAAAAAATATTTGTTAGGTAAAAATATTACAGAACCTGTTGTAAATGTAATTGTAAAAAAATTTTATAATAATGAAGATATAGCAGATGAGTTAATATATTATATAAAAAATAACTCATATAAAGAAGAAGATATTATTATTGAAGGATTTAGTGCTAAGAAGTTAGCTTTAAAACATGATAGTCTTGATGTAATTGGTGTATATACTGCATTAATAGATTTAAGAAATGATCCTTCTGATGAATTAATAAAGAAATATAATAATACTTTAGTTATTAAATAAAAATTAAAAGAACAGTATAAAGGCTAATAATTGACAAAAAGTATCAAATATGTTATAATTATATTAGTCAGGGGGACAATTATATGTATGTAAAGGTGCATACTTTGCTTGTTAGTGCTGTAATTGAATTATTATTTGCTATTATAATTATTGCTATTACAATTCCTATTTGGGCTAATATAAATGAAAAAGGTTATGCAGATATAGCTGCTAGTTATGCAAATGATACTAAAGTTATAGTTAATGAAGATGATAAATTAAATTAAATTATTAATTTGTCATTTTTTTTATGTTTTTTTCTTTTTATAATTGTTTATTATTTTATTTTATGGTAATATTATATTATATGGAGATTAGATGATATGAAAGTATT
>CAYJNS010000036.1:2369-11165 GCA_964371745.1 uncultured Muribaculaceae bacterium
AATCTTAAAAAAGAAACAACATATATTGCATTAGGTGTAATTTTATTAACGCTTACTACGTTAGGCTTTTCTTATGCAGTGTTTTTTGATATTAAAACTGATAACTCTAACCAAACAATAACTACTGGTAATTTATCTGTAGTATATGGATCATCTACTTCATCTATAATATCCAATAATATGATTCCAACTAAAGATAATGTAGGACTTAGTAATGAAGCTCAAAGTATAATATACATTCAAAATAATAGTAATTTAGATTCAGAGTTTAATTTAACAATTGGTTATGATTATAGTGCTTATTTAGCATCTGCTGATTATTCAGCAGGTAAAACATTAATACCTTTAGAAAATATAAAGCTTGCTGTATTTGAATATAATACACAAACTAGTGCATCAGTAAGAATATCAGATATAATTAATTTAGGCTCTTTACCAATATATGATATGAATGAAAATGATTTTCATTCAAGTACTTATTTAGTATATAATTCAATGATAGAAAGATCATCATCTGGTAATAGTGCTAAAACTTATGTTATAAAAGTTTGGCTAGATGAGTTTTCTCCTAGTTATAGTGGAAGTGGTAGTGTTTATTTAAAACTTGGTATAGAATCAGATGTTACTGATGCTAAAACTAATTATAATATTTCTGGAGTGCTTAAAACAGGTTCTGATGAAGTTTTAGCAGATGCTGATATAAGTATTAATAATGGTTCCAAAAAAGTAACTACTGATGCAACAGGAGTTTATACTTTATCAGGTATGAGAGAAGGAATATATGTTGCTAAAATAACAGCTGCAGATAATACAGTTTATGAAGGAACATTTGTTATAAAAGAGGATATAAATAATTTAACTATAAATAAATTTGTTAACAGTCATACAGTAAGTACAAACGATAGTATTCCATCAATTACTTATACATATGGAACTACTATTAATGCACTAAAAAATGCAAATAATATCATTGAAAGTTCTGTCACATATGATTTAGTTTTAGGAAGTAATATAATTCTTCCAGATGTATATCAAATAGTTGCAGGTTCATCAGTTAATATAAATAATTTAAATATAATAGTTAATAGTGGTAAAATAACTGCTATAAATAATGGGTAGGTGTGATAATGAAAAAAAAAGATAGAAGTATAATATTATTTTCATGTTTATTTATAATAATGGCATTATGTACATTAACTTTTACATATGCATATTTTACATCAGTTGGTAATTTTGATGGTAATACATTTGAACTTAATTCAGCAGATGCTGGCATTGCATACTCTATGGCAGGTTCTGATATAGAGCTTCTAATAGGTGGAGATATAATGAACCAAAGTAATGTTAATGAAGATATACCAGTTGTTGTTGGATCAAACTCACAACCAGTAACTATAACTTTAGAAACATATAATAGCGGAGGAGAACTAACTTGTAATTATGATATAACTTATGAACCAACAATGCCTTTTTATAATAGTTCAGCAAATATTGCAAATAAAAAAGAACTTACTATTGCAGGCGTTTCTAGTATATCTAGTGTATCAATACCTGAAACTGATTTAGGTAATGTTACTAATAAGATTGTGTTACTTGAAGATTCTGAAGTTAAATTAACTGGTGTTAATAAAAAAGAAACATTTACTTGGACTTTTGCAGTATCATTTTATAATCAAAGTTTTAATCAAGATGATGTTAGTAGTAAAATATTTGGTGGTAAAGTATATATAGAAAATTTAGAATGTGAAAATACATTTCAAACTACATCTGTTACAGGATAACTATCACTTGATAGTTTTTTTTGTATAGTATTTGTAAAATGATTTTTTTTACTTGATAATTTTTTTGCTTAATGATAAAATTAATACATAGTAAAGGAAGATAAAAATGAAAGTAGTTAAAAAAATTTTTAAAATAGTATTTGTTCTTGCGTTCTTCATATTTGCAGTAGGAATGTCTGTATTAATACTTAATGTAAATGATTATGGAGTTACACAATTTGGTGATATATCTTTAATCATTATACCAGAAGATATATCATCTAATAATTATGAAAAAGGAGATTTAGCTTTAGTTAAACAAAAAAGTTTAGAAGATATAAATGTAGGTGATGAAGTATTTATATATCAAATAGAAGATGACAAATCAGTAAGTATTGATGTTGGTCATGTTGGAGATGTACATATAGATGCAAATGCATTAGCGCTTGAAAATGGAGTTGCATATTCATCTAAATTTATTGCTGGATCTGTTGAAGATGATAGTGATGTATATGCTAATATTGGATCATTCTTATCGGTACTTCAATCAAGATGGATATTCTTCTTTGCAATAGTTGTACCATGCTTTTTAATATTTATATATCAAATTTATGCTCTAATTATTGAAATTAAATATGGAGATCAAAAATAACATTTAGTTATTTTTTTTTGGCTTTACAAAAAATTGTAAAGTAATATATATAATTAACCATTCATGCGACAAAATTCGACAAAATATATTGACTAGTAATTTTTATATGATATAATTAATTTGTATTATAGATAAGATATCAAAGTACCGCTGTGTATAATATTGTGGATGATATCAAGGGGACTGATGTTATGGATAATAAATATACGGTTGATGCACAAAAGATAAGAAGGGATAAAAAAATACTTAAAATTGCAAAACTTGCAATAGTAATTATTATTTTAGCCATTATTTTTTCGTATATGGTAATTGGTTTTGTTTATAATAGCGGAAATTTCACGATAACGCTCGATGATAACTTGTATTATGAGAGGAACATCATTATATATGATGATCCAAATTATAAGACTTATAGATCAGAGTTATTTGCTGAAACTGATGTTTTTTTCGATAACACGACTGAGGTTATGGTTATGAACGATTTAGTTCCATCTGAAGGTGGTTCTCATAACGGACATAATTATATTGCTTATACGTTTTATGTTGAAAACATTGGTGATGAGCCAAGTGATTACTACTATCAAGTAATTATTGATGATGTTATCAAAAATGTCGATGAAGCTGTAAGAATTAGAGTTTATAAGGATGAAGAGTTTAAAACTTACGCAAAAGTGTCTGCAACAGGAGACCCAGAAGAAGATACTATTGCATTTGAATCCGATGAACTAGTTGCATTTGATCACGTTGAAAATTTTGTTCCAGGAGATACTGATAAGTATACTATTGTAGTATGGCTTGAAGGTAAAGATCCTGAAACCACGAACAATATTATCGGTGGTGAAATTAAAATGCACATGGAATTTAATTCAGAATTTGTCGAATAATAGGAGGAGAAAGAGAAGTTATGCAAAAGAAAAACGCAAAACAAAAAAGAAACATAAGAAATTTAGCTGCAGTAACAACGTTAACTGCGATTATCTTAATGGTTTCAACTTATGCATGGTTTATTGGTCTTGATGAAGTTACTGTAGAAGACTTTACAGTTAAAATTGCTGCTGTAGATGATTTATTATTATCTTTAGATGGTGAAACTTGGGAAGAAAATATTACAATAGACCCTGAAACAATTGAAACTGCTTATACTGGTGCTACTAACTCATGGACTGGTAGACAAGATGGTGTTGATGAAGATGGAGATGGAAACGATGATTTCGTTGGACTTATCCCTATGTCATCAATTGGGGAAATGGATGAAACTGCTTCAAGAATGGTATTATTTGAAAAAGCAAGTTTAACTGCTGTTCCGCCACTTGGAACAAGATTAATGGCATCACGTGCTAATAACTATCAAGATGCTGATGATACTACTGATGGTCATCAACCAGTTGATGAAATTGATGGTTATATAGCTTTTGATTTATTCGTTAAAAACTATACTGGGGCTCAATATATTGAAACTTTAAATACTGCTGATGAAGAAGCGATTTATTTAATTGATGAATCTAATGTAGCTGTTACGCTTACTGGTGATACTGTAAATGGTGTTGCTGGTACAACTGATGCTGCTGAAGATGCAATTAGACAAGCTTCAGGTATTGAAAACTCAGTACGTGTTGCATTTGCACAAGTAGGACGTGTTATTGGTACTGAAACTGATGTTCCAACAATTACTGGTATTACATGTAATGGTGCTGCTGGTACTGTAACTGATGGTGTAACTGGTATTTGTAGAACTGCAAGTATTTGGGAACCAAATGATACTGCACACGTTGAAGGAGCAATAAATTATTATAACTATAACTGTGGTTTAAGAGGAGATGCAGCTAATGTAACAACTGCTAATGCTAAAGGTTGTGAAACTGTTGCTAATAGTACATTCCACGAAACTTATGCTGTTGCAACTGATATTGAATCAAGATATGATGTAAATATTTATGATGGTGGATATAATGGATTTGCTGTTCCAACTGTTCCAGAATTTGAAACAGATGGTACTACTGAAATGCCAAATTATGGAGATCCAGTACTTGTAAATGTTGATACATTCACAGATACAGAAAAATTACTTAATGCTGATGAAAGACCATCTATTATGACACTTGCACCAAACAGTATTACAAAAATTAGAATATATGTTTATTTAGAAGGTCAAGACATAGATAACTATGACTGGGCTATTGAAGGAAAACAAATAACTGTTGACTTCGGATTCAGTAAACAAATATATGAAACAACTACACCATAATAAAATAATATAGAAGGAGAAAAATATGAAAAAGAAAAATAAAAAAATCCAAAATATACTTATTTTTGCTGGCTTTAGTGCAATTATATTAATTGTTTCAACTTATGCATGGTTCATTGGTCTTGATGAAGTAACAGTAAGTGAATTCCAAGTGGAAATTGCTTCAACTGATAATTTATTAGTTTCATTAAATGGTGAAACATGGGCTGAATCAATTTCAATTACTGAAGGAACATGGGAAGCGTACAATGATACAACTCCTACAGCAAGTCAAGTATATACAGGACATACAAATAGTTGGGGTGGAAACGGTTTAAAACCAATTTCAACTGTTGGTGATATCGATTTAACAACTTCAAAACTACAATTATTTGAAAGAGGAAGTTATACACATACTGGTGGTGGATTTAGACTAGTTGCTGATAGACTAGAAAATAACACTGCTGGACAAGCTTCAACTGAAGTAGATGGATATGTTGCATTTGATTTATTCATTAAAAATACTGGTGGAGCACAATATTTAGAAGATTATAATACAGATGATGAAGAAAAAATATATTTACTTACTGATTCAGGAGTTGAAGTTGCAGCTGCTGGAACATTAGGCGGGACTGATGGAACTACTGATTTAGGATATATTGGTGAAGCTGGTCATGGTATTGAAAACTCAGTACGTGTTGCATTTGCACAAATCGGACGTGTTGATGCTACTACTGAAACAGCATCACTTATTACTGGTATTACTTGTGGAGCTACTGTTGGTGATGATGCTCATGCAACTACTGGTGTAACAGGTATTTGTAGAGATGCAACTATTTGGGAACCAAACGAAAGAAATCATGAAGACAATGCTATAACTTGGTTTAATACGTATTGTGATAATAGAGATGTAGATGCAGCAGATGCTTCAGTTTATACTGATACTGCTTGTGAAGTTTCAACACCAGATACTGGTGATGATGGGGACTTTACTGATGGTAATGTTGAACCTGGATTTGCAGCTTTTGCTGATGATTTAGAACTTGATACATGGGCTGTAAGTGGAGAAATTACTTCAGCTAATAGATTTGATATCTATGATGGTCATAATACATTTGATCCAATCGCTGCTGGTACATTAGTTGAAAATGTTGAAACATTTACTGATGCAGAAAAATTAATTACTGGTACTGATAGACCTGAATTTATGAGTATTGCACCAAATAGTATTACAAAAATAAGAGTATATGTTTACCTTGAAGGTAATGATTTAGATAACATGGACTTAGCTCATGCTGGACAACAAATACTTGTTAACTTTGGATTTACTAAACAACAACTTGAACCAACAGACTTTACACCATAATAGTAAATACATATTAAAACTTTAAAATAAATAAGTTAGGATAAAAGGGGTAACCTAATGGTTACTCCTTAATCTTACTTAATAAGGGGAAGTTATGAATAAAAAGAAAGTTACTACTACAAAGAATAATAAAAAACAATTAAACATAAAAAGGAGAAAAATTAATTTTAATCTATTATTAATTGTTGCTTTTTGTGTTGGATTAATCACAATATATGTAACTTATGCTTGGTTTTCATCTTCACTTAATGCTACGGTAGAATTTGTTAAGTTTACTGTTAATAGAGAAACTGGTTTATATATATCTCTTGATGGAGAAACATATGGTAGTGAAATTGTTGTAACACAAGATGATGTTATAAATGGTATTTCTGATGTATATGAGAACCATAATAATAAATGGGTTCCAAAAGGTCTTATTCCAACTTCTTCAATTGGTAAACTAAATCCTAATGATGAATATTTTACTTTTTTTCAAAATGAAGTATTAAATAAGGGTGATGGGTCAACAACAAGGCGTTATTTAGATACATTTATTTATGATGAAGTTAACGAACCTGCGAGTGATTTTATAGCGTTTGATATATTCTTAAAAAATATAAGTAATTCAAATATTAGTGACAATTTATATTTAGATGAAGGTACAGGTGTTTATTTAAATGAAGGATATGAAGCTGATATACCTGGTTTATTTAACTCTCTAAGAATAGGATTTTCAACAAATGGATTTACTGATGATGTTAGAGCTAGTGCAGATGTATATCAAAATTTAGAATGTGATAATAATTGCTATCAAGCTATATATGAGCCTAATAGTACAGCTCATTCTTATCAATCTATTGGAAGAGTAGGACTTTTGGGAATTGATATGGAAGATGGAGAGCACTATCCAACATATGCTGTAATTGCTGAAGGAAAAGGATTATATCATGATAATGGTCATGGTAATATACCACTTGATACAGAGTATTTTGAAGAGCAAGAAACTATTACTGATATAGAAAACAGTTTATTTGAAATTCCGCATGGAGTTACTAAGGTTAGAGTTTATATTTGGATTGAAGGCCAAGATTTAGATAATTTAGAGAGTTATTCAACAGGTGGATCATTTAATGTTACTTTAAATTTACGTAAAGATTACGCTGGTTACGGGTTATAAAAAGGAGAATAAAATGGATAAAAAGGAAAATGGCAAAACTGATTTTGATTTATCAGTATTAAGTTATAAAGAATTAATTGATTTGAATTATTTAATTGAAGATTTTGTTGAAGAAATGGATTCTTTAAAAGCTAAACTTGAAAAAGAGGAGGGCTCAGATGACTAATTTTTTAACTTATATACAAAAAGATATTGAACTTAAAAAAGAAATCTTATCAGCTATGCCAACTAAGACTAAAACAAATCAAAAAGCATTAAAAGATAAAATTAATGAGTTTAATAAAAAATATAATGAATATATGCAAAACATAAGAAAATATATTGATGTTAAAAGTAAATCTATTGATATAACTGATAATACTGTATTATCTAATCAAGAAGTAGATATATTTAAAAAAAGAATAATTGAATTACATGAACTAAAAAAAATATTAAATCCAATTAATACATTTTATGAAAAATTAGAATTTGATTTATTACTTTCGGAAATTCAACATTATTCTGATTTCGATTTTGTAACTATGAATGAAATTATTAAAAAGTTTGCAGATAAATTTAATATGATTAATGTAAAACTTACTAGTAATGATTTTACCGTAACAAGTTATGTAAATGAATATATGGATAGTTTATTTAAAGCAATTGAACAAGGTGATACAAAATATAGAAGTGTTGAACCTATCTTTGAAAAAATATATTGGGTAAATCCCGCTATAATAAAACATATAGAGCTTAACTTTAGACAATTAATAAAAAAACACGAAAAAAGTTTTAATATTGCACTTACTAAATTACAAGATGAAATAAAAACTAAGGTTGGTATATTTAACTATGAAGAATGTGTTAAAGAACTTAAATTTAAACATCATGAATTTATTAATTCAAGAAGAGAATCTATTAGTGATATAATAAATGCATCTATTGATAAAAAAATAGATATTAATGATTATTTTAGAACTAGTAAAACATTTCAATCAGCATTTACTAATTTAGTAATACCTAGAGAAAATTTAGATGGTGAAGATTCTGATGAAAAAACAAAAACAAAATTACATAGCGATTTAAAAAGACTTAAAAATATTATTGAAGAATATAAATCTTATATAGAATTTATTCCATTTGTTGAATATTCTAAAGAAATGTTAAAGTCATTTAAAAATGAAAAAACTTTAAGTGATATTGAAAATGAAATTGAAACAGTTGAAAATGAGATTAATGAAATTAATAAAGTAATATTCGGTGCAGAGGGATTAAATTTTAACATTAAAAAGAAATTATTTGGTTCTAAAAATAAAACTAATGTTGATAAACCTGTAAAACAGTTAAAAATAGATTTAATAGTTTTAGCTGATAAATTATTAGAACTTTATAAATATATAGATTCAATGAAGTTTTTAACAGTAACTAAAAAGTTAGTTAATGAATATGTAACTTTAGATGATTTCTTAAATTTATATTATGGATTTGATTATTTTAAGAAAAAAGGCTTAAAAAATACATTTAAAACAACAAATTATGATGAATTAATGGCAATTACAAAAAGGTTCAATGAATTTTGTGGTAATCCAAATAATGTAGTTATATCATCAGTGCCAATATATTCTGATTATGATGTAACAAAAGTAATAATTAATA
>CAYJNS010000037.1:0-10410 GCA_964371745.1 uncultured Muribaculaceae bacterium
CCGCATTTTAAAATATTAATTTTTTTTGATTTTGCGATTAAATATCCAAATGGAATTGATCCAATTAAATATCCTATTGAAAAAATAATTACAAATTGCCATGAACAAAGAAAAGCTACCAATAAATTCATTTTTACTGATTTTGAGTACTTTTAGGTAATTAAATATATGAATTTTATTATCATATATTGATACAAAATAATTTTGATCATATAAGAAATTTTTAATATTACTTTTAAAATTCATATAATTCACCAATAAATTATATGAAAAAAGAAATTAATTTATCTCATTAATTTCCTTTTTGTTTAATACTATTATACTTTTTATTATATTTGATTTTTACTAATCTTTATTTTTTTCACAGTATTATTACCTAACAAATTATATTTTTCATCAAAAAACTGATATATAACTTTTAATATAGCAAGTACAGGTGTTGCAAAAATCATTCCCACAATACCAAAGAAATATCCAAAAATAAGTAATCCACCTATTATTACAGTTGGATGTAAAGATGCAGCTTTACCCATTACTACTGGTTGTAATACATAGTTTTCTAATAACTGTACAATTAAAGCTATTATTAAAACCCCAGTACCAACAACAGGTCCTTGTGAATATCCAACTAATACAGCTACTCCACCACCTATATATGGACCTATATAAGGTATTAGATCTGTTATTCCACAAAATAACCCTATTAATAATGCGGCTTCTAATCCAATAATAGAAAAGCCTATTGTATCGCATATAAATACCATTAAAGCAATTAATAAAGTACCATTTACTACTTTTCTAACTTCTCTTCCTATATTTGATAGTAAAAATACTACTTCAGTTTGATGCTTTTTAGGAACGCCTTTTATAAGAGTTTTTTGAATATTGTCAAAGTCAAGTAACATATAAAATCCAATTATAAAACTTAAAACCCCTGTTACAACACCGGAGAAAATACTACCTAATACACTAAATGCATTTTGGGGTATAGCAGATGCTAAGTCTTCACCTAGTGTAACAAAATAATTAGTAAGACTAGTCTCAAGTTCATTTGTATTCATACCACTAGCCCCTAAAGTTTCAAGTATTTTATCAGCAAATTCAGTAATAGTTGCAACAAGTCCTGGTACCATTTTAATAAAATCTTGTATTTGTTCATATATTATTGGTATAAATAAACCTATAAACAAAAATAAAAATATTAAAATACCTACATATATAATAAATGTTCCAAGTAATCTAGGGACTTTTTTGTTATTAAGTTTATTTACTAAAGGGTTAAAAAGCCAGGCAATTATAAATCCAATAAATAAAGGTGACAGAACTTTAATTATGTTGAAAATAAAATCAAAAATAAATAACTGCTGACCAATAAAAATACCGCCTATAATTAATGCTATTATCATAAAAAAGTAAATTAATTTAAGTATTTTTTTACCAGTACCAATTAAATCATTTACACCTTTTGAATCTATTTCTTTAGATATTTTCACCATTTTAAGATCACCTTCTATTACTATTATACACTATTTATTGTTTTTTTAATAAAAAAAATAAGTTTTTTATAAACTTATTAATATTTCATTTAATTTATTACCTTTAATTCTTTAACATTTTCTTTAATATTAGTGATTAATATATTTTCCTTAATATAAAACATTAATTCTCTTTTTGCTTTATATGGCATAATTAATATTTTAAGAATAGCACTACTTTTTCGTTTTGATTCTAAATCAGATTTAAATTCATCAAAATTATCCAAGTTATATGCTTTAGAATATATCTTATATTTTTGATAAAGTTTATTCATTAATTGTTTATCATTTATATGATTATTTATAAGTTCATAAATAATTAAATCATCATCTAAGTACCCTTTGGGAATTATAGGTAATTTAGATTTAGGTTTATTAACATCTATAACTTTTATATTATTATATCCAATGGTTATTAAATTTAATCCAAGTACTAAATCATATAATTCTTGTTCAGTATATTTTTTAGTAAAAGCATCTATTACATTAAGACAATGAGTATTAATTAAAGTATTATCTATATCATGTATATCAATAGTTAAAAACTCACCTATTCTTTTTTCAAATATTAAAGCGTATTTTTTTTCTTCCATTAAAATCACTCCTAACACAGAAGAAAATATTATATCATATTAATTAACTCAATTCAACTTTACAATATGTTTACGTTCTAAAATTGAATATAAATCATAAATTTTATTGGTGATATGATGAATCTAATATTAAGTAATAAAACATTTAATTTAAACTTACTAAATACTTTTATTAAAAAGATATTTTTTTTAAATCATAAAAAGAACTTTAATAAACTCTATTATATTAAAAATACTAATTTAGTTCATACATTTTTTAAAAATGGTAATTATGATCTAATTGCAATCAATAATAAAAATATTGTTATATTTTATTATGAAAATATTCCTAAAAATAAATTAATAGAAATTAAGAATGATAAAAAAAATACTAATATTATAGTATTACCTAATAATATTAGTAAACATATTAAAATTGGAGATATACTTAATATATCTTAAGCTTTATATATAAATATATAATCAAGTATAGCTACTTCATCTCCTGGTTGTGCACCTAATTTTTCAAGTTCTTCTTCAATACCCATTTTATTTAATTTACGAGTAAATCTTCGAATACCTTCAGATTCATTTAATTTAGTCATTTTAAGAAGTTTTTCTATATGATCTCCACTAATTACCCATAAATTATCTTCTCTTTTTATTTTATAACTATTAGCATCTTTAAATTCAAATAAAATATAATCTTCAAACTCTTCTTTTTCAAACATTTCCTTTTTAGGAGTTTCATCTAATATATCAGCTAGTCTTACAAGCATTGTATCAACATTTTCATTATTCATAGCGCTTATTTCAATTATTTCTTTTTCTGGATATTTTTCCTTGAATTTTTTTAAATTTTCAATACTATTTGGTAAATCCATTTTATTAGCAATTATAATTTCTTTTTTTATTGTCATTTTTTTATCAAATGATTCAATTTCTTTTCTAATTATTTCATAATCTTCAAGTGGGTTTCTACCTTCCATAGCCCCCATATCAAGAACATGAGCAAGTACTCTAGTTCGCATTGCATGTTTTAAAAACTTATCGCCTAAGCCAATTCCAGTTGATGCACCTTCAATAAGTCCAGGTAAATCAGCCATAATAAACGTTCTGTGATCAGCTAACTTTATTACACCTAAATTAGGTGATAGTGTTGTAAAATGATATGCAGCTATTTTAGGTTTAGAAGCTGAAACTACTGATAAAAGTGTACTTTTACCAACACTTGGCATTCCTACAAGTCCAATATCAGCAAGCATTTTAAGTTCTATTTTTAAAATTCGCTCTTCTCCAGGTTCTCCTCTTTCACTAAATGATGGAGCTGGATTATCATGAGTTGCAAAAGCACGATTTCCTTTTCCTCCTCTTCCACCTTTAGCTACAATATATTCTTGCTTGTCTTCTGTTAAATCACATAACACAAGACCATTATCTGCATCGTATACAATAGTTCCCTCTGGCACTGGAACATATACTGAATCTCTTCCTTTACCATACATGTTAGAACCTTTACCATGCTCACCACGTTCACCTTTTATATGTTTTTTATATTTTAAATCTATTAAAGTTTTTAAATTTTTATCTACTTTAAAAATAATGTCAGAACCTCTTCCTCCATTACCACCATCAGGTCCTCCCATCGCAACATATTTTTCGCGGCGAAAAGAAGTACATCCATCTCCACCAGAACCTGCGACTACTTTAAGTGTTAATTCATCTACAAACATTTTTCTTCAACTCCTTAATAATTGTATTATACCATTATATTAAAAAAGTGTATATTACTTTTCAGCATATACACTTGCTTTTTTCTTATCTCTTCCAAATCTTTCAAATCTAATATATCCATCTATTTTAGTAAATAATGTATGATCTTTACCAATCCCTACATTTTCACCTGGATAAATTTTAGTTCCTCTTTGACGATATATAATAGATCCCGCTGTTGCAAATTGACCATCTGCAAGTTTAGCCCCTAATCTTCTTCCGGCAGAATCACGATTATTTTGTGTTGAACCTTGACCTTTTTTATGGGCAAATCTTTGGATATTTAAATTAATATATAACATATCTTTATTCTCCTTTACTAATTTTTATATTTTTAGGATATTTAATTTCTAATTCTTTTAATAAATCTATCATATTATTAAGTAATTTATTATTAATATCAGTTTCTTTTAATATAGTAATAATCATATTTTTATTATCTTCAAAAGCAACAGATGATTTATCAAAACTAAACATCGCATTTACAGTAGTATAAATTATACTAGATACACTAGCGCATACTATATCACTTCCATGCTCAGCAAAACCTGCATGACCCTTTATAGTAACAACTTTACCACTTAAGTTAATATTTATCATAATTAACCATTAATTTTTTTAACTTCTAAAGCTGTGTATGGTTGTCTATGACCTTGAGTTTTACGATATTTTTTCTTTGGTTTATACTTAAACACTTTAATTTTTTTCGCACGGCCATTTTTTATAACATCACATACAACTGTTGCTCCACTTACATATGGAACACCAGCTTTACCATTTACAAATAATACTTTGTCAAAAGTAATATCTTTACCAGCTTCTACGTCAAGTTTTTCAACATATAATACATCACCAACTGATACATAATATTGTTTTCCACCTGTTTCAAATATAGCTTTCATTTCATACCTCCTTAATTTAAGTCGCGCCCTTAAGGTGTTCATAATGAACTTATAACCTTTTTAGTGCGGTTTTAACAAAATGTTTAAAACATATGTAATATATCAAATATATTAGCTTTTGTCAATTAAATTCACTGAATTTAGCATAAAAAAACACTAATTTTGTTTTATATCAAATTTAGTGCTTAATTAATCTTCATTTTTATTTTTAAATTTCAAAATTATTGGCGTACCTTTTAAATCAAAACTTTCTCTTATTTTATTTTCTAAATACCTATAATAACTAAAGTGTACTAAATTTTTATTATTAACTTCTAAAGTTATTTTAGGTGGCATTGAAGATGTTTGTTTTACAAAATATATTTTTAATCTTTTTCCTTTATAAGATGGAGCTGGATGTAAGTGATATGCTTCATCTATTACTTTATTTAAATCACTAGTTTTAAGTTCTTTTTTAGTGTTTTCATATGCTGCAATAATCTCAGGCATAAGTGTATGTACTCTTTTTTTAGTTAATGCAGATAAATAAACGTATTGAGCATAAGATGCAAACTTAAATTCCTCTTCTAAAAGCATTTTCCATTTTTTGATTTCAGTATTAGGGTCTTCTATAAAATCCCATTTATTAACGCATATTACTACTGCCTTACCTGCATCTATTGCATATGATAAGATATGTTTATCATGCTCTATAATACCTTCTTGGGCATTTACTACTAAAACACAAACATTACTTCTTTCAATAGCTTTAATGCTACGTATTAAACTATATTTTTCAATATTTTCATATATTTTACCCTTTTTTCTCATCCCAGCTGTATCTATCATTATATATTCTTCTTCATTATATTTAAATTTTGTATCCACTGCATCCCTAGTAGTTCCAGCGATATCTTTAACTATAACTCTTTCTTCATTTAATAAAGCATTAACCAAACTAGATTTACCTACATTAGGTCTTCCTATAAAACAAAATTTTAAAATATTTTCACTTTCAATATTTTGAGGTGCTATATTATTCGTAACTTCTTCTAAAACCTGAGTAATACCTAAATTATGTTCAGCGCTTATAGGATATACTTTTTCAATACCAAGTTCATAAAATTCATAAATAAGTTCTTGTCTTTGTTCATTATCTATTTTGTTTATTAATAAAATAACTTCTTTATCAGTTTTTCTAAGCATAGAACAAACATGTCTATCTTCTTCAGTTAAACCAGTAAGTCCATCTACAACAAAAAGAATTTTATCAGCCTCATCTATTGCAAGCTGTGCTTGCATTTTTATATCTTGATTATAATCTTCTGTTCCAACTGAAATACCACCAGTATCAATTAAACTAAAAATTTTTTCATTAAACTTAACTTGTCCATAAACTCTATCTCTAGTAATACCAGGAGTATCTAAAATAATTGCTTTTTTTTCTTTTATAAATCTATTAAATATAGTAGATTTCCCTACATTAGGTTTACCTATTAAACATACAGTAACCATAGTTCCTCCTTTTTATAAAAAGGATTCTAAAATTTCATGAACTTCAGATTTCCCTTTTTTAGTAATTGTTGAAAACGCAATAAAATCATCAATACCTAAAGTATCTTTTATTATTTTATCTTGTTTTGCTCTTCCATTTTTCCCAATTTTATCATACTTTGTAGCAATAATTGTAATATCTTTATTATGATATTTTAAAAAGTTATACATTAAACAATCATCTTCAGTTGGTTTATGTCTATAATCTATAAGCATAAATACCTTAACTAAATTATCTCTGTTTTGTAAATAATCTTCAATCATAAGACCATATTTTTGTCTATCACTTTTACTTCTTGCTGCATATCCATAACCAGGTACATCTACAAAATAAAATTCTTTATTAATTAAATAAAAATTAAGAGTTTGCGTTTTACCTGGTTTAGAAGATGTTCTAGCAAAGTTTTTTCTTTCAATTATAGTATTAATAAAACTAGACTTTCCTACATTACTTCTTCCAAGTAATAAAAATTCATTTTTATAATCAGTTGGATACTGACTTAATCTAACCGTAATAACCGGTTCTTCAACACTATTAATTTGCATAATAATCACCACATACATTATAAAGTAAATAAAAAAAAAAAGCAAATCGCTATTTTTTCCTTTGTTTTACTACACCCTTCACATTTTCTAAGGCACCTATTATTACATTTGGGTAAATAATAGTCCCAGGATTAAGTACACTATTACAGCCTATATGAGAATCGTTTCCAATTATTGAACCAAACTTTCTCATATTAGTATCAATTTTTATATTATCATCATAAATTTTTATATTTTTATTATCTAATCTTAAATTAGCAAGTTTAACACCCGCTCCTATATGAGCTTTGTAACCTAATATACTATTGCCAACATAATTTAAATGAGGCACCTTACTTTCATTAAATAAAATACTATTTTTAACTTCAACAAAAGAACCTATTACACAATTTTTACCAATTATAGTATTTTCACTTATTTGTGCATTTTGAGATATTAAAGCATTATGATCTATAAAAATCGGTCCTTTAAATGTAGTTTTATCTACATCTATCGGTATTGTTTTTGAAATTATAATATTTCCATTATATAAATTATATTCTAAAAGATTATAAAACAATTGTGGATTTTCAAAAAAATAATTTATTTCTTGTAACGCTTCCCAAGGATAAGTTTTATTTTCAAAAAATTTTTTTGTAACAGTTTGATCTAAATCTAATAACTGTTTATATTCCATTTATATCACCCATTTCTTATAAACTTATTATATCAATTAATATTTATTAAAACAAGAATGAAAAAACATTCGCTATACCTTCGAAAGTATTTGAAAAAATATTAATAACACCACTACTAATTTTTTCTCCTGTTTCAGTAAAAACATTACTATAGTCTTTATTTTCTTCTAATATATAGGTGTTTAAATCTACAGTATCGCCATTTAAAACATCTTCCTCAAATTTTTTGATAGATTCTTCTGTAAGTTCTACATCTTTTCTCTTACTAGCTTCATAATAACCGCTTTCACCTATAATATATACGATTAAAAATATGATAAATAAAATACCTACTATATTTA
Organism: uncultured Muribaculaceae bacterium; assembly: GCA_964371745.1. Classification (GTDB taxonomy): domain Bacteria; phylum Bacillota_I; class Bacilli_A; order RF39; family UBA660; genus CAKOSP01. The sequence continues at coordinate 7,880 of CAYJNS010000037.1, forward strand.
AAAAGTGATTTTTCTTTTTTTTAGTTTCCATTTACTACCTCTTTTATAACCTCAGATAGATATACTAAAGAGCAGTTAACTTCATCTATAGTATTATAATGTCCTCCAACTTCAATTAAGATAGTGTTAGGGTGAAAGTCTTGATTATATATACCATTAACTCCTTCACCTTCTTTTTTAGAAATTCCTCTGGTAAATTTGGGATTTATTTCATTTAATTTATCATTTATTTTTTCTGTTAATGCTAAATTTTTTTCATAATTTTCGTGCTCTAAACCAACTACAAATAAAAATCTAGCACATGATTGATCATTTATAATAGTGGTAGTTATCTCTTTAGAAGCAGAGTCTCTATGTAAATCAAAAAAATATTCAAGCGATGGATAATTAATTTGAGCCTTTTCTAAAAGAATTCTACTAGCAATATAGCTATAACTATACGACCAATCATTTTCATTAAGTATAGTAGCAGAACTGTCAGTTTCAACTATAGAATTAATATTATGGTCGTGTAAATATTCATTTAATATGTATGATGCAGTTACTATAGTTGGAGTTATATTAAATACTTCAAATTCTTCATAAGAAAATTTTTCAGTAGGATGCGAATTATAAATATATATTTGAGGGTTTGCATCACTTTTTTCAACTACATTAATTACAGGAAGACTATTATCCTCTTCATAAAAAAATTCATTACCAAATGTATAATTTAATACAAATTTTGGATCATTTAATTTCTCAAACTCCAAGGTCTTACTATTTGGGTTTATTATATAACTTATTATTTGTTTATTATCTAAATTTATACTTAAATTACTTAACAACAAATAAGCAGTTGTGAGAAATGTAATAATAAATATCAATATAATAACAATATATGATTTTCTTTTTTTACTCTTCTTTGCTCTAAATCTACCCATATATATCCCTCATTTTCCAAATAATATCATGTTTTTAATGAAAAATATGTCATTTTAACACTTTTTTCTTGAAAAAAATCCTTTTTTTTGGTAAAATTAATTGACACATGAGGAAGGGAGATATTTAATGGCTAATATTAAAGCTTCAAAAAAAGCTATCAAAGTAATTGCTAAAAAAACAGAAGCTAATCATAAATATAAATCAAGAGTTCAAAATTTAATTAAAAATTTAGAAAAAGCTATTTTAGCAAAAGATAGTGAAACTGCTAGTACTCTTTTAAAAGATTTACAAAAACATATAGATAAAGCTGCAGCTAAAGGTGTTACATCTAAAAATACTGCTGCTCGTCAAAAATCTAGATTAACAAATAAAGTAAAAAATATGAAGTAAACATTTGCGTACTTCATTTTTTTTTGATATTATTAAGATGGTGATCAAATGAAAAAATTTATAAAACCAATTATATATCTTAGTATTATTTTATTATTAGTATTTAATATAAATACATTGGTAAATGGTCTAACTTCATTTATAATTTTAAGCGAGCCATATATTCCAAATAATACTAGTGAATATAAAAAAGATAACACATTATCTTATGTATCAAATACTGATACATTCATACCTTATTCTTATCAAGATTTAATAAACATTTTATTTACTTCAATAAATAATGGCTGGCAAGAATTTACATTTTATTGCCCAGATGAATATGAAATGTGCCTTCAGGATATGAATAAAATTAGTCAAGATAGCGCAACACTTACCCATTTAAATAATTTTATTCACCCTTACAATAGTTTCAACAGTGTGAAAATGATTATATCTGAATCTGGGGAAATTAACTTAGAAGTTAATTATTTATATTCTAAGGAGATGATTGAAAAAATAGAAAATGAAACTGACAAATTACTTGATGAATTAATTGAAGATGATATGGATGATTATGAAAAAATAAAAGTACTTCATGACTATATAATAAATAATTCTAAATACGATACTGCTATAAATAAAAATGAAACAAGTAATTATCAATCGCATTTAGCATATGGTCCATTATTTGAAGGTTATGCTATATGTAACGGTTATACAGATTTAATGGCCATTTATTTAACTAAACTAGGATATAATAATATTAAAGTTGCTACAACTCCAGAGGAAATAAGTTACTCAACTACTGGACATATTTGGAATGCTGTTTATCTAGATGATGAGTGGTTACATCTTGATCTTACTTGGGATGATCCAACCGATGAAAATAATAAAGATTATTTATTTCATACATACTTTTTAATTACTACTGAAAAACTACATGCTGCTGATGAAGGAGATATTATAATTGAAGAACATCATTTTAATACAGCTATATATAATGAATTAAAGTAAATTAAAGATTACTTTTTCTTTTTGACAAAAAAAAGAACTAAGTCAACTATAAATAGTTAATTTAGTTCATAATCAAGAGTTAACAAATACTTCCATTAGCTCTTGATATATACATTATATACTAAGAAATCTCTAAAGTCAATTACTTTTTATTAAAATGTTCAAATAGTATACTTTTTTCTTTTTTCCACCCATTATTAAACCAATAAAAATGATATTTT
>CAYJNS010000038.1:0-7909 GCA_964371745.1 uncultured Muribaculaceae bacterium
ATATCTAAATGTTCAGATAATTCCGAACAGATTCGTCATTGGAGCAAGTGACCGGGATCGAACCGGCATCCTAGCCTTGGCAAGGCCATATACTAACCATTGTACTACACCTGCATGTAAACTAATTTTAGCAAATAAATGTAAATTAATCAAGATTAATTGAAAAAAAAAGTTAAATTTGTTATAATTATTCTAGCAAGAAGGGTTGTAATGAAAACAATTGTAAAAAATATAAAAAAAACTCTTAGAAAAGTTAATCGTACTTTTTTAGGGTATGTACTAACTAACAAATTATTTTTATCATATGTCATTTTATCATTACTAGGTTTAGGATTAGCTAGATATTTTACATTGGGAGAAACAATGGATTTTAGAATATTTATAGCTAATATTTCATTGATTTTAATACTTGGTTCAATAGGTTATTTAGTTAAAATAAAAAATAGATTTAAATACTTTTTTGTTTTATTACTTTTTTATACAGCGCTTGAACTTGTAAATACTGTATATTATAAATTTTATGCGTCTTTTGCATCTTTTAGTGAACTTGCAACAGCTGGTCAAACAGAAACAGTTTTTGGCTCTATAATTGAAAAAATGAATCCACTTGATTTTATATATATATTACTTCCAATTATATTTTATGTAATTCATTCTAAATTAAAAAGAAGTCCTTATTATAATTATAAAGAAAAAGTAGAAAGAACTAAAAGACGAGCTTTATCAACATTTATGGTAGGTTTATGTGCACTTATATTTATATTTGCAACATCAACTCCAACAGATTATTCTCGCTTGCAAAAACAGTGGAATAGAGTATTAAATGTTGAAAGATTTGGACTTCTGTTTTATCAATTTAATGATATAGTACAAACAGTAACACCTCGTATATCGTCTTTATTTGGATATGAAGAAGCTGCGCTTGAATTTAATGAATATTATGCAGAAAAAGAGCCTTCACCAGAAAATAAATATACAGGTATTTTAGAAGGTAAAAATGTTGTATTTATTCACATGGAAAGCATTCAAACATTTTTAATGGATTTACAGTATAATGGTGAAGATGTTCTTCCATTTACTAAACAGTTAGCCAATGAGGGAATGTATTTTACAGACTTTTATCCACAGATATCAACAGGTACTTCTAGTGACACTGAGTTTACTCTTTTGACTAGTTTGTATCCAGCGGCATCAGGAACTGTATTTGTAAGTTATCATAATAGATATTATGAAACAAGTATGAAAATAATGGGAAGAAAAGATTATCATACATTTAGTATGCATGGTAATGATTTTTCAATGTGGAATAGAACATATGCTCATCCATCACTTGGATATGAAGATTTTTATTTTAAAGATAAATATACATTTACAGATGAAGATAAAGTAGGTCTTGGAATTAATGATTCAATGTTTTTTGATCAAAGTTTTGATTATTTAGTAAATATAGAAAATACTTATCCAAATTATATGGGAACAATGATTACGTTATCTAATCATTCTCCATTTCCAGATGTTACTAGATATAGTCAAATAGATTTATCAACAACTTATGAAGAAATTAATGAAGAAGGAGTTTTAGAAACATTTACTACAGATTATTTAAGTGATGAGTCTATTGGTAAATATATAAAAAGTGCTCATTATGCCGATCAGGCTTTAGGAGAGTTTTTTACAAAAGTAAATGAAAGTGAAAACTTTAATGATACAGTATTTGTAATGTATGGAGATCATGATGCAAGGTTTAATCAATCTGAAATAAATTATTTATATAATTATGATTATAAAACTGGTCAGTTAAAAGAAGAAACAGATGAAACATATATACCATATGATGCATTTGATCATGAACTTAATAAAAGTACACCTCTTATTATATGGACTAAAAACGAAGAAGTAAGAAAAGAGTTAAATGGAACATATGATTATAAAATGGGAATGATTGATGTATCTCCAACGCTTTTAAATATGCTGGGGGAAGTAAATGATTATGCACTAGGAAATGATATATTTAATACAAAAGAAGAAAATTATGTGGTATTTCCAAATGTAAGTTTTGTAAGTAAAGATATATATTATAATAATTCAACTGGTGAATATAAAGCACTTCATGAAGGGGTTATATTAAGTGATGATTATATACCGAGTATAATTGAATCAGCAGAAAAAGATTTAAATATATCAAACTCGATAGTAGTACATGATTTAATTCAAAAAGAAGTTTTAGATAAGGAAGAAGAATGAGAAAAAGATTTAAAGTACCATTAATTATATTAATAATAGTAATAATAGTATTACTTCTTTTTTATGGTATGATGAATTTTTTGAAAACAGATGTTAAAGAAATAGAAGTCCTTCATACTTTAGATGGTTATGGATATTCTTTAGAAGATAGAGATAATAAAATATATTCAGATGAATATTATAATTTAGAAAAAATTATTAAATCAGATGAAGTAAATTATGAACAGTATGCCGAAAGTATATCTAAGTTATTTATTATAGATTTATTTACGTTAAATAACAAAGTAAGTAAATATGATGTTGGTGGTAGTGAATTTTTAATGCTTGAATATAAAGATAATTATAATTTATCTGTAACAGATACTATATATAAATATATTGGTAATATGAATGAAAATGATTTACCTGAAGTTAGTAGTATAAATCTTGATAGTATAAATCCAACAACTTATATATTAGATGAAACTGAATATGATGCATATGAAGTAAGTTTAACATGGGATTATGTTAAAGATTTAGAATATGATAAAGTTGGATATATTATAATTATTAAGAATGAAAATAAATTATATGTAGTAGAATATAAAAATGAGGTTGAAAATGAAGAATCTGATTAGTAAACTTGCAAAGAGAAATAAATTTATTTTAGGACTCTATTTAATTATAGTAGTTGCATTTGGTGTTAGTTTTTTCTTTTTTACTCAAAGTATTTTAAGTTTAAGTGGAATTGAAAATTTTATTAGATACGGGATATTAATATTTTTTGGTATTTATTATATTTTATATTTCTTTTATTCACTTGTAAGAATTATTCAAAAAAAATATAAACGATTTATTGTTTATACAGTGTTTACAATTATATTTATAATAGGTTTTTTCTTCGGATCTTATTATATAAATGTTTTATATGACGGAATATCTGGATTAAGTGAAAGTGATGAAGTTGTTTATAAAGCTTATTTAATAAATTTAAATGAGTCTGAGTTTAATGAAGATTCTACAACTGGTATGATAGCTAATAAAAATGATATTGAAGGTTATGAACTTGCTAATAATTTAATAGAAAAAGAAAATTTAAATAATGAAGTAAAAGAATATGAAGATTATTATCATATGATAAGTGATTTATATGAAGGCGTAATAGATGCAATATATGTTCCTAGTAATTATATTTCATTATTTACTTCAGAAGAAGATTTTGCAGATATTGAAGAAGTAACTAAAGTTGTATATGAACATAGTGAAAAATTGGAAAATCAGGATAAAACAATTATATCAACAAAAGATTTTGATGAACCCATTTCATTTTTAATTATGGGTGTAGATTCGACAATTGATGGACTTGATGCTAATGCTGCATTTAATGGGGATACATTAATGCTTTTAACATTTAATCCACATACTTTAAATGTAACAATGATGAGTATACCAAGAGATACAATGGTACCAATTGCTTGTAATAATAATAAATATGCTAAAATAAATTCATCTGCTGCCTATGGTACAGAGTGTGTAATAGATACTGTATCAAATTTAACAGATATTGAAATAGATTATTATGTTAAAATAAATTTCAAAGGTGTAGTTGATTTAGTAGATGCATTAGGTGGCGTAGAAGTTGATGTTGAAAAGCCAGATTATAATACATATAACGGGCAAGTTTGTGAACAAAATTCTGATAGAGAGTTTGGTAGTGAGCTTATTTGTATGGATTCTGGACTTCAAACTTTAGATGGAGAACAAGCCTTAGCTTATGCTAGGAATAGAAAACTTTATACATTATCAGATATTGATAGAAATAGGCATCAGCAACAAGTAGTAACGGCTATTGTTAATAAAATAGTCACACTTTCATCTTTTAAAGATTTTGAAAAAATACTTGATACTGTTAGTAAAAATATAGTAACTAATATGAGTATAGATCAAATTCTTTCTGGATATACGGTTTTAAAAGATGTTATGTTAAAATCATTAAGTGGATCGTCTATTGGATTAAATATAGAAAAAAGTTTTTTAGAAGTATATAATATTGCAGTTTATATAGCTAGTAGTGGAAGAAATTCATCATCGCTAGGATATTACTCAGATTCTCTAGATGATATTGTAAATATGATGAAAATAAATTTAGAAATTAGTGAACCGGAAGTGATTAAAACATTTAGTTTTTCAGTAAATGAACCATATGAGGCAACCACTGCAGGTGAGGGTTTTAAATCAGTAAAAACTGTAACAACTATGGAAAACTTTTTAGGATTGACTGAAGCGGAAGCGAAAACTTTTTGTAATGAAAATAATTTAACATGCAAATTTACAATAGTGGATTCTACTAATGAACACTATAATCCATCTTTTAATGCCGATGCAATAAATTATCAAAGTGTTCACCAAAATACTTTATTAGGTACATTTAATACTGTAGAGTTTTACAAAAATGGCGCAGTTATTGAAACTGTACCAGAAAATAACACCACTAATAATAGTGGTGTTACGGATAATACGAATGTAGATGAAGAAAATCCATTAGACCCTACTGTCGAAGGAATGGTAAGCGAGTAGCTTACTTTTTCTTTTTTACATTTTTTCTTTTAGTAGTGTTTTTTTTCTTTCTTAAATTTGATTTAGATTTAGTTTTACTATGAACTCTAGTTCTAGTATTGCTATTTGCGTTAGAATTATTTTTCTTAGTATTTGTTTTTTTATTTTGTGTTTCATTATCTTTTTTAGTAACATTTTTCTTAGTCTGATCTTTAACTTTTGGTGTGACTTTTTTCTTAACAATAGTATTAGTTTCTTCTTTAACTTTTTTAATAGTTTTTTTCTTAGGAATACTTACTTTTGTAATTTCTTTTTCTATTGTTAATTTAGCTTTTTCTTTTTTTACTTCATCTTTTAAAAGCCAAAATAGAACAAGCGCTATTAATGTTATTAAATAAAGTGCAATAAGTGCAATAAATATAATATCAACAGTTTCAAAAGTTTTAGTCATAATATCCCTCACTGTTTTTATTATATTATAAAGTAACAAAAAAAAAAAGTATTTACTTTACATTTTTTGTAAAGTTTGTCTAATTTTGTCTACAAACTATATAGAAAATGTTATAATATAATATAAGAAAGGGTAGTATTGATGAAAAAAGTAATATATTTTAGTTTTATATTTATATGTTTTTTTATATGTTCAGAATTTGTATATGCAAAAGAATATAAAGTAAAAGTCGTTGATGAATATGTTAATTTAAGAAGTAAAGCATCTACTTCAGGAACTTTAATTGAAAGATTAGAACTGGATACTATCCATACTCTTTTAAGTGTTGATAAAACTAATAACTGGTATTATGTAAAAAGCGCTAGTGGTAACACTGGATACATTTCAGCAAGTTATGCAATACCATTTATCGAAGGAACTGATAGTGAGCTTAGTACATGTATAACAGAACTTAAAAAAGCAGGATTTAATGATTCATCATATTATCCATATTTATGTTTTATGAAAGAAAAGTTTCCTTCCTGGGAGTTTGTCGCTATAAATACAGGATTAGATTGGAATCACGCAGTAACTATGGAAAGTGCATGTGACTATAGTTATATTGCAACAAGTGAACCTGAATATATAGATACAACATGTGATAATAAATATACGGAGACTTGGTATCCTGCAAGTAAAACGGCAGTTGCTTATTATATGGATCCAAGAAACTTTTTAGGTGAAAACTTTATATTTCAATTTGAATATTTATCTTATGATGATACAAGAGCAGATAGTTATGAAGATTTAATGAAGGCTATAGTGGGAAATACAGACTTTTATGATTATCATAAAACTAATTTACTTAAACTAATGAACGATGCAGCTAGTAAACATAATTTAAGTCCTACTTTTTTAGCAGCTAGGATGCTTCAAGAACTTGGTAGTGGAGATAGTTTAAGAGGGTTATATTCTGGAACTGAAGAAGGTTATGAAAATGTTTATAATTTTATAAATAGAGGTGTTACAGACTCTTGCGCTACAACATATGGAGCAGTTGAATGCGGTTTATCAAAAGCAAAAGATTCTTATGGATGGACATCTTTAACTAAAGCTATTGAAGGAGCTGTTACCTTTTTAGAAGATGGTTATGTAAGTAATAATCAATATACTATATATTTACAAAAATTTAATGTTGATCAGGAAAATGAAAATGAACTTTTCTCACATCAATATCAAACAAATATAGAAGCTCCTAAGTCTGAGGCTAAAATAATGTATGGAGCTTTAGAAGATTCTCTTGATAATAATTTTGTATTTTATATTCCAGTTTATGATGATATGGAAAAAGAAATATTAAATGATGGTAGTGGAATTACACCACCAGAAGGACCTGGTGAACCTTCAAGTTTAGAAATACCAACAATAGTTACTAACTCAGGTTATAAAACAAGTGGTAGTACTTTAACAAATTTAGAGTTAGAACAAGGTGTAGATAAATTAATATCTGATTTAGAAGCAAATGCCAATGAAGGATATGTTAAAGTTACGGATAAAGATGGTAAAACACTTACAACAGGCACAGTTAAAACAGGCGATATGGTAACTATAACTAATGATAAAACTACTACTACATATACTATAATTATTTATGGTGATACATCAGGTGATGGAAAAATAGATGCTTTTGATTTATTACAAGTTCAAAAACAAATCTTAGGTACATATAGTTTAAAAGATGAGTATTTAAGTGCAGCAGATACATCAAAAGATGGTAAAGTTGATGCACTTGACTTATTACAAGTTCAAAAAGAGATTTTAAATTCTAGTAAAATAGAACAATAAAGGAGTAAAATGAGGAAATTAAAAATTTTATTAGCAATATTTATGTCAATTATTCTTATGCCATTAAATGTACATGCAGCGACTGCAAATATAAGTTTAACGTCATCATCAACAGTTGCGCTTAATAGTACTGTAACAGTTACTTTAAAATTAAGTTCATCCGTTAATATAGGTTCATGGCAAATGATACTTGATTATGATAGAGATTATTTACAGTTAACATCTAGTACTGCAGAGAACAGTACCAATATGGCTAACTCATCTAGTGGAACAAAATCTAAAACATACACATTTAAATTTAAAACACTTAAAACAGGTTCAACTAAAGTGACTGTAGGTGGTGTATCAGTCTATGCATTTGATGATATGTCAAAAATGACAACATCAGTAAGTTCAAAAACTATTACTATTAAAACACAATCAGATATAGAAGCAAGTTATTCTAAAGTAAATGATTTAAAATCTTTAGAAGTTGAAGGATATGAATTAAATGAGACATTTGATAAAGATACTTTAGAATATTCAGTAGATGTACCTGAAGGAACTACTGAAATAGATATTAATGCAGAAGAAAGTGATTATAGAGCATCAGTAACAGGTACAGGAGTTAAAGAAGTAACTGCTGGTATAAATTCATTTGATATAGTAGTAAGGGCTCAAAGTGGCTCTGAAAAGACTTATAAATTAAATGTAAATGTAATAGATCAAAATCCGATAAATGTAAGTAGTGGCGAAAATAATTATACTGTTGTTAAATTAAAAGAACAATTAACAACACCAATAGGTTTTGTCGATAGTACAGAAACAATGGGCGAGTTTGAAATACCAACATTTTATAATGAAAATTTGGATTAT
>CAYJNS010000038.1:7919-9915 GCA_964371745.1 uncultured Muribaculaceae bacterium
TACTTTAGTTGGATTAAAAGATAATGAAGGTAATATATCTTATCATGTTTATAATAAAGATGATAATTCGTATATGCCTTATACTGAGTATAAAGGAGCATCTTTAAGCGTTATATCTCTTGATACAGATAAAACTATTGAAGGATATAATTTATATGATGAGGAAGTTTTAGGACAAAGTTTAAAAGTTTATAAAGTAAATAAAGATTCTAGATTTTCTATATTTTATGGAAAAGATATCTTAACAGGAACAGAAACTTTTTATCAATATGATACTAAAACTAATACTATCTCGGTATTTGATGATGAATTATTAAAAAACTTGCAAGAAGATAATAAGCTTTATATGTATATTATTATGGGAGCAGCTGGATTAATATTAATCTTATTAATTTTATTAATTGTACAGTTAACTAAAAAGGGAAAAAAACAAAAGATAAAAAAAGAAAAAAAGAAGAAAGAAAATAAACAAGAAGAAAAAGATTTTTTGAAATAAGAAATCTTTTTTTATTACTTTACATTTATCAAAAATATTTATTGATTATTAAAACTAATTATGATAAAATTAGATTGAATAGAGAGTGTGATATATTATGAATAATAATGAAAATAATTTAAATCAAGAAAATAATCAAGTACAATTAGAAAGTCGAAAAAACAAAATATCTAAAGGGAAAAAAATAATAGTAATAGTATTAATATTAGTGTTAGTACTTATTTTAGCAGCTATAGCATTTTTATATTTTAATAATAAAGATGCTACTGAACAAAAAGAAGAAGAAAAAAGTAATGTTGTTTATGAATGGGCTAATGTTGAAAATGGGAATTCAGATAGTGTTATTAATATTTATAAATCTGAAAATGATAGTTATTATATTGCAGAAGAATATTCAAATGATGATATAAAATATTTAGAAAATGAATATGAAAAAACAGATGAATATATATGTCATAGCAGTGATTGTTATATAATTAGTTCTGATTATAATTCATCTAAAGAATATTATATGATATGGGATAATAATTATTATTTAGTATTAATTTCAGATAAAAAGCAATTACTTATAAATGCTGAAGATATAAATATGTTCGAGGCTATTGATGATTACAATGATAACTTAATAGGATTGTCATTGAGAAATTCTACTGAAAAAAGCGCATTTTATAATATTGAATTAAATAAAATAATAATTGATTATTTATATGAAAGATATACGGAGGGTTTTTATAATGAAAATAGTAGTATAACTGATAAAACTATTCCTGCAATAAAAGATTATGATATTAATGATAGTGGCGATGGTGTTTTTGAAATGATGACTATAGATTTTATAGATATTACAACGGGAGAAATAAAAACATCATTAAATACTGCATATGATTATTTGCAAATTATAGAAGAAAATAACAATAAATATATACTGGCAAGTCATTATGATGCTTATATGACAGATTATATTTATACTTTAGATTTAAAACAAATTGGTAATGAAAGTATTTTTACATTTGATTTAACTAAAGAAGGAAATTTAATTTATGGAAAAACAAATGTTGATTATATGCAAACACAACCTCCTTATGAAATATATATATATAATGCAAATGGTGATTTATTATCAACATCTAAAAATGAATATAATTCAATTGAATTTGTTAGTGATGATGCAAGTGTTGTACTAGATGAAAATAATATTATCACAGTAATAGATAATGAAGAAAATATATTGGTTCAATTTGATGAATTTACATCCAATTTGGGCATATTAGACTTTGGAGAAAGTTTTAATGTACATTTAGAAGATTCTGAATATTTACCAACTAAAGAAGATGGAAGTAAATACCCAGCTGGTTTATATATTGAGTATGAAAATAATAATTTTGAATATGGTGAACATGGTCACTCTATAATTTATTACTATTCGCCGACAACTGGAGAAAGTGGTAAAATTATTAATTAATAAATATATAAGGGAGTTTAGATTATGAATGAAACTAT
>CAYJNS010000039.1:0-9387 GCA_964371745.1 uncultured Muribaculaceae bacterium
CTTCATTTAAATCGTAGCAATAGTAATAATCTACAGTATCAGTTGATAATTTATCTACACCAAAAGTTTTTTTATCATACATTAATTTTTTTAATGGATCGCTTAATATACTAAAGATATAATTAATACTTAAGATATAATTATAATCATTATTAGCAATAAACTTATTTATTAATAAAAAGTAACCTTCAGTTATTTCTAATTTACTAAATTTATGATCATCACATTTTGTTAAACCTAATATATTATAATATGTATACATACTTCCTCCTAGAGGAATATATTGTACTATATTTATCATATTATATCAAGAAAAAATCATATTTTTTCATATGATTATTTATTTATATCGTAAGATTCTCCACTTATTGAATCAAATGTAACTGGTTCTACATTAGTAAATTCTGTTTTTCCTTCCTTTAATTTTGGTAAATCCACTTTAGTTTCATCATTTACTTCTTCTTTAGGCTCAACGTATACAGAACTAAATACTTCTCTTGGTTTAGATTCTTCAGTTGATTCTTCTTCAATCTTACCAACTATTTCTTCGAAATTAAAATCTGGCAATTTTATTTCTTCTAAAACAGGTAAATCATTTTGAGTCTCCTCTACATTTTCAGCTTTAACAGTTTCTTCTTTTGCTGAACTAAAAGAAGTTAAATCAATTGGTTTAATTTCCGGTTTTTCTTCCGGATGTTTTACTTCTTCTGGTTTTTCTTTAGGTAATACGATATTTTCTTTAGGTTCAAATAATTTTTTTTCTTCATCAGTTAACTCATCATTAACAGCTTTTTTTACTTCTTCTTTCACTGTAGGTAAGTTTTCTTCAGTCTTAACTAGATCAGTAACTTCTTCTTTAGTTTCTTCATTATTAACAACAGGTGGTATTAAAATATCTACATTTTCTTTTTTAACTTCAGCTTTTTCTTCTTTAGACTCTTCTTTAAATGCATTTTTTTCTTTTACTAGTTTTTCTAATCTTTTTGTTTCTTCAATTTTCTTATCTCTTTTACCTAAAAATAATATTAAGAAAAATAGTACAACTAAAACTCCAATTGCAATAATTAAATATGTTGTAAAATTTTCTATATTATATAAATCATTAAAAAATTCTTGCATATATACTCTCCCTTTATTCTAATATATATTTATTTTATCATTTTTTTATACCATTAGCAACATATATATTAAAACTTTTTTTATTATTTACAAAATTAACTTTAATTGGTACAATAATCACATGAAAAAGTTAGTGATTATTTTTATAGCAATTATTTTAGTTAGCATTCCACTAACTCTATTTATTTACTTTAATTTTTTTGATTTAGAAGTAGATAATAGTTATGTTACATTTAATGAAAATTTAAGTTTTGAATATTATGAAACTATATTTTTAGAAGATATAACAAAAATAGATAATGGTTATATAGAAAAAAATATTATAATAGATACAAAATCCTTAGGTAATAAAAGTTATGAGTTTATTTACTATAACGATAATAAAAAATATTTAGGGAAACTTGAATATACTGTAGTAGACACTACTGCTCCACTCGTATTAAATTCTTCAAGTTACACAATTGAAAAAAATGTAGATTTTTTATATGAAAATATATTTTGTGCAGATAACTATGATAAAAGACCTTTATGCACTATTAAAGGTGATTATGATGTAACATTACCTGGAAGTTATAACTTAGAATTTATTGCAACTGATACAAGCGGTAATGAAACAATTAAAAAAATAACCTTACACATTAAAGAGAAAATAGAAAAAACTGAAAGTACATATGAACCTACTCCAGTATTAATAAGTGATGTTGTTGAAAAACATAAAACTGAGGAAACTATGATTGGTGTTGATGTATCTAAGTGGCAAGAAAATATTAACTGGCAAGAGTTTAAAGATGCAGGGGTTGAGTTTGCAATTATAAGAATTGGTTATGGATGGGAAGAAATAAAACTTGATGAAATGTTTTGGGAACATTATAACGGTGCTAAAGAAGTTGGACTTGATATAGGAGTATACTTTTATAGTTATGCTGACTCTATAGATGAGGCAGTTATGCATGCAAACTGGATTATTGATACACTTGATGGAATAAAACTTGACTTACCTATTTCATTTGACTGGGAAGAATGGAGTAAATTTAATGAATATAATATTAGTTTAACTGAACTTAATCAAATAGCTATTGAGTTTATTAATACAATTGAAGATGCCGGGTATAAAGGTATGAATTATGGATCTAAAAATTATTTAGAAAATATTTGGACAGTAGATGAGACTACATGGCTTGCACACTATACAGAAAAAACAAGTTATGAAAAAAATTATTATATATGGCAATTAACTCATTATGGTTCTATTCCTGGTTATGATGGTTATTTAGATTTTAATGTACTTTATAAATAAGCTTTAGAGCTTATTTTTTTACAATAAAAAAGATATAAGTTATTTATATCTATTCATTGAAGCCATTACCTGTTTAACTTGTTTTTGAGAAGGTTTTCTACCCATTTGAGTCATCATAACCTCAATCATTTTTTCATTTACTGGTGGATTTTTTTCAAGTTGTTTTTTCATAAGTGTTCTAGCTATTAAAAATCCAGCAATAAGTCCTACTACTAGTCCAAGTAATATATATAATATATCTCCTAACATTTTATCATCTCCTACAAATATTTTACTATATTTTTTATGAATTAACAAGTATTTTATCTAACCAAAAATAATCTTTATTAGAAAAATCACATACAAATAAATTGTTATTAATATTTATATTTTGAAATATATTTTTTTTATTTATATTTGTTTTCATAAGAATATATGCAAAATGTGTTTCTATATCAAGAGTCTCTTCTCTGTATTTATTATAAATTTTATGAGTATTTTTAATATTACGATAATGATCGTTATCTTTAAAATTATTAAATATAAATTTATTTACATCATCTTTTTTAAAAGGTATTGCTATTTGATCAAATAAATTAATACCTAAAGAAAAATCGTGTTTATCTAAATAATATATATTTTCAAGTGTCCTATATAAATTATAAGGATTATCCTTTGTCAAAATTTTAAATTCTTTATTAATATAAAAAATATAGAAAGTTCTCATCTTTAATCACCTTCTATATTTTACTATATATTATTTAAATAATTTGTCGAATTATATTTTATTCTTCAATTTTTTCTATTTCCACAAAATCAACTGAAATCATTTTTTGTTCTTCGCTTGGTAAGTCGTTTGTTCCAGTAGATACACTTGCTATTTTATCAACTGTATCCATACCAGCTATTACTTTACCAAATGCTGCATAATTACCATCTAAAAATGTACTATCTTCATGAACTATAAAAAATTGACTTGAAGCTGAATTCATAGTTTCTTCTGTATCAGGAACTGCTCCCTTTCTTGCCATGGATATAACTCCTCTTTCATGAGATAAATTATTTTCTACGCCATTTAAACTAAATTCACCTTTAATAGTTTCATCACTTCCGCCAGTTCCATTTCCTAAAGGGTCACCTGTTTGAATCATAAAATCTTTTATAACTCTATGAAATATAAGTCCATTATAAAAATCTTCTTTTACTAACTTTTGAAAATTCTCAACTGATATAGGTGCTATATCTTTATATAACTCAAGTATAATCATATCACCATTTTCCATTGTTATTTTTACATTTTCTGTTACTTCTTCAGTTTGTTTAAATTTAATATTTTCCATTGTTCCTTCTTTCATTACTTCTATTTTTATTTCTTCTTTACCACAACCAGTAATAAATAAACTTATTACTAAAAGTGTTAGATATATTTTTTTCACTATTTCTCCTTTAACCTACAATTTTTTTATTTTTTTTTTTAACTCTATACATTTCTTTATCCGCTACAAAAAAATTATTATCATATCCTTTAACCGCATCATAATAAGTAGTGCCTATACTAATACCTATATTTATAGCGTTATATTCATGATTTATTAAAGCTACATCTTTTTGAATATTTTCAAGTCTTATATCAACAATATCTTTATCACAGTTTTTAAAACCTATAACAAATTCATCTCCACCAACTCTTCCAAATATATCACTTTCACGAATATTATTCTTAATGATATTTGCAACCTTTATTAAAACCTCATCACCAATTAAATGACCATGTAAATCATTTACTTCTTTAAAATTATCAATATCACAAACTACTAAATATTTATATGATTCATTATCACTGGTTATAGCGTTTACTACGCCTCTTCTATTAAGAATTTCAGTTAAACTATCATGCATACTTAAATCTTCTAGATATTTAATTCTCTTTTTTAAATTTTCATTTTCATTTTTAGTTATTTCAAGTGTACTTCTTAACTTATCTATAATTTCTATATACTGCTCTAATTTTTCAGTCATAATATTCTCCTTTAAATTTAATTTTGCACTACTTCTTTTAACTCCTTATATTCTTTATATAAATCTTCACAAATAACCACATCCATTGCTTTTTTATCTTTGTACGGATTATTTATACCTAAAGTTTCATATTTAATATCACCCATTTTATGATATGGAATAAATTCTACTTTTTCTATATTTGGAATATCTTTTAAAAATATTTTTAATTTTTTTAAATACTCTAAATTATCTGTTTCATCAGGTATTATTACTTGTCTAATCCAAATTTTATTATCAAACTTTTTTAGTAGTTTTAAAAAGTTTAAAAATATATCCATATCATATCTACATAATTTATTATATTCATCTTTTTCCACATGTTTAATATCAAGTATTACTAAATCAATATACTTTAGTATATTACTTGGATCTTTATTATAAACACCCGATGTATCAAGTGCTACATTTATTCCTTCTTTTTTTAATTTTGGTAAAAAGCTTTCTAAAAATCCATTATGCAGTAGTGGGTCACCCCCTGAAAGTGTAACTCCACCACCATTTTTATAAAACGGTTTATTTCTTAAAATCTTTTTTAAAAGAGTATCTTCATCATAATTATATTCTTGCATAGTCCACATCTCAGGATTATGACAATACTTACATCTAAGTAAGCAATCATTAAAAAATATTACAGTTCTAATGCCTGGTCCATCAAGCATGCCAGCACTTTCTATTTTACCAATACTTGCAAATTTAGAATTTTTCATGAAATGTTCTTTCAATTACTTCTTTTTGTTGAAGTTTAGTTAATCTATTAAATCTTACTGCATAACCAGATACTCTTATAGTTAAAAGCGGATAATTATCAGGATTATTCATTGCATCAACTAAAGTATCTTTGTTTAATACATTTACATTTAAGTGATGTGCTCCTTGCGAAAAATAACCATCAAGTAATGTAACTAAGTTTTCTTTTTGAACTTCCATAGTTTTACCTAAAGATGTAGGAACTATTGAAAATGTATTAGAAATACCATCTTTACAACAATTTTCATATTCTAACTTAGCTACTGAGTTAAGAGACGCTATAGCGCCACTTTCATCACGTTCATGCATAGGGTTAGCTCCTGGCGCAAAAGGAACTCCTTTTTTTCTTCCATCAGGTGTTGCTCCAGTTTTTTTACCATAAACTACATTTGATGTAATAGTTAATACTGAAAGTGTTGCTTCAGCTTCTTTATAACATTTATGTTTTTTAAGTTCGCTACTTACTTTTTCAAGAACTTCTAAAGCTATATCATCTACTTTATCATCATCATTTCCAAATTTAGGAAAGTCACCTTCAATTTTAAAGTCTATAGCTAAACCAGCTTCATCACGAACTGGAGTAACTTTAGCATGTTTTATCGCAGAGAGTGAGTCAGCCACTACCGAAAGACCAGCAACTCCATAAGCCATGTAACGGTGAACTTTAGAATCGTGTAATGCCATCATAGATGATTCATATGCATATTTATCATGCATAAAATGAATTATATTCATAGCCTTAGCGTACGTTGCACATACTTTTTCAAGGACGCTAAAATAAGCTTCTTTTACTTTATCATAATCAAGTACTTTTGAATCATCATGATAAAGCCCACTTAATACTAGCGCTCCACTTATTTCATCTACTCCACCATTTATTGCATATAACAAAGCTTTAGCGATGTTACATCTTGCTCCAAAAAATTGCATATCTTTACCAAGTCTCATTGCCGATACACAGCACGCTATTGCATAATCATCTCCATAAACAGGTCTCATTATATCATCATTTTCATATTGAATAGAATCTGTTTTTATAGATATATATGAGCAGTATTTTTTAAATGTTTCCGGAAGTTTTTCACTCCATAAAATTGTCATATTAGGCTCTGGTGATGGTTTTAAATTAATAAGTGTGTGAAGTAGTCTATAACTAGTTTTAGTTACTAAACTATCACCACTTAAATTTATACCACCAATAGATGCAGTTACCCAAGTAGGATCTCCTGTAAATAGTTCATCATAATCAGGTGTTCTTAAATGTCTTACTAATCTAAGCTTAATAACAAACTGATCAATTAACTCTTGAGCTTCTTTTTCAGTTATTTTTCCATTATTTAAATCATTTTCAATATATATATCTAAAAAGGCATCTACTCTACCTAAAGACATTGCAGCTCCATTATTTTGTTTAATCGCAGCTAAATATCCAAAATATAACCACTGAACAGCTTCTTTAGAATCTTTTGCTGGCTCACTTATATCAAAACCATAACTCTTAGCCATTAACTTAATTTCTTCTAAAGCTTTTATTTGTTCATGTATTTCTTCGCGTAATCTTATTAAATCATCATTCATCTCAAATGAAGTAAAATTTTTAAAATCTTCTTTTTTATCTTCAATTAATTTATCTATTCCATATAAAGCAACTCTTCGATAGTCCCCAATTATTCTACCTCTTCCATATGCATCAGGTAGTCCAGTTAAAAGACCCGCTTTTCTAGCTTTTAATATATCTTCATCATATGCAGAAAACACTCCATCGTTATGAGTTTTAACATACTTATCAAAAAAGTTTTCTTTTTCATTATCAAACTTATAACCACTTGCTTCCATCGCAGCCTTAGCGGTTCTTATACCACCACGAGGCTCATATATTCTATATAAAGGTTTATCTGTTTGAAGACCTACAATAACTTCATTTTCTTTATCAATATATCCTGCTTTAAATGAATTAATTCCACTTATATTTTCAGTATCAACACCTAATACTCCTTTTTTCAGTTCATCTTTTAATAACTTTTCATAAATTTCTATTAATTTATTAGTTTTATCAGTAGTACCTTCTAAAAAAGTTTCATCTCCATCATACTTCTTATAATTTTTTTCGATAAAATTTTGGACGTTTATTTCATCACACCATTTACCTTCATTAAATTTTATCATTACTTCACCTTCTTATAAATAATTGTACCACACATTTGTTTTTTTTTATATATTTTTTTATATAAATTATATGTTTTTAGGCATTTGAAAATGAAACAATTATATGTTATAGTGTATATGTAAACAGAAACCTGCATACAATAAAAAAAGGAAGTGCTTACTTGCTATGTTAAGTACTTACCTAATTGGTGGTGCACTTAATTCGCTATGAATTAAGTGCTTTTATTATATATTAAACATCATTTGAGAGGTTATTAACATAATGATAATAATGAATAACATACAGATAAATAAATCCTTTTTAGTCATAAAATCAACCTCCCTTCTTTATAAAAGTCAATACATTTTTAAATTTAAAACACCTATCAAAATTGATAAGTGTTTTAGTTTTATTTTATTAACAAATCAGCACAAATAGTTCGAGATTTATCGCTTACTCTTACTCTTGCTCCTCCGCCAAGATTTCCTTCAACTCTTGTATAGTGTGGATTAGGCGTTACTCCGTTTTCTATTTCTATTCTTTCTTTTTCTAAATTTTCTAATAAATAATCTATTTGCTCTTGATTATATAAAATATCAAGCTCAACCATTTCTTCCACGTTATTCATCTCTTCTAGGCTCATTTCATCAATACTATTTTCCATTTTTTTCTCCTTTTAAATTATTTAATTCTTTTTTTTCTTTTTCAAGTGCTTCTTTTTCTTTTGCAACCAAATCACTTGGAGCTTTTTTTAAATAATTTTCATTATTTAAAAGACTTTCTCTTCTTTTAATTGAATTTTCTAAAGAAGATATTTGTTTTTCTTTTAAAAGAATATCTTCCTCTGTTTCTTCTTTTTCAAAATAAATATACATTTTATAATTTTTAGTAAATACATTATATGTTTTTATATCCATTTCTTCATTTATTAAATTATCTTTTAATTTTAATATATTTATTATTAAACTATAATCATTTTCTTTTTTAATAAATACTTTCATAGCGTTTGTTATTTTATTTTCAAGTTTTATATTTCTAAACTTTTTAATAAACTCTATTTGCTCATCTATATCATTTGCTTCTTCAAAGATATATTTTTTATCATATATTGGATAACTTGTTTCAAGTAAGAATTTATCTTCTTTAACTGGAAGCATTCCATATATTTCTTCAGTAATAAAAGGAACAAAAGGATGAAGAAGTTTTAAGATTTTATCTAGTACATAAATAAGTACTGATTTAGTAGTTGAGTCACTTAAATTAAACTTACTCATTTCTATATAATTATCACAAAAGCTTTCCCATACAAAATTATATAAAGTAGATCCTGCTACATTAAAGTCATACTTTTCCATAGCTTTAGTAGTTTCTTTTATAACATTCATAAGTTTTGTTAAAATCCATTTATCTTTAGCTTCAAGATTTTCTAGAGTAATTTCTTTTAAGTCTTCTGTATTAATTAAAACATATCTTGATGCATTCCATAGTTTATTTAAAAAATTCCATGAAGATTTTACTTTATCTTCATCAAATCTAAGGTCCATTCCTGGAGCTGATGATGTAGTTAAAAATAATCTTAAAGCATCAGTTCCATGCTCCTTAATTACGTCCATTGGATCTACTCCATTACCTAAACTTTTAGACATTTTTCTTCCAGATTTATCCCTTATTAAACCATGAATAATACAATCTTTAAAAGGTCTTTTATTTGTAAAGTGTAATCCTTGAAAAGTCATACGATTAACCCAAAAAGGTATAATATCATATCCAGTAACTAAAACATTATTTGGATAATACTTTTGATAGTCTGCTGTATTTTCTGGGTAACCAAGTGTAGAAAACGGCCATAACGCTGATGAGAACCAAGTGTCAAGTACATCTTCATCTTGATGCCATCCCTCATCCTTAGGTGGAGTTACCCCTACATATACTTCATCACCTTTATACCAAGCAGGAACTTGATGCCCCCACCATAATTGTCTTGATATACACCAATCATAAGTTATTTCCATCCAGTGATTCATTGTTTTTTCAAATC
>CAYJNS010000040.1:0-281 GCA_964371745.1 uncultured Muribaculaceae bacterium
TTAATAATAAAAAAGTTAAAACAATTATAGTAAATAATGTCAAAAATGGAAATACATAATTTGTTGACCAGAAATACATTCCAGCAGTAAAATCAATAATAAGTAGTAAAACTGATAAAGAAATATAATTTAATAATATTTTAGAACCAGTAGTATGTATTTTAGATTTTATAAGTTCAATAATTACATTTAAATAAATTAATGAACAACATACAATAATTGACCAAATAACATTACCTTTGGTATGAGTAAATACGTTTATATAAATACATATTATAGAC
>CAYJNS010000040.1:291-9305 GCA_964371745.1 uncultured Muribaculaceae bacterium
ATGTATTTTTTTACTTTTTAATTTATTATCAACAATATTTTTATAATCTGGATAACTTATATTAGATTTTTCTTTAGCTTTTAATTTTGTATAACATAAAGGACAATTTTTTTCACTTTCATAAACTAATACATTACATTTTTTACATTTATTCATCTTCTTCACCCCATATATTTGAATAAACTATTGGAGTTTGATTAGTTTGTTTAGATAATTCTTTAATAAATGATTTTATAATTTTTAAGTCAGTTATTCTACTTGTAAAACTAATAGTTAAATTATCTTCGAACGAACATACTCCACAGTTTATTGGACTTTTACTAGTTGGATATAATAAAACTTCTGTATGATTTATATATTTTTTCATTCCATCGGGAATATCAAACTTACCTATATTTGATATAGTAATAGTTTTTTTATCTTCGCCAAATAAATTAAATCCTATTGGAACTATTATATTTTTAAGTAATAATGGTGTATTTTTAGATATTACATTTTTAGACATATTCACATTTTTTATAGAAATATCTTTTAAATTATCCTCATTTACTTTAGACCGCAACTCTTTTGATACATGTCTTAGTAATACTTCAAATGTAACGCTATCATTCATATAATAACCAATATTTACTACACCAAAAAAATTATTAAGAGTTGTTGATTTAAATAATTTCCTTAAATTGACAGGTACAGCTATTACTATCTTTTTATCAATATTTTTAGGATTTGCTTTATAGATAGTATATATCATATTTGTTATTAAAATTTCTGTTATAGTACAATCATTTTTTTTACAAAATTTTTTTGATTTTTCTACAGAGAAACCACCTTTTTTAAAACTTTTACCTTTAATCCTATAGGCATTAACTTCCTTTTCTTTTTTTGGAAGTTTATTGATTTTTAAATTTCTAAAATTTTTATTAAAACTATCTTCTATATCATTTTCCATTATAGAATCGCATAATATAACTTTATTTTCATGAGATATTTTTTCATACTTTAATATAATATAATAATATATTAAAGATTTAACAACTTCTGATATACCACTTCCATCAGTTAATGAGTGAAATGCTTCAACAGAAATTCTATTATTATAATATAAAACTTTAATTATAAAACCATTATTTTCAGTTGGAAAAATTGTAGAACAAGGCGGGGTACATTCTTTTTCTATTAAAAAATGACTATAATTTTTATCAAAATAATTCCAAAAAATTCCTTTTCTCATTTTTTTAAATAAATGACTATATCTTTCATAAATTAAATTAATTGCTAGTTGTAGATATTTTGGATCTATTTCAGCTTTTAATATTACTGCTAATCTAAATACTGAGGAATTATTTTTACTTGTTACCGATGGAAATAGTTTTGCAGCTGAATCTAATTTATAGTTTTCCATAAAATCTCTTTGTTTGTATTAATTTTACAAACTTACTAGGCAATTTTTCATTTACAAAATCTATATAATCTTTTTCTATTGGATAAATAACTTCAGCCATAGAACCTGTTATAGCAGTTATAGTATCAGTATCTCCACCTATAGATATAGAGTGTCTAATTGCCTCATCAAATGATGAAGAAATACTTAAAATATATAATGCTTCATTTACTGCTTTATAAGCGCTACAAGAAAATATATTAGTTCTTTGTAAATGATCTATATCTAAATTAATATCAAAATTAAACTTATTAACAACATAATTTATTACATAATCTTTTTCTAAACCTTTTTTAAGTAAATAAATAGTTAAAGCAACAGCTTTAGCACTTTCTATAGCTTCAACAGTATTATGCGATGGAATTGTTGCTTTAATTGATTCATTAATGACCTCTTCTTCAGTATTAAATAAATGACCTACTGGAGAAACTCTCATTGCACTACCATTACCTCTACTAGTTCCAGTATAATTTCCTTGACACCACTGTGTAAATTTAGGTGAAAAAGCACTTTTAAAATAAGGTAAATTTGTTAATTTGTGATTTATATAATTTAAACCATATTCTTTTAATTTAAATTCATAAGAAATATTATTTATTATACTATCTAAAATAGCTATAGTTAATATAGTATCATCACTATAAAAAGACTTTTCTGTTAATAACTTGTTATTATATATTGATAATCGTCTTTCTAAATTGACTATTTTATTTTTAGCATCTATTGATTCTGGATACTCATAAATAGATCCAGCGAAATCTCCAATTATTGCTCCATACATTTAAATCACCTTCAGTATATACTACCATAAAAAAACACACTTTACTAGTGTGTAATTATTTTAATCTAACTAAAAATATCAGTGATTATTTCTATGATATCAGTTAAAAACTTCATCTTATTTTTTGAACATATTAATAATACTAATAATAATAATAAAAAAACTGATAAACTAGTTATAAAAAAGAAATTTTCTTTAAATATTAATAAGTTTAATATTATATTTATAAAACTTATTAAAAATAGTATTATATATATTATTTTATTCTTATTTTGCATTTATTTTCATCCCACTCAAAGGACCCTTTTAAAGTTTCTCCGTATAGATTATAATCCTTCACTATCTCCGTAAAATTAACTTCAGAATTTAAAATTAAATCTCTAATAAGCGGATTAGCATTATCTATATTCAAATTTTTAGTTAATAACATATCAATATATTTATCTAACATATATACATCGCACTCCAAATTTAAAAAACTACCAGTTGACAAAGTAAAAATTTGAGACATAGTTCGATAAAAATCAAAAAATGTATAATTAATAACATTGTGTTCTTCACGTACCTTTAAATTATTATCAGAATAAAGTAATTCTTTATTTTTTATTAAGGATAATAATTCATTTTTCATTAAATTATTATAATGATCATTAAATTTTTTAGTATCTTTTATACCAAAATCAGATGACGGAAAAGGTGTAGAAATACCTTCAAAAAAATTACCATAAGCATCTATCGCCCCAATTAAATGAGAATATAATTTAAATAATTTACTTCTTTTAATATCTGCAGAATAACCCATTAAATATGATTCTCGCATAATTAAGAAAAATTTAAACTTTTCTATACGCCTTCCTCTAATTTTATTTGGAACTATTATTAAATCTTCCATAGTTTTAATTTCGTCACTAATTTTTTTTATTTCTTCTGCTAAAATACATGATAATTCAAATTGACTTATATTTTTCATCGTTAACCTCCATAATTGAATTCTATCATAACTTAAAATAAAATATCAAGTATAATTTTTTAAAAATCTATCATCTATTTTTAATATACAGTTTGCATACATTATACATTAATTTTAATTATTATTTAGATATTTTAAAAACACTATTTATTACGAGATTTAATATAAATTCTATGATTATTATTATCAAATCTTTTATTATGTTTAATATATTCATATAATTTTTGAATTTTTTTTAATTTAACTGTACTCGATTGATTATCACTTATAGCGTCTATATATAAACTTATAAAAGTTTTATCTGGAATATTTTTTGACATTGCTTCAGCATATTGATTATTTGTATATATTTTAATTACTTTTGAAGTTGGAATATCAGAAATACCTAAAATTTGATGATAAAACTTTCTTATTTTTTCAACAGTCAAATGGTACATATGAATAAAATTTATACTTTTTTGTTCATATAATACATATAATTTATCCATTCTATTTTCAAGAATAGAAAGTTTTTCAAATATATCATCATCACATAATATAGGTAAAGGTTGTAAATATTTTTCCAATATATAATTTTGTAGTTTATAAATTTCACCATACCTATCAAATAATACTTTTGCTTTACCAATTATATTAAAAATTGCATTGCTTTGATTTTTAAAATCATTATCAGCACTTAAATATAAATCTTTAATTGGTTTTTCAAAATATTCTATTCTAAATCCATTAATTATTGCAGCTCCTCTAATCAATATATCTGGCTTTACATTTGTTTTTATTATATGTAAATCAATATCTGAATATTTAGAAGAAATTCCTGTTAAATAACTACCATAAAATACTATTCCTATAACTTCTTTATTATTAATATAATTCATTTTATTTATAAATTCATTAATTGCTAATTCAAAATCTTGCATAAATAACCTTCTCCTTTAATTAATAAATACTATATCACACATTTTTTCTATTTTAAATATAATAAGCTTTTTTGTATAAAAAACGAACCCTTTTAAAAGGTTCGATTGCTTACTCAATGGTGCCTAAGTGGTGGAAGTACAACAACTTATGACATCAGTAAAGGTAGTAATAAATTACTAACTAATTAGATTATATACCAAATATTAAAAATAATCTACTTCTAATTGCATTTAAAACTATATTTTGTTATTATATTAGTGAGGTGAGGTCTATGGACTATTTTTCTGAAAAAGAAGAAAATAAAAAAAATACTTATTCCCATTTAAATATTGCAGAATGTTTATATTTATACGGAATAGAAGCAATTGATGATATTTTAGTAACTTTTGCTATCGGAGCTTTACAACTTAAGTATTCTTTAAATGAAAATTTTGTTTTAGAAAACAATAAATTTCCTTTAATAGCAGAGGAAGATATTTTTGACTATGATGGCTACTCTTACAACATTAAAAAATTTGGTGAAAGTTCTAAAAGATATCTAACAACTGGTGTTAATGAATCAAATTACAAAGAAGCACAAAAACAAGCTTTATTATGTAGTAATGCAAAATTATTATCTTTATTTAATCAAGAAATAGTAAATGAAATTATTAAAAGACGTAAAGCTGTAGCTGAATATCCATTACAAAAAGTTAAAAAACATTCTTAAAAAATAACTCGTGGCACGTTTTGTTTTGCATAGCAAAATGAAAGTGGCGATAGAGTTATTTTTAATTTGCATTAATATGCAAATTAAAACCCTATATAGTTTTTGGTATTCTCAAAAAATATTTATAGGGTATAAGGGGTATCAAAAGGGTTCTCTCTTTGCACACTCGTTATTGGCTCCGCCAATTGCGTAGTGTGTTACTCATTTGTCAAGGTCTTTCAAATAAGATTTTTAGTCTTTTTTAATTTCGTAGGATATATTATCACAAGTTATATTTATATTTGAATTTTTAAAATTATTTTCGTCATAATTGTCTGAAAATAAGACATAATTTTTTTCGTCTATCGAATCAATATCTACATAAACATTTGATATAAATTTCCGATTATTATTATCATTAATATTAAATGCAGTAACCTGATTAAAAGTTAATATAATTAATTCATTTTTATCATAAATATTTATTGAATCTTTCCAAAGTATTTTTAAAATTAAAATTATGCTATTATTTTTATAATCATGTTCTATCTTTATATAATCACATCCGTGCAGTGAATAAAATTTTTTCTTAAATTCTTCAATATCATTCAGACTTTTAATTGTTTCCATAAATCTCTTTTTTTTCAAATTTATTATTTTTTAATAACATTGATAAAACTTCATCTTTATATAAAATGTCAAAATGTTCTTTATAAATAAATTTAACATATTCTATTTCATTTATGTTATCAAATAAATACATCGAAACGGATAATACTGAAACATTTCCATACTTATTTTCATAATCTTTACTTTTTTCTTTATCATAATTATTAGCGATATCATCTATTTTTATTTTTAAATCATGACTGTCAAATTGTATATTGTTTTTTGCGAAACATAATCTGAAATTTTCATCATAGGTACATTTAAAGCCTAAAACAACTTTGTTTTTTCCGTTTTCAAAAAAACTACTATATTCATATATCATTTTTATCACTACCTTTCTTTATTTCAGATAAAATCTTACCAATTTGGAATATTGAATATGATATACCTTCTATATGAAATTTTTTATCATAATCTGCTAAACACAATTCTAGCTGTGAAATGATAGAATTAATTTCATTATATTTTCTTATAATTACTTCATACTCTTTTTTTTCATATTTATCTTGCCAATGTTTAATAATCTCATAAACATAATTTAAAACTTCAATTATTTCTTTTTTTGACATTTCAAAATATTTTTTTTCTTCTAAATATTTTGCTTCGTCTATAGCTTGTTCTAAATTTGTTATTACATAGTTCAAATCATCAGAAAAACTTTGGTAAACTTTTTTATTTTTTTCCATAAAGCTCCATACATAAAAATATTATATATTAAAAATTATAAAATTTCAAGTTCTTAAGTTTCTATTGTCATAACTCATCACACTTCATTACTTAACTAATAAAAAAATCAACCATTTCTAGTTGATTATTTATTACACTTCGAAATAATAATTCGAATTTCCTATTACTTTGGTGGAGCAGAGGGGAGTTGAACCCCTGTCCAATATATCATGAGTGCACAACGTCTACAAGTTTAGCTTAACTTAAATTTTCCTATCTAAATGGCTTAAGACTAACCTAATTAAATAGTAAGTTTAGTAAATATTCAAATAGTTAACCCAAACATTTAACTATTTATATTTTGTATTTATTATACCTTTATTCTAGCCTACAAACAAACTTTGTAAAGGTGCTTCTTAGCCTTATATTAGGCAAATGAATAGTTCATTGGAGCAAAACTGTTTTCAGTTTTGTCATTTAATTTAATTTTTGCATTTAAAGTGTGCCCACTACTTGCAATTATGCTTACTAATACATGTCGATAGCCATGGCTGCCCCAGTATTTAATTATATTAAAAAAATGAACCAAGTAATGAAGATCATTATTCGGTTCAGTATCAAGACTTAATAAATAAATCTATTAGGTCTTGATATATACATTATATGACAATATTATATACTTGTCAAGTGTTTTTTGTAACTTTATAAAATTAATTCAATTGAAAAGTTAAATTAATCAATACAAGCATTAAAAAGTTCTTTAATTTCCTTTAAATCTGTATCTGCTGCATCTTCTATATATTTTATATTTTTTGCTTCAAAATCAAAACTTCTAACATGTTCACATAATACAGCTCCCTTTATTTTTCTTGTATTCTTTAATATGTAATGTGTAGGGAAACTTTTAATATTACTAGTTATTGGAAGTACTATTATCATTTTAGTATAATAATTAAAATCATGATTACTGATAACTATTGCAGGTCTAAAACCCTTTTGCTCGCTACCTTTAGTAGGTGTAAAATCTATAGTTATAATATCACCTTGTTTAGGAATGTATTTTACCATATTTCTTTACCTTCAGCTTCTGTATCCCACTTAAAATCTTTAGATACATTATATCCTTTATATTCTTTAAATAGGTTTTTTAAATTTTTTTTATTAAGTGGTTTAATAACAATACAAGATTCTTCTACTTCAATTAATACATCTTCATTTTCTTTGATATTTAATTTCTTTAAATAAATACTGGGTAATCTTATTCCAAGAGAGTTCCCCCATTTTTTTACTTTTAATTCCATGAATCCTCCATAAATATAGTATATACAAAGTATATACTATTGTCAATAATATATTACATATTTAAGTATATTTTAATATTAATTGTAATAAACTATAATGGTGATAAATATGTTAAAAAAAATAATAATTACTTTAATTCCGCTCACTATATCATTAATCCTCGGCTTATTTATAGAAAGTAACCTAAATGGCTTAGTATTACCACCTTACATGCCTCCTAGCTATGTTTTTGGAATAGTCTGGACTATTTTATACTTATTAATGGGATATTCGTTAAATCTTGTTTTAGAGGATAATAAAGCTGTATATCTTTTTATAATACAACTCTTTTTTAATTACTCTTGGACTTATATATTCTTTAGTTTAAGGAACTTTGAAGCTTCACTTATTTGGATTATGATACTTATATTTACTCTTATGTTAATGCTAATAAGATTTTTTATAGTAAATAAAAAAGCAAGCTATTTAAACTTCCCTTATTTTATATGGTTATTAATTGCTTTATATTTAACTTCTGGTATTCTTGTTCTTAACTAACAATATTTAAATTACTTACACCATTTAGTGCGAGAGTTGTAAACTCTCCTTTTTTATATAGTGGAAAAGCAGCAGCACCTATCATTGCAGCATTATCTGTACAATATCTCATGCTTGGTGCATAAAATACACCATCATAATTATCGACAACTTTTTTAACTTCTAATCTTAAATACTGATTAGCAGATACACCTCCAGCTAAAATAACATTTGTTATTTTAGTATTTTTAATTGCTAAATCTAGTTTACGAGTAACTTGCTCAACAGCTCTTTCTTGAAATGATTTAGCTATATCATTTACTCGAATTTCATTACCTCTTTGTTTTTCGTTATTAACTATATTAATAACACTACTTTTAAGACCACTATAACTAAAATTATAATCATTATTTTCTAATATCTTAGGTAAATCATATGTTATATTACCTTCTAAAGCTTTCTTTTCAACTCCAGGGCCTCCTGGATATGGTATTCCTAAAACTCTAGCAACTTTATCATATGCCTCACCTATTGCATCATCTAGTGTAGCACCTAAAATTTCAAAATCATAATCTTTATTAACTTGAACTATTTCAGTATGACCACCACTTACTATTACTGCAAGTGAAGGAAATTTTAAATCGAACTCTATATTAGATGCATAAATATGTCCAATTAAATGATTTACTTTAATTAAAGGTTTATCAAGTATATATGAAAGTGTTTTAGCAAACTCTATTCCTACTAATAAAGACCCAAGTAAACCGGGAGCATATGCCACCGCTATTGCATCTATTTGTTCTAATTTTATATTACTAACTATTAAGGTTTGCTCTAAAACCATAGTAATATTTTCACTATGCATTCTTGATGCAATTTCAGGAACTACACCTCCATATTTAGTATGCGTATCTATTTGACTAAGTACAGTATTAGCAAGTACTTCTTTACCATTTTTAACAATTGCTATACTTGTTTCATCACATGTACTTTCAACTGCTAATATATATATATCTTCCATTATTTATCCCTCATCATAACAAGTGCATCATTTCCATTT
>CAYJNS010000041.1:0-9215 GCA_964371745.1 uncultured Muribaculaceae bacterium
AACTTATTAGATGATTATTTAATATTAATAAAAGATTTAGTAAAACAGTATATCGAAACATTTTACGAACTTTCAAGAATTAAAAGTGATTATACTGATAAACTTAATATTACAAATTTAGAAAATGCAAAAACTTATGAAGAAATAAAACTAGGTATGAATATTGGTAAAGCAATAGCAAAAGATCAAAGTGATGAATTCAAAGAAGTTAAAAAGAAATTTAGTGATATACAAAAAAGAATTAATGAACTTTTAAAATATGATTCGTTAGATGAATTTAAAGCTGATTATTTAAGTTTAAAAGAGCATAGTACTATAATAATTGAAATTGTTAAAAAGTTTGATGATTTATATACAGAGTATAAATATAAAAAAAAATTATTTGATTATTCAGATATTGCCAAATTAGCAATTGATATATTTAAAGAAAATGAAGAAGTAAGATTATTTTATAAAAATAAATATAATGAAATTTTAATAGATGAATATCAAGATACTTCTGACATTCAAGAAATTTTTATAAATTTAATAGCTAATAATAATATTTACATGGTAGGTGATATAAAACAATCTATCTATCGCTTTAGAAATGCTAATCCAAAAATATTTAAAGATAAATTTGAATTATATGGCAAATTAGATGGTGGTCTGCGTATTGATTTAAATAAAAATTTCAGATCTAGAAAAGAAGTATTAGATAATATAAATAGTTTGTTTGATTATTTAATGAATAGCCATTTAGGCGGCGCTGAATATAGACTTGAACATAGACTTATTCATGGCAATACTTTATATGATACAACTGGAGCAACAGAACATGATAATAATTTTGAAATACTTAATTATAATTATGAAAAGGATAGTAAATATACAAGAGAAGAAATTGAAATATTCACTATAGCAAAAGATATTAAAGAAAAGGTAACAAAAGGATATTTAGTATTTGATAAGGATGAAAACATTTTAAGAAAGTCTACATATAGTGATTACGCTATTATACTTGATCGTGGTAAAACATTTCCTATGATAAATAAAATATTTTTAGAACTAAATATTCCACTTACTATATTTCAAGATATTTCAATTAAAGATTTTGACATTATAAAAATAATCAAAAACATATTCACTTTTATATATAAAATAAAAAATAAAAATTATGATACTGAATTTAAGTATTCTTATCTATCTATCTCAAGAAGTTTTTTATTTAATACACCGGATAGTGAAACTTATGAAAACATTAATGCTAATAATATATTTAATAGTGAAATATATAATATATGTAAAGAGTTAATAATTGATTTAGATACCAAAAATATATATGTTATTATGGATCAAATAGTAGATAAATTTAATATATTTGAAAAGTTAATTAACATAGGTAATATTAAAAATGAAGAAGTAATAGTCGAATATCTTTTAAATATTGCTAAAACAGCAAGTGGTATATATTCTATTGAAGAATTTATTAATTATTTAGATGAGATTGTTTATAAAGACTTAGATTTAAAATATTCAGTTAATAAGGGTGATGCTGATGGTGTTAATCTTATGAATATACATAAATCAAAAGGTTTAGAATTTCCAATATGTTATTTTGCTGGTCTTTATAAAAAGTTTGTTACTGAAGAAATTAAAACAAGATTTATATTTAATAAAAAATATGGTTTTATTATGCCAATAGTTAAAGAAGGTTATTTTACATTATTTACTAAACATTTACTTAAAAATGACTTTTTATTAGATGATATAAGTGAAAAAATCAGACTTTTTTATGTAGCCCTTACTAGAGCTCGTGAGAAAATGATTTTTGTAATGGATTATACAAGTGAAAAAGATTATCCTAAATATAGTGGAGTAGTAAATGACTATGATAGATATAAATATAAATCATTTAAAGACATGCTAGACTCTATTAGTGAAATAACAAATCCGTATGTTAAAAATATAGATGTTGATAATTTGAATATTTCAAAAAATTATTTATATAGCATGAAAAAAGATTATAAAAACACCTTAGAAAATACTCATGAAAAAATAATAATTAATAATATAAATATTGAAAAAACTGAAATAACATCTAAACATTTTTCTAAAGAAACTAAAAGATTATTTAGTAGCGAAGAAAAAAAACTTATGAATATTGGTTTACATATTCATGAAGTAATGGAAAATATTGATTTTAAAAATGTTAATTATGAAAATATACCAAAAGAATATATATCTAGTGTTAAAACTTTTTTGAATTTAGATATATTAAGTAATTATAAAACTATTTATAAAGAATATGAATTTATTTATGAAGAAAAAAATATAGAATATCATGGGATAATTGATTTATTAATTGAGCATGATGATAAATTTATAATTGTTGATTATAAACTTAAAAATATAATAAGTGAAGACTATAAAAAACAATTAAATGGCTATAAGAAATATATCGAAAAAATAACGTGTAAACCATGTTACACGTATTTATATTCTTTTGCATCAGAAGTGTTATTAGAAATTGAAACTATTAAGTGATTAATAGTTTTTTTATCTACGCATTCTTACATATGCTTTTTTATTATTATATCCTTTTGATGCTGTATTAAGTGAAGTTATACATTTATATAAAATTCTATAATTTTCAACTGAATAAGGTATTCCTTGAATTTTATCACCAGCTTTATAACAAACATTATGATTTTTTCCTCTTTTAGGATAAATTTTATTGCTATTAAAATCTACTAATACATCATCAGGAAAATCATCAAATTTAATAATACCTTCAGGTGCATTTTTAATTCTTACTAGAACATAACCTCTTTTTATATCTAAAATAGTCATATCTACTGGTGTATTTTTATCTAATGGTTTAAAGTTTAAGTATTTTAAGTTTAAATCATCTATTTCAGCTAAATCAGCAGCTCTTTCTTTTTCATTAATTATATTTGTGAAATTTACCATTTCATTATAATGCTTTTTCTTAATAGCATCAGGTATATCCTCAGGATTTTTATATTTCATATAATCTTTAAATGCTCTATGATTTAGTAAATCAGCATATCTTCTTATAGGTGATGTAAAGTGACTATAACTTTCATAATCAAGAGCATAGTGACCTATATTTTTGGTATTATATTCCGCTTTTGCTAAATTAGTTAATATAATTCTAGATGCAATTAGTGAAGTTTCTGAATCATCAAGCGAATCTAAAAAATAACTTAAATCAGAAGGTTTTTTTAAACTGCTTAAACCTTTTAATCCTGTAAGTGAATGTAATTTAGTTAACATAAATTCAAATTTATGACTTTCAATGTGCGCATGATTTCTATATAAAAATGGCAAATTATATTTAGCACAGTGAGCAGCTCTAGTTTCATTTGCTACTAGCATAAAGTTTTCAATTAATTTATTACCTGGTCCTATTTTTCTATTTGCTATACTTGAAATATTTTTATCATTATCAAAATCTATATATAATTCATCTGCTAATATATTAATAACTCTTCTTTCATTTTTTTTATCAGATAATTTATCAGAAAATTCTAACATTTCATTTAATGTATCTAAATAAGGATAATAACTTTCATGAATATTATTATATTTAACATAATCATTTATATGTTCATATACCATAGCTTTTTTAGACTCAATAACAGATTCATAAAATTTATAATCAATTATATTACCATTTTCATCAAAGGTCATTTCAGTTGTAACAGCAAGTCTTTTTTCATAAGCATCAAGTGAGCATATTCCGCTAGAAAGTGAGTGGGGTAACATAGGAGAAACACTACCAGCAAAATATACGCTTGTAGTTTTTTTACCAGCATCTTCATTAATAGGACTTTTTTCAGTTACAAAGTGAGCTACATCAGCAATATGTACTCTTAATGTAGATGTACCATCATTATTTATTTTATAGTCTATTGCATCATCTCTATCTTTTGTATCAATACCATCTACTGTAATGATACAATCATTAGTTAAATCAACTCTATTATTAAAATCATCATTTGTTATACGAAGTCTACTTGCTTCGTTTAGAGTTTCTTCAGTAAATCCAGTATATAATTCATGCACTGCACATATTGATAACTCACTACTATTCATATCTTTTTCATTACAAATTTTACTTTCTACATGACTTTCATAAAATCCATTTTTAGAAATAATATCTCCTCTAATTAATAAACGATCACCAGAAACATAATTTACAAGTTCTTCATCTGCTACATAAAAAGGAAAGTTTGTTCTTTGAAAAGGTTGTAATATTTTTTTCCCATTTAAAACTTGTACAGTACAAACAAATGAAGCTCTATGAATTATTTGTCTTATTTTAAGTTCATTATCATCATTAATTGAACAAATTAGTGTATCTCCATATAAAACAAAATCATGTTTTTTATTAATAGAATATGTATCATTATTATAGTTTATATATAATTTATTTGCCTTTGTTTTGCGTACTTTAGCAATAAAAAAATCAGGGCGTATAATACCATATGTATCCTTTTTTACATTATGGTATATTAAACGTTCTGATTCTAATTTATTTATAATATTAGTAACATCTATTAAAGAAAGGTTTAATTCATTTGCGATATTTTCAATTGTGTTAGTACTTGTTTGATTTTGTGTAAAATATTCTAAAACAATATTTTTTAATTCCATTATTCCCACCTCTACATTAATAGTACATCTTAAAAAATAGTTTGTAAATATATTTTTACAAACTTTACATTAATTTTAAAAACTATAAAAATAATGATTAAAATATAGATAATAATAGTATTGTAATTGTTACAAATATATGTTACTATAAAAAAAATGAAAGGAAAATTTTTATGTTAAATCAAGTATTAAAAGATGATATAAATAGAATATTAGATAAAAAAGAATTAGGTAACAGAGGAAGTACTATTAATTTAAAAGAAATTATAGATGAGGGGACTAAATTAATTAAAAAGCATTCAATTAATGATGAAATGCAATTATTAATTAGTAAACAAAATTTAAGAAGAAAACAAAATTTATTAGGATTTTTAGGAGCTATAAGAGAAATAAAGGATATTAACGTAAATTTTAATTTCGATGATCCACATGCACATTTAATATATGAATATCAAAATAGTTTAAAGGATAGATATGATTTTAATAGAGTATCTATGAGTATAGAAAATTTATCATTAACTGGACAGTTTTATAGTGAAGATTTTAATTATTATAGTGAATTATATGATAAATTATATAATGCTAGTATAGAATTAGAATCTCCAATAAAAAACAATAAATATACAGGATTAAACGATTTATCAGATAATAAAAAAATTGGTAAAGAGTTATTATATAGTATTAAACAAACTAATGATGAATTATATGTTGAATTTGAGTGTGAAAATAATATTAATAATAATTATTATGAATTTTATAAATTACTTGAAGAGTATTATGATGAACTTGTTAAGAGAATAGAAATACCAACTATTTTATTACCACAGTCATTTACAGTAATATCAAAACAAAGAGTTATTAGATAATATGAGGGAAACCTCTTTTTCTTTTATATAATAGACAATACTTATATAATTTGATAAAATAATTATAATAAATTATATTTTTTAGACTGTTGTTATAATTAATAATATATAATCGTGTATATAATATGTTAGATAAATTAAATATGCTAATAAAAAAGGAGTAAAAAAATGAATAGAGAAGATTTTCCAATGTTTAAGGAAGATATAATATATTTAGATAGTGGGGCAACTAGTTTTAAACCTAAATCTGTTATAAATAAAATGAATGATTACTATACTAGTTATAGCGCAAATGCTCATAGAGGAGATTATGATATATCATATAAAGTAGATGTTGAATATGAAAACGCTAGAGATATTATTAAAGATTTTATAAATGCAAAATTAAGA
The DNA here is from genome assembly GCA_964371745.1 of uncultured Muribaculaceae bacterium. Lineage (GTDB taxonomy): Bacteria > Bacillota_I > Bacilli_A > RF39 > UBA660 > CAKOSP01. The sequence goes on from CAYJNS010000041.1 coordinate 5,919, forward strand.
GAAGAGATTATTTTTACAAGTGGAGCTACTCAAAGTATGAATATGATTGCTTCAGGTTTTTTTGAAAATATTTTAGAACAAGGTGATGAAATACTTTTAACTGAAGGAGAGCATGCATCAAATGTACTTCCTTGGTTTAATGTGGCAAAAAAAACTGGAGCTATCATAAAATATATACCGCTAGATGACAATTACCATGTTACTAAAGAAAATATTTATAATATGATAACACCTAATACTAAAGTTATATCACTTGCTCATATTACTAATGTAATAGGTGATTTAAGACCTATAAAAGAAATATGTAAAATAGCCCATGAAAATGATATTTTTGTAGTTGTAGATGGAGCTCAAAGTCTTCCTCATATAAATATAGATGTAGAGGATTTAGATGTAGACTTTTTTGTAGCATCTGCTCATAAAATGTGTGGCCCAACTGGAGTAGGTCTATTATACGGTAAATTTAATTTATTAGATGAAATGCAACCTATGAATTTGGGTGGAGGAATGAATGAATCTTTTGATGGTATAGATGAAGTGATCTTTAAAGATTTACCATTTAAATTAGAAGGTGGTACACCTAATATTGCTGGAGTTTTAGGATTTGGAGAAGCTGCTTTATATTTAAAATCAATTGGAATGAATAAAATAGAAACTCATGAGGCTCATTTAAGAAAATATTTAATTGATAATTTAATTAAAATACCTCATGTTGATATAATAAACTTAGAAGCTGATAGTGCTATAGTATCATTTAATATAGATGGAATATTTGCACAGGATGTGGCTTATTATTTAAATAAATATAATGTATGTGTAAGGGCAGGTAATCACTGTGCTAAAATATTAAAAGGCGCTACAAAAGTTAATAACACTTTAAGAGTAAGTTTATATTTATATAATAATGAAACAGAAATAGATGTATTAATAGATTTATTAAAAGATAAAGAAAAAATAGAAAAAGAGATGATATAAATGGATAAAGATACCAAAAGGAGTATTATACTAAAACATTATAAAAATCCAGTTAATAAAAAAGAAAATACTAATGAAAATTATAAAGTAGCAAGTACAAATAATGAATCATGCATTGATAATATACATGTTCATGTTCTTTATGAAAAAGAATATATTAAGGATATAACATTTGATGGAGAAGCATGTGCAATAAGTATCTCATCAACATCTATTATGATTGAAAACTTAATTGGAAAAACTATAAAAGAAGCAAAAGCGTTTATTGAAAATTTTGAAGCTATGATAGAAAATAAGCCATATGATAAAAATGTTTTAAATAGTGCTATAGTATACGATGAAATATATAAACAAAATGCAAGAAAAAAATGTGCAACTCTTCCGTATAGAGCATTAAAAAAATTAATAAATGAATCAGAAAATACTTAGTAAATAAGTATTTTTTATTGATTTTTTGTTACAAATGTGATACTATAATCTTTAAAAAGGGGAGTTTTTATGTATGATTTAGATTATAAAGATTATTGTTCTCTTAAACAAATAGGCGAGGGAAAAGAAGCAAAAGTTTATGTCGATCCAAATAACTCAAATAATTTGTTGAAATTATATAAAAAGAAACTAGCGATTTATGATCCGATAGATATAAATGAAGAAATAGATGATTTTGATACAAAGGTATTTGATAAATTAGTTTCTATAGTTAAAAATTATAATGATTTAAATATACTTCCTAAATATGTTGATAGTGAAGGTGTAAAAATTTATACTAAATCAGCTATAAAATTAGCAATTAATAGACAAGAACTTATAAAATTAACAACACTCCCAAGAGATGTTATTTATTTAAATAATAGATTTGTGGGATGTGTAATTAAAAGACATAAATTATCATTTCAAATCCATAAAATATGGAATTTATTACCTAAATCAGCGAAAATAAATATTATGTTTAAACTTAAAACTATAATTGATGAGTTAGTATATAATTATATTTATCCAATAGATCTTAATAATAAACCAACAGATAAATTATATTCTCATAGTAATATACTAGTTTCATATAATTTAACACCTCATTTAATAGATTTAGATGGAAATAGTACGCTTTATTATGAATATAAAAATAGTATGTATGAAGAAATGACATATAATAGTTTAGCAAGATTATTTTTAGAATTAATTACAGATTTAGAAGATGACTATACATTTGATGAAGAAATAAATGAATATAATCGTATAAATAATTCTCTTTCTAATAATTCATTAAATAATAAATTATTAAATAAAATATATTCAAATAATATAACTAGTGAAAATTTAGATGAATTTTTAAGTAATTTATCTCACTCTTGGCAAAGGAAGGTGAAAAAATATTAAAACACTTATTAAAAGTATAAAATATTAATGTGTTGTGTTATAATATTTACTAGGTGATGAAAAGTGATAGATATAAATTTAATTAGAGAAAATAAAGATTTAGTTAAAGAAAATATTAAAAGAAAATTTCAAGATGAGAAATTAGAACTTGTTGATAAAGTTTATAATTTAGATATTAAATTTAGAGAAGTAAAAAAAGAAGCTGATGATAATAAATTTGAAAAAAATAAGCTAAGTGATCAAATTGGTCTTTTAATGCGTGAGGAAAAAAAAGATGAAGCTGATGAGATAAAAGAAAAGGTTAGTTTATTTGGCGATAAAATTTTAAAACTAGAAGAAGAAGAAGCAAATTTATCTAGTGAAATTAAAAAGATAATGATGGTTATTCCAAATATTATGGCAGACGATGTTCCTAATGGCAAAACTGATGAAGAAAATGTAGAGTTAGAAAAATATGGGGAACCTATAGTTCCTTCTTATGAAATACCATATCATGCTGAAATATGTGAAAAATTATTAGGTTTAGATAAGGATTCTGCTGGAAGAACTAGTGGTAATGGATTTTATTTTTTAATGGGTGATATAGCAAGACTACACTCAGCAATGCTTTCGTATGCTAGAGACTTTATGATTAATAATGGTTTTACATACTGTATTCCACCATTTATGATTAGAAGCGATGTTGTAACCGGAGTTATGTCATTTGAAGAGATGGACTCTATGATGTATAAAATAGAAAATGAAGATTTATATTTAATTGGTACTTCAGAGCACTCAATGATTGCCAAATTCAATAATCAAATAATAAAAGAAGATACACTTCCAATAAGTTTAACAAGCTATTCACCATGCTTTAGAAAAGAAGTGGGTGCTCATGGTATTGAAGAAAGAGGTATTTATAGAGTGCATCAATTTGAAAAACAAGAAATGATTGTGTTATGTAAA
>CAYJNS010000042.1:0-9048 GCA_964371745.1 uncultured Muribaculaceae bacterium
AGTATAAATGATTTAATAAAAAATAAATCTTTAATTATTAAAGAAAATCATATTTTTATAAATCCTAAAAAAATATACTTGATGAATGAAATATTAACAAAATTGATTTAATTTTGTTTTTTTGTGCATACTAAAGATATGATAGATAGTTTATATATTTTAAATGGAGTTATTTCTCCAAAATTCAGTTCACTTAATAACACATATACAGTAAGTGTAACTAGTGATATTATGTTTTTAGAATTTGATTATATAGCAAAAGATAGTTATAATGTTAGCTATATAAATAATGAAAACTTTATTGAAGGAGAAAATATAGTAAAACTTTTAGTTGAAGATAACTTTGGTAATAGCGAAGAGTATATTTTTATAGTTAATAAAGAAAAAACTGGTGAAGTAATAGTTGAAAATAGTATAATAAATCCAATTGAAGTACAAGTTAAAGAAGTTCCAAACTTTATAGGCCCATTAATAGGTGTTATAATTTTTATTATATTATTACTTTTATATAAAATTTTATTTATTAGAAAAAAGAAAAAAACGGTTTAACCGTTTAAAAGTACTGCATGAACAACTAATCTTTTATATCCACCATCTTCACAGGTAGATAAAGTTAATATTTTATCATTTACATTAACCTTAGTATTAAAATCAATTTCACTTCTTTTTGTAAGCATATTGAAAAATTCTTCTTTTTCTGTATCAAGACCAAAATTTTGTTTTAAATAATCGGTTGTAATACCTGTTGTATAATAAGAAAATATTTTATATTCGTAAGATTTGTATAATGTATCATATCTTATAATTAAATTTTCTTCATTAGTATACCATTTTTCATCTTCAATATTTTTTAAAGTTCCAAACATAACGGCACTATTATATCTGGTATGACCATAAATTATTGTATTTTCATCATTCATAGACGAAGTGTTTTTATAATCCATAAATATCCATCCATTTAAATCGTGTTTTAAATTTATATTTTTTTCTAAATAATAATCATTATTATCAGTTTGTAATACAGGATAATCAATTTTTGTGTTATTTACAGTAATCCATCCAACAGTATCTTTATTAAGAGTCATAATACTAGCGATATAATCATTTACAATTAACTCTTTATTATCGATATTTAAATCATTTATAATAATTTCTGGATCCATATCTTCAATTAAAACTTTAAGTTCATTTTTAATATCTATATCTTTTTGATAAGCCATAAAATTATTTACAAAAACATATCCAAAACTACCACCAACAATTAATAATATTATTAAGATACATAATTTTAAAATAGAAATATTAGTTTGAGGTAAAAAATTTTTCTTTAAATATTCATCTGAGTAGGATATTATAATTGATATTTTTAACTTCTTTTTACTTTGATCATTTATTTTTTTTATATATTCAATTAATGAAATATCATTAATATTTTCATGAATTATTATTTTAATATTTTTAATTTTATAGTGATTCATTATTCTAATCAAATATTCTAAATCACTTTTAATAGTTTTATTTATATGTATAACTTTTAAGTATTTATTAATTGTGAAAAAAGCACCAAGTTCATCAAAATCATTATCATTCATTGGAAACTCTATATTTATACTTTTTTTATAAAAGATAGAAGAGTACTTATTAAGAGAATTAAGTTCCATAAACTTACTTGTAAAAAGCATTTCGCTTCTAGACTCAACATTAATTCCAAATTTATCTAAAAATTCAATCATAAAATCATGTAAACTATGTACACTTATTGATTCTAAAGAGTTTAATTTAGATATTTTTTCGCATATTTTAAATGATATAGGAACATCATCTTTTATATTTAAAAAAGTAACATTTGGAATCTTTTTTAATATATCAAGTATTTCTATAACTACACTAGTATTATATATAGAGCAGTTAGTAATATTATGTTCTTTAACTAATTCTAAAAGAAATGATGAAACAATATTTAAATTTTCATAAATATACTCATCTGTAAATACTAATTCATTATCAGATATAATATTAGTATTAAGTATATTTTTTTGTTCCTCATTAAATGATCTTTTAGATTTAAAATATATAGTATTATCTTTAATTTGTATTAGTATCCTTTTCATATCAACACCTAGTATAATAATAACATATTTTTTAAAAAAGGGAAATGTAAAGTTTGTGTATATTCAAAAAAAGTTTTGCGAAAAATGTTTTTTTTTGTATTTTTATGATATAATGAGTGCATAATAAAGATAGGAGAGATGTAAAGTGAAAAAATACTTATTAATGTTAGTATTTGTAATGATGTTGGCAATGCCAATGATGGTTAGCGCAGCTAATAAAGTTATTATCGAGGACGAGGTAGCTAAGGAAGGAACAGATGGTAAATGGTATACAAGAACCGCTGTTTATTTAGATGTTGAAGAAGGGGCTACTAAAACTGTTACTAAAAGTGAAGGTTTAATGGGGACTTTAACTGAAGTTGGTGAAGGCGTAGATGATATTACTGTTGAAGATAGCGAAAATTTTGTTTTAACTTATAATGAGACTACAAAAACAGTAGATTTTGAATTAGCAGCATCAAAAGGTGCTTCATATGATATGACTGGTAAAGTATTACTTGGTTATATTACTACACATTATGATCAAGGTGTTGATAAAGCAGATTGTGGTTATAAAATTACAATAGGTGATGCATCTGGAACTCATGATCCAGACCCGGAAAATCCTGAAACTGGTGTAAGCTTACCAATCATCGTACTTGGTGGTGCGCTTGTTGTAGGTCTTGGTGCATTAGTACTAACTAAAAATAAAACAAAAATGTACAAAATATAAGAAAAATTTTAAAAAAGCATGAAAATGCTTTTTTTTATTTAAACTTTTTGTTATAATTATTAATAGGAGGTAAAAAATGAAAGGAAAAAATAAAAAAATTGAAAAATCACCGCTATTAAATTGGATTTGTTTAGGAGTAGCAGCTCTTGGGTTTATATTAGTAGTATTAGGATTTGTATTTGTTGATTTAGCAACACCATTTAAATTCTTTGGTGTAATAGCTATGTCTGCAAGTGCAATTATCTTGTCAATAAAATCAGGAAGTAAACCACTTTTAAAATCATTAAGTATTATGGCTTTAACTGCGTTAGTACTTACATGGTTATTACCAAATGGTGCATTTTCTGAGGCCGGTTATACTGATTATGGAATGCAAAGAGTAGGATTAACGGATATACCAACTACAATATATTATTCTATATATTTTGTACTTGATAAATTAATATATTTAGTTATCTTAGCTGGTTTTTATTCTGTACTTGCAAAAGTTGAAGCTTATCAAAATATAACTTCATCTATTGCAAAAGCGTTTAAGAAAAAAGAAATTATTGTTGCAATTTCTACATCTATAATATTTATTTTACTTACATCATTTATTAGTCAAACATTTATAGTATTATTATTTGTACCATTTGTAATTTCAATTTTATCTAAAATGAAAATGGATAAAATAACTGCATTTGCAATAACTTTTGGATCTATACTAGTGGGTGCTATTGCAGCTCCATATGGAACAGAAGGTCTTACATGGTTTAATAGTTATGCAGCGCTAACAGTTGAACATGGATTTGATTACAGATTAATAATTCAATTATCTGCACTTGTACTATTTATTTTATTTATAGTACTTAGATTAACAAATATAGGATTTAAAAAAGAAGAAAAATTAGAAGAAATAAATGAATTATTTGTTACTGAAAAAGATGATGTTGAAGTGAAAAATACTAAAAATGCAATTCCATTATTTGTAATTCTTGGAATTACTGCACTGCTTGCAATTGTAGGTTATATAAATTGGTTTACAAATTTTGAACTTGCAATATTTAATGAATGGCATGCATCTTTATTAGAACTTACTATTGGAGGAGAAATTCCAATATTCCAATATATTTTAGGTAATGCATCATCAGCGTTTGGTAATTGGGATTTAATGACTATGATGATTATCTTAGTTATTATGACAGTTGTTATTACTTTAGTTTATAGAATAAATTTTTCAAAAGTTACTACAATAATTGGAAATGGACTTAAAACAATTGCTAAACCATTGGTTATTATATCTTTAGTATATCTGGTATTTGTAATTGCATATACTTCATCATTTATGTCTACATTCTCAGGTTGGGCATTTGATTTAACTACTGATTTTAATCCGGCAACAATGTCATTATCATCATTATTTTCATCAATATTCCATACTGATTTAGGATATACAGGATATATTTATGCATCATATTTCACATCTACTATATTTACAGATTATTTAAGTTTAATAAGTGTTATTTATACTTCAATTTACGGTGTACTTCAATTAGTTGTACCGACAAGCGTAATTTTAGTAATAGGATTAGTACTTACTAAATTAAGTTATAAAGAATGGTTAAAATATATTTGGATGTTCTTTGTAGGAATGATTATAGTATTAACTGCTTTATTCTCAGTTGTATACTTAATAGCATAAAAGAAGCACAAAAGTGCTTTTTTTTTGAATATAATTTTAATTTATTTATCATTATAAACATAGAATGAAAATAGGTGATAAATAAAATGTTTAATAATTTTTCTGTAGAAGTAATTAATTTATTTAAAAATATGGAACTTGAACGTAGTAAATTACATCATCCGTTTGTTGGGAGTGAACACTTATTACTTGCGCTTTTAAATAGTAATAAAAAAATCTTAAGTTCTTTTAAAAAATTTAATATTGATTATGAGTTATTTAAAAATGAACTTGTAAGAATAGTTGGTATACCTAAAAAGAATGTGGATTTTAATTTATATACACCGCTTTTAAAAAGAATTATTAATACATCTATTGAAGATGCAAAAGAAAATAATAAAGGTATTGTTACCCCTAATCATTTACTGCTTTCATTACTAGATGAAGGAGAAGGCGTTGCTATTAGAATATTAATTACACTAGATGTAGATATTGATATGTTATATGAAAGTTTAATAAATAAAAAAGAAAATAAAGTTACTAAAAATGAAATATTTGGAAAAACATTAAATGATATAGTGGATATGAATGAGTGTGCAATAGGTAGAGATAAAGAAATAAAATTAATTATTGAAACTCTTCTTAGAAAAAAGAAAAATAATCCACTTTTAATAGGTGATGCAGGAGTAGGGAAAACAGCAATTGTTGAAGAATTTGTTAGATTAATAAATAATAATAATGTTCCAAAAAAATTACTTAACTCACAAATTGTTTCAATTGAAATGGGATCACTAATATCAGGAACTAAATATAGAGGGGAATTTGAAGAAAAGTTAACTAAAATAATTGAAAATATAGAAAAGAATCCTAATATAATATTATTTATAGATGAAATACATACTATGGTTGGTGCCGGTGGAGCAGAAGGCGCTATTAGTGCTGGAGATATATTAAAACCATATTTAGCAAGAGATAATATTAAATGTATAGGTGCAACTACAAGGCTTGAATATGATAAAACAATAGCAAAGGATAAAGCTCTTGCAAGAAGGTTTGAAACTATCTCCATTAAAGAACCTAACAAACAAGAAACTTTGCAAATGCTTTTGAAAATCAAAGGTGAATATGAAAAACATCATAATGTAAAAATTAGTAAGAATAATATTGAAGAAATAATAAATTTATCAAGTGAATATATAAATAACAAAAAGAACCCTGATAAATCAATTGATTTTTTAGATTCTATATGTTCTTATGTTCAAATAAAAAATGATAAAACTAAGATAGTTAGTAGACTATTTGATAAACTTAAAAATATAAAGTTAGCAAAAGAGGAAGAAGTTAAAAATAATAATTTTGATAAAGCATTATTATTACATGACAAAGAAATTAGTTTAGAAACTAAAATAAAAAATTTAGATACTAAAACTATTACTAAAATTACTAAACATGATATTTTAAAAGTATTTAATAAAAAAAATAATATTCCAGATAATAATGAAAAAGAGTTAATATTAAAAAATATAGCTGTTAATTTAAATGATATATTAATAAATGATAAAATAAATATTATATATAATAATTTAAAGGAAAAATTTTATAATATGAATAGCCAATCATCTATTTTACTTACGAGTAAATGTAAAGATAAAATGAGTTCATGTATTACTAAATTACAAAATTCTTTTTTAGAAAAAATAAATATAATTAAACTAAATGGAAATGATTATAATTGTGAATCATCATTATCAAAACTTATAGGAACTAGTGCAGGTTATGTAGGTTATAATGACGATTATATATTTAATAATATTAAATATAATCCATTTTCAATTATTATAATCGAAAATTTTGATTTAATCTCTTCAAAAATAAAAAAACTTATGGATCAAATTATTAGTGATGGAGAAATTATTGATGCTAAGGGAGAGGCAATAAGTTTTAAACAGTGTATTATTATCGGTACTATAATTAATAAAGAAACTAAAAAAGTTGGTTTTTCAAATGAATACAATAATTTAAAGTTAGATAACAATGCATTTAAAGTTACTGCGGATATACTTGCAAATTAAAATACTAAATTGATCTTTAGTATTTTTTTATATATAAGTCATAATATTCATCATATGTTATATTTTTATCTGCTACATCAGTAGCAAGATCGACGCCTAAATATCTTAAATGCCAAGGTTCTTCAACATACCCTGTAATATCTATAGAGTCTTTTGGATATCTTACTATAAAACCATATTTATGAGCATTGCTTAATAACCATTCATAAGTTATATCATCAACTCTTATTTTTGTTTGGCTATAATATGTTGGATTATATACATCAATTGCAAGTCCAGTTTGATGTTCAGAGTGTCCTGCTTTAGCTGAAAAGGTAAGCGCGCTTTCTACTCCATAAGTATTACTATAGTTATTAAATAATACTGCTTGTCTAGAATAAGATCTATAAGCACTAAAAACGCTTAAATAAATTCCTTCAGCAGTTATATCTGTATATAGTTTTTCAAACATTTCTGCGGCTTCACTAGTTAGTTGATAACTAGGAAAAGAAGTTAAGTTAATTAAGTTATTAGGAATATAATCTCCAGGTAATTTATTAAATTTATTAACATTTGTATTTAAATTTCCGGGGTTATCAATTTCAGTAGTATTTGTATAAAAACCTTCATCAAGTCCTATATTTACATATGTAACAGCTTCATTAATAGCTATATTATTAGTATTTAAATAATCATTATATCTTGAAGTATTATCTGCATTATAATTTATAATATCTACATAATTAGATATATCTACATAGTCTAAACCTGTTAATTTATTTTGATTTGTTATGCTTAATTTATAAATATTATTAATTTCAGTTCCAGAGTATCCTTTACTTAAAAATAAATTTGAATTATCTAAAAACATTTCATTTTCTAAATACTCTATTTCTAAATAATCATCATAATATTCATAGATAAATAAATTATTTAATAATACTTCTTCTAAAGTTTTAGAATATTGATCCTCAAGTAAAATGTCTTGTATACCATATTCATTTGCATTTAATAGTGCTTGTTTGCTATATTGTGAATCTGAATTATTACTATCTTTTGGTAAAAATATAATGATTGTAATAATTATAAGAGTAATAATTAACAATCTTAATATTACTTTAAGTTTAATTTTTCTTTTTGTTTTCAACGATACCACCGTAACCATTGTATCAAAATAATAAATAATTGTCTAATATAGATAAACTTTACTTTTATTTATATTAAAATATAACAAAATATAGTATAATTATATTAGGTGATGTAAATGAAAGTTATAGTTAGTGCTGGTGGTACAGGTGGTCATATATATCCTGCTCTTGCAATAGTTGAAAAATTAAAACAACATCATAAAGATTTAGAAGTTATATATATAGGAACGCATAATAGAATGGAAAAAGATATTGTTCCTAATATGGGAATAAAATTTATTAGTTTAGAAATATATGGTTTAAGTAAAACCAATATGATTCGTAATTTTAAAAATATATTTTTAATAAAAAACGCATATAAAAAATGTTTAGAAATAATGAAAGATTTTAAACCAGATTTAGTAATTGGTACTGGGGGTTATGTTGTTTATCCGGTAATTAAAGCTGCTAAAAAGTTAAAAATTAAAACATTTTTACATGAGCAAAATAGTATTCCAGGAAAATCAAATAGAGCTTTATCTCATAATACTGATTTAGTAGGAGTTTCTTTTAAAAATAGTGAAGTATATTTTAAATCTGCTAAAAAAGTATTTTATTCTGGTAATCCATGTGCAACTAAAGCTATTGAAGCTGAAGAAATTAGTAAAAAAGAACTTGGTTTAACTGAAAATAAAAAACTTATATTAGTAGTAGCTGGATCTTTAGGGTCATCTTCATTAAATGAAAAATTTAAAACCTTTTTAAATTTAGTAGGAGATGAAGAATTTGAAGTACTATATATAACAGGTAAAACTCATTATGATGAATTTATTAAAGACACATCATTTCCAAAAAATGTTAAAATAATACCTTATTTTGATAACTTACCAAGAATTATGAAGAAAACAGATTTAATAATTACTAGGGCTGGAGCATCTACTATTAGTGAAATCTTAGCTCTAAAAATACCAAGTATTTTAATACCATCTCCATATGTTGCTAATAATCATCAGTATTATAATGCTCTTGATTTAGTAAATATGGGTGTATCAATAATTATAGAAGAAAAAAAATTAACAAGTGAACAGTTATTTGTAACTATTACAGATTTATTTGGTGATAACAATAAATACTTAGAATATAAAAATAATTTAGATAAATTAAATGAAGAATCATCTTCAGATAAAATATATGAAGAAATTAGAAAGTTAAGTAAGTTATGATAACTTTTGAGGAAAATGTTAATTTAAAAAAATATAATACTTTTAAAATTAATGCTAGTACTAAATATTTTTATAAACCTAATAGTGAATCATAAATAATTGAAGCTTTAAAAATAATAAATGATGAAAATTTATAATATTTTATAATTGGAAATGGTTCAAAT
>CAYJNS010000043.1:0-1901 GCA_964371745.1 uncultured Muribaculaceae bacterium
AAATATTAGTAAATGAAAATGACATACTCAATAATACATCTTCTTCGATTGTCTTTACACCTATAATCGATATTAATAACAATACCAAAGAAAATTTATTAGCTCCATCTTCTACTGGCTATTTCGATATTGATGTAGACGCTAGTAATGTTGATTTATCATTTAGATATGCTATTACACTTACAGCAGATGAGAATTTACCTGATTTAATGATTAATAAATATGAGATATTAGATGAGACTAAAACAAGTAACCCTGCAAATATTATTGATATAACTACTGGAACTATTGAAAATACTTTATTACATAATGATTCTATTGAAAATTATAAACATGAAAAATTTACCATAAGAATTTACTTTGAGTGGTATGAAAATGAAGTTGATGAAGCAATGAATGATGAAGCTGATACAACAACTAGTCAAATACTTGAATCTATAAATATAAGTTCAACAATAAACTTTGAACAAATCACATAAAAATATTATGTGATTTTTTTCGCAAAATAAAACTCATTACCTTTTTGATTATGAGTTTTTAAAAACTATCTTTTGATACAGTGATAACTGGCACTATTTTACATTCTAAATTATTATCATATTCATATATTTTAGAAGATAAACTACCTTCAGAAATAACTGCAAATGATGTAGTTGGATTATAGATAGTATTTGTCCACATACAATCATTTGTAACTAAATAATCATAATACATATTTGAATATGTATAATAAGCACCATTTAATACCACATTATTCATTTGAGCATTTAATCTATCATTATAATCTAAATCACCTATAATAATATCATCATAACCTTCTTTTTTTAAGAACGAGCCCGCAATATCATTTGATATTATTTTAAGTAAATCAGAAGCTGTTAATGCTCTAGCGCTTACCGCCCAACTAGTATTATAATTATCAATAACAGTTTGATAATTGGCTTGAGTACCCATTGTATAAGTAGTATTTATATTTGGAAGTAAATTAACAGTTGTATCACCATATAAGTTATTATTATCAATTACTTTTGTTAAAAGACATGTACTACTTACAGTGGTACAACTTTTATTATTTACTACATCATATAATATAGTATCGCCTAATCTATAATTAATATCACCATCTTCATCAGTAATAGATGTTTGAGATGCTGTTATATTTATAGCTATATCTATTGGTTTTCTTATTTCATAAGCAGGATCATCTATTAATTTTTGACTTTCACTTTCACTAAATAAATATGCTTTATTACCCCACTGTGTATCTAATTCATTATTACCTGTATCAAGAGGCCAGGAAAGAGATACTCTAAATGTAGTTTCTCCAGTATGAGGATCTAAATAATCTCCATTCATAAACTCAAAATTTATTTTAAATGGATAATCATGAGATAATGCATCTTTAATAGCTTCATTCGGTAATATATCACTTGGTATATATTCAACTTCATCCATAATTCTAGCATAATCAACAGTTGCACTTAACTTTGCATCAGCATCACCTAAATTTTTAATAGTAACTTCTTCAACAATCATATCCATTCCAGGATATATTTCACTGGATGATATTACTACACTATTATTAACCTCAGTATCCCCTTGTAAAAAGTCTACATTCCAAGCTCTAACTTTAATATCTAAATTAGTCCCTGTTTCTTCCATACCATTAAACCAAGCATAGGTTATTGATACAAATGAAAATATAAAGAAAACGAATATTAATATATATAATTTTTTCTTCATGTTTTTTTTCTTCATTTGTATCACCTCCTAACTTATATTTGATTTCTTCTAGCTGCCTCTTTTTCTAACATTCTAGATATTATTTCATATCCCACTATTGCAAGTATTGGAAGTATTATAAGTAAATACATTCCAAGTTTTGTACTAATTATTCCATA
>CAYJNS010000043.1:1911-8912 GCA_964371745.1 uncultured Muribaculaceae bacterium
ATAAATGATAATATTACCGATTTATATACTACAACACCATATATATCTTCTTCTTCAACTGGTGCTGGGTCTATTGTTTCATTTGCTACGCCTTTAGTAATAAATGAATACTTTCCATCTTCTTCTTTTATTTCTACTACATCATGAGTAACTATCTTTCCTTTAAAATCTCCTGATGTTCCCAAATAACTAATTGAATCACCTTTTTCAATTTCACTTGGATCTATTTCTTTACTAATAAGGACATCACCTATTTCATACTTAGGAATCATACTGCCGGTTAAAACACTAAACATCCTATAATTGAAAAGAGATAACTTATTATCACTAAATCGTTGAAGCGCTACTGATAAAACAAAGGCAATTATTATAACTGCAATAGAAATTTTAAATACTATTTTAAATATTTTGAAAAATTTATTATGTTTCACTTTACTCACCTTATAAGTACTCTTGTACCCTTTCTAAATATTCGTCCATTGCACTTTTAAATTTCTTTTTAATATCTTGATTTGCAATAGCAGCTTTATCTCCAGTATCACCTCTATTATTACCTAAGTGGTTTGCAATAAGCTCTAGAATTTCATCATCTGTTATTTTAAAACCACATTTACGTAATAATTCAATTAACCTTTTTATTTCTTCATTTATTAAAGCAAATGCAAATTCATTAAGTTTTTCTTTTTGTTCTTTTTTTGTTTTACAAACAGATTCTAAAACATAAAAATCTACTAAATAAGAGTGATCAAGTAACCCAGTTAATAAATTATTACCTTCAGTATTTAAATCATTTTTCTTTTTGCCTTCTTCTTCATCATAATTATATAAAAAGTTCCAAAGATTAACCGCTACTTGAAAGTTTGGATTTTTAAGTATTATATTAGTCTTTTTAATAGGTGGATTTATCAGTTTAACATGCTCTTTTTCTAAAGCTTTAATTAACTCTGATCTATTCCAACTAGATAAATAATCTTTGATTCTTTTTATTCTTGTTCTTACTTTTTTTATTTCTTCTAATAATTTTTTATCTATTCCTGCATTTGATATGTCGGTTGCTTTTAAGATAAATTCTAAATTTATTTCTTCTTGACCAATTCTTGTAGTTCCAGAATATTCTAAACGTCTATTTCTGTCTATCAAAAGTTCATCAAGCTCTTTTTCTTTTTTCATTATAAATCTAGCTAAGAAATATATTAATGTATAGAGAAACCTATTTTCATATATGTTATAGGTTTCTTCACTTTTTATATTAAGTATTCGATTAACTCTAATATCTGTACTTTTAGAGTCATAATCATCTATATAAAAGGTGTGTCTAGCTAAATCTTTAACACTGTCGGAAGTGATTTTTTTAGCTTTTTCAATAATTTCAACTTCAGGATCATTAATTAAAATAAGTTTTGGATTTCTTACAACATTATCCAAGTAGGGACATGCATCTTCAACCACATCAAGCCATTCAAATGTAATTGAATCTCCTTGAACTTTTGATTTATAATACATACTTGATGATAATTTGTCAAAAAATTCCTTATTTATTTTTTTAATTTCTGTAGCTGTTTGTCTATCTATTAAATCAGCCATAAATCACACTCCCTCCTTATATAGATTTTTTGATATACTCAACAAACTCTATACATTCATTCATTACTCCTTTACCACACTCTTTATTTAAAAATGCTATAAAAGGATCTAATTCATCGCGTATAAACGCTATATTTAATTGCTCAAATTTACGTAAAATTTTTCTAGCAATAAAATAATCAATTGCTTGCATTTCTTCTCCGCCACAAGCTACATATACCGGTACAAACGTTTTTAATTGTTTCATAATACGGTTACCAAATGCTATTCTAAAGTGATTAATTACATAATCATCTATTTTTGCAAGTTTTTCTAAAGCTTCTTCTGTTACTTTAACGTTTGCTACTGCATCAGTAAATAAACTTTCAAGATAGCTAGCATTAATATTAACAGCTTCTTGCTCACGACAATCAAATGCTTTAACTTTTTTATTTATATCTATTGGCATAGCTCTATCATATACTTTATCTGTAACCATATAAGTAGAGTCATCATTATTAATTGTTCCTATATACCAAAGGTTCCCAGGTAACTGTAATTTACCATTAATAAGTCTTTTAGCATCATGTGGCCATCCACTTGTAACAAGTTCTATAATCCATTCTTCTCTAACTGGTATTTCAAGTACCGATAACATTTCTGCAAAATAGTACTCAACTCTTGCTATGTTCATTTCATCTAGTATTATAGTGTGAACATTATCATCATATCCTGCACCATATATTTCTCCAAGAGCTTCAGTTTCAGTAAACTTTTTAGTAAATTCATTAAAATATCCTAAAAACTCTGTTTTATCTTTCCATGATGGTTGAACTGATGCAACTATTGAATCATTTGCAACAAATTTACCCCATGCATAAGCAAGCGATGTTTTACCTGTTCCAGATATACCTTGCAAGATTATTAATCTACTTGATGCAAGTCCTGCGATAAATACTCTAAGAAGGTGAGGTTCGTAAAATAACTTTAATTTACTAGCAGAAAAACTTCTTAAATTATCAGTTAACTCTTCTAATGTAAATGAGTTATTATAATTTTGAGGTGTATAATCCTCGAATTTTTCATCAATAAGTTCAAGTTTTGGAAATCTATGAGCTGTTTCTTTTGTTTCTTCATCAACTTCTTCTTCTGGATTAACTTCATCATCTTCATTTGGATCAAGTCCTAACTGTGAAACTTTCATAGCCATTAATTCAGCATTTTCTTTCATTAACTTTCTAACTTGAGTATGAAGCTTATCTACTTCTTCTAAAAGTGAATCATTACTTACTTTTTTTGTTTTATTTCTTACAAATTTCTTAATGTATAAAAATATAATAAATGCAATTAAACCAATAACTAAAACCATCATAAGAATAGCTATAGCTGTAAATACCCATTCTGGTCCATCAAAGTTTTCACTATAATCATTTACTATCTTAGCATAATTACTAAAATTAAATATTTCTAAAATCCCTTCAAATATTAACTTTATACCATCTACAAAAATTGATATAAATTCATAAAAGAATCTAATAAATGTATCCATATTATTCACCCTCACTTATAAAGTCTATTTTATCATTTAAATCATCTTTAATAATTTTATCTTTAAAATTATCAAAAACAACTTTTTCTATATCTAGTGCACCTTTAGTATTTTTATCTATAAAAATATTTTCTGCAAGGGCAATTCCTGTTTTATTTTTACTAGTAAACTTTGTATTTTCATTTACATAAGCCGCTATTCTAAAACCATTTTTTCTTAAAGGTTTAATAACAGTTGAATGCTTCATAAACATATCGTAACCTACTAAGAAAATGATGTTTTTCTTAGCGTATTCTTCATTATTAACTTTGAATAGTCTTTCAAATTTACTTTCTTTTTGACATAACGAATTAGGTAAATATACTACATATTCATTCATAAAATCAGATGTAAGCATATCAGATGCAAGTCTTGCTTGTAAAAGAGTCATTAATACATTTAATTTATCTTCAGCAACAATACCTTCTTGGTAAGCTTTACTTACTACATTTTTATTATATACTTGAGAAAAGTTTATATTATGTTTTAAATTAACTAAGTATTTACTTTTATTTGATTTTATTTGATTATATATAAGTTCAAACATTTCAGTATTAAGTCTATTTAAGAAATATTTAGTAGTACTACGATGTTTTTTTTGTATTTTAATTATTTCTTTATAAGTATACTCTAAATTTTCATTATCTATTTTATAATCACTTATATATTTAATTATTTCTCTAGCGTAGATTATTTTTTTATTTTTCATATCTATTGGTAAATCTATTAAATATTCTAACTTAGAAATAAGCATTAATAACATTGAGTATTTTTCTAATTTGTCAGCGTAATACCTATCAGCACCTTTATAAGCTTTATCAAGTTTTGTTGCATCTTCTTCTAACGCAAGAGCTATTCTAGATATAATCTTTCTTGCTCTTGTTTTTAAAGCTGTTGTAAATCCATTTTTTTCATTAATAACATCAACTTTTTCTGATATTACATATTTTTTCTTAACATTAGTTTTTTTAAGTTCTTGACTTACTACTTTTTCACTAAATATATTGTAGTATTTAGATTCAACATATGACTTAATAAGAGCTTTTTTAATAGATGGTTCATTTGTTAATGATTTTGATTCACCCATAATTAAATCTATCATAGTATTAATTTCATCTTCTTTAATAGCAATAACTCTCGATATAACATTTTTACTTTTTTTATTTTCTGGTTTATTAAAAATCATTTCAAGATGTAATTTCTTTTCTTCATCAGCATCCACTTTTTCACTAGCTTCATCTTCAGTTTTTTCTGAAATATCTTCTTCAGTTAACGTAGCTTCAATTAATCCTTTTTCTTCTTCATCAATTTCTATTTCTTCTTCGCCCGAAACATTTTCTTCATCAATATTTTTTATTTCTTCAGAAGTTTCTTCATTTTCTTTTTCAAAAGATTCATTTGAAGTTTCAGCGATTTCTTTATTTTCACTTTCTAAAGTTACTGCTTCTTCATTTTCTTCTTTTTTATCATCATTTACTGATATTATTCTAAAGAACATCGTTTTACTTAAATCGTCTTCTTTTTCATAATCTTCGTCATTGTCTTCTGTTTCTTCATTGAATTTAGGTGGCATATTTTCTTTAACTAATAATTCATCAGCTTTGTTTTCTTCTTCAAATTCTTCTCTTGAATATTTTTCTATTTTTTCTTCATAATCTTTAATTCTAGGAGATGATCCTATATTTTCAAAAGATTTTCTACCACTTTCTTCAGCAAATAAACTTGGTTCTTCTTGAGTACTAGTTTTTTTAGATTTTGGTATAACTTTATTAAATAATTCTTTTAATTTATTAAACATATCTTTATCTCCCTTATTCTTCATTTTCCAATTGCATAAATATAATATTATGATTATTAAAATTAATACAATCGGATTAAATATTGTCATCATTAAGATTCCAAACAGTGGTATAACACCACTTACTTCACCTATTATTTGAGAATTATTAATTTCATCATCTTCTGTATTATTCGAATCACCCTTAGTTATATAAGTATCATCATATTTTTTAATGATTCTATGAGTTATAAAATCTTCATTTTCTTTAAACGTTACTATATCATTTAGTTCATAATCATTAGTTTTCTTAACTATTATCCAATCGCCTTTACTAATTTCTGGTTCCATACTACCTGATTGAACTTCAAAAATTGTTATTCCTAAAAAAGATGGATAATCTTGTCCTAAAAATTTCACTTGAACAGTATTGTATATAAATAAAAGTAATATTAGGCCAAACAAAATTATCAATACATCAAGTAAAATATTAATAACTTTACTTGTTAGTTTATTGTTATTATCACTAACTTTCATACATACCTTCCTATTCTGAAATTTTATTCTATAATAATTTTATCATATTCGACAATATTTTACAATCTTTTTGCCAAAAAAAAAACCTAAAAATTTAGGTTTTTAAGCAGCATGTGATATTCTATCTTTTTCTTCACATTGTTTAGCATTATTAAATCTATCTACAGTTCCAACTAAATAACCAGTAATACGTCTAATTCTATCGAATTCTACATTTTCACCAACTACTTTGCCTACAGATTCTTTTGATTTAATTTCTTTTACTACCTCTTCTTTTTTCACGATTTTACTCCTTTCCTTCTAATCTTTTTAATAATTCTAGTGAGACAGGCTCCCCTGTGCGTCTACCACATCTAGGACATACATCTTTTATTACCCCCACGTATCCACATACAGGATCTCTATCAACTGGATGGTTTATTGCACCATATCCTAAGTTATACTTTTTCATAAGTCTTACCACTGATTCAAAAGCATCTAAATTATCTAACGGATCGCCATCCATTTCTATATAACTGATATGTCCAGCATTTGTAAATTCATGATATGGACCTTCTTTTTTCAATTTTTCATTGAATGAAATTTTATATCCTACTGGCACGTGGAATGAATTTGTATAATAAGATTTATCTGTTACACCTTTAATACTTCCATATAATGCTTTATCAATGTTTACAAATCTACCACTTAATCCCTCAGCAGGTGTAGCTAAACAAGTAAAATTAAGTTTGTATTTTTCTGCATATTCATCACATCTTTTTCTTATATGAGATACTATTTCAATCCCTAATTTTTGTGCTTTATCACTTTGACCGTGATGTTCACCAATTAAAGCAGTTAATGCTTCAGCTAGTCCAATAAAACCAATTGATAATGTACCATGTTTTAAAACTTTTTTAAGCTTATCACCTGTTTTTAATTTTTCTGAGTCAATCCATACATTTTGTCCCATTAAAAATGGAAAATTATAAGTTCTTTTATTACACTGTACTTCAAATCTTTCTAAAAGTTGATCTTTAATTAGTTCTAGTATCTCATCAAGTTCAGCATAAAAACCTAACATATCTGCTTTATCTCTTTTATTTTTACCAACAATACCATGTTTTATAGCTAATCTCGGTAAATTAAATGATGTAAATGATAAATTACCTCTTCCTGGTGTTATAGACTTAGTTTCATCAACAACATTTGCCATAACTCTAGTTCTACAACCCATATATCCAACTTCAGTTTTAAAGTCTCCATCATAGTATTTTAAGTTAAATGGAGCATCTATAAATGACCAATTTGGAAATAACCTTTTTGCTGAAACTTTTAAACTTAATTTAAATAAATCGTAGTTTGGATCTTTTTCATTAAAGTTTACACCTTCTTTAACTTTGAAAATAGATATTGGAAAAATAGGTGTTTCCCCTTGTCCAAGTCCAGCATCTACTGATAACATATAGTTTTTAGTTACCATTCTTCCTTCACTTGATATATCAGTTCCAAAATTTATTGATGAAAATGGAACTTGAGCTCCTGCTCTTGAATGCA
>CAYJNS010000044.1:0-8858 GCA_964371745.1 uncultured Muribaculaceae bacterium
AATTAGTTTTTTTGTTAGATAAGTTTACTTTAAAAATTAAAGGAGAAAAATTTTTAATCAAGAAAATGCTTAAAAATGAAATGTTAATAAGCGGAGTGATTAATAATTTAGAATATTTATATGAAGAAAATAATTTGGGTTAAAACTAAATATGTAAATTATTATAATTTATTAAGTAAATTAAATTATATAAATTTAATGATTTTTGATATTAAAAAGAATAATAATTATGTATATTTAAAAATAAATAAGGAAGACTTTGCTAAACTTTCTAAATATATTAAAAGTTATAAATTTATAATTCATTCTTACACTGGATTATTTAGTTTAATAAATATAGTTAGATCTAAATTTCTTTATTTTATTATTACGATAGTAGGGTTACTATTATTTTGGATTTTAAATAATATCATAGTTGATGTAGAAGTGTTACACCAAAATTCTCATTTAAAAGAAGTTTTAGAGTATGAACTAATAAGACTTGATGTAAAACCATTAACTTTTAAAAAGGATTATGATACATTATTACAAATAAAAAACGAGATTTTAGATAAATACAAAGATCAAATAGATTGGATAGAAATAGAAATTGTAGGAATGAAATATGTTATTAAATTAGAAGAACGTATAATCAATTCTGAAGAAAGCAAAAATGATTTATGTCATGTATATGCTTTAGAAGATGGTTTAATAACTGATTTAAAGGTTACTAAGGGAGTAGCTAATGTAAGTATAGGCGACTACGTTAAAAAAGGTGATTTACTAATAAATGGTAATGTACTTCTTAATGATGAAGTTATAAGTAGTGTATGTGCTGAAGGTGAAGTTTACGCCCAAACTTGGTATGATGTTAATGTGAGTATTCCATATTTATATTATGAAAATATAAAAACTGGCACTATGCGTTATAATTTGTCAATTGAACATGATAACAAAGAAACTAAAATACTTAATGATCGAATTGATTATTATGAAAGTGAAAAAATAGTTTTATTTGATTTATTTGGATATAAATTATTTTTAGAAAAACAGTATGAAATAGAAAAAATAGAAAAAAAATATACAGAAGAAGAAATAGTAAATGAAGCACTTAATCTAGCTGAAGAAAAAGTATTATTAAAGTTTTCGACAAAAGATAGCATTTTAAGCAAAAATGTTTTGAAAAAAACTCAAAATAATAGTACAATAGATATAGATATATTTATTGTAGCAAAAAAACTTATCAGTTAGAAAGAAGGTTAGTAGTAATGTTTGAAGAATTAATCGGGGAAACAATAAAAGCAAGTTGGCCTATAATGCTGATGTTTTTAATAACGGCTCTTATAATTAGAATTTTATATATAAAAAATAGTAGATGTAAATTTAGACTTTATAGAGAACTTATGAATTTGATATTTTTAGTATATTTATATTTATTATTTACATTTTTGACCAGAACAGATTTAAATGCAGTAAATGGCTTTAATATTAAACCATTTCATGAAATAACTAGATATGATTTTGGAAGCAATTTATTTATATTTAATGTTATAGGTAATATTGCTGCCTTTTTTCCGCTTGGTTTTTATATTGGTTATTATGTTAAGAGTAAGAAAGTATTAACTACGTTTATAGCGGCTCTTTTAATATCTACATCAGTTGAAGTAATTCAATATTTTATTGGTAGAGCTTTTGATATAGATGATATTATTTTAAATGTATTTGGAGCAATTTTAGGATACCTAGTTTTCAAAATTTTATATAATATAAAAAAAAGATTACCTAATATACTTCAAAAAGATGGACTTTATAGTATAATCTGTATTATAATAATAACTGCAATGAGTATTTATTTCTTAGAAATAATGGGAGTTATTAATATATTATGAATGAGTATGAAATAGTTTTAGAATACAATTATGTTTATGATGATATAATAAAAAAGGTTATTAGTGATACATTGAAACGCGAAAAGATAACTAATGCTTATTTTGAGATTATATTTGTTGATGAAAAAAAAATTCAATATTTAAATAATACTTATCGAAATAAAAATAATGTTACAGATGTTATATCTTTTGCATTTGAAGATAACAAAAAAATAGTAAGTGAAATAAGGGTTTTAGGAGAAATATATATATGTATACCACAAATGATAGAGCAAGCTAAAATATATGAACATAGCGAAATTAGAGAACTTTCTTTTTTGATAGTTCATGGTTTATTACATTTATTAGGTTATGATCATGAAAAAAAAGAAGACGAGAAGGTTATGTTTGAAAAACAGGAGTTGATTTTAAATGAAAACAGTAAGACAAAAAGGCGTGAGTCAAAATAAAGAATTTAGTGTTAAAAGAATTATTGCATCAATAAAATATTCTTTTGATGGACTAGTTTATGCGTATAGCAATGAGCAAAGTTTATTATTGCATGGAATAGGTACGATACTTGTAATAATAGTAGGGATATTTTTAAAAATAAGTTTTATTCAGTGGTCAATAATATTAATGGCATCTGTTGTTGTACTTGCAATAGAACTTCTTAATACAGCAATTGAAGCAACTGTAGATTTGATTACTGATAAGTTTCATCCACTTGCTAAAATAGCAAAAGATTGTGGATCTGCAGCAGCCTTTGTTGCAGCTATAGCTTATGCGATAATTTGTGGATTTATATTTTTAGATAATATACTTGTGATATGGGGGTAGTGTATGAAAAGCGGTTTTGTAAGTTTAATAGGTAGACCTAATACAGGGAAAAGTACTTTGTTAAACTCATTGATTAATGAAAAGGTAGCTATAACTAGTGATAAAGCTGGAACAACAAGAAATATAATTCAAGGGATTTATAATGAAAAAGATTTACAAATTGTTTTTGTTGATACACCTGGAATAGGAAAAGCAGGAAATAAATTAGGTAAAATACTTAATAAAGAAGCTTATTCTCATACAGATGATGTAGATTGTATTTTATTTGTAGTAGATATAGCAGCTGGATTTGGTAAAGGTGATAAATTTATTATCGAAACATTTAAAAATAAAGATATACCTGTAATTTTAGTATTAAATAAAATAGATTTAATAAAAGATAAAACATTATTACTTGAAAAAATAAATGAAGTAAAAG
Organism: uncultured Muribaculaceae bacterium; assembly: GCA_964371745.1. Classification (GTDB taxonomy): domain Bacteria; phylum Bacillota_I; class Bacilli_A; order RF39; family UBA660; genus CAKOSP01. Next base: position 3,106 of record CAYJNS010000044.1, read on the forward strand.
AATATTATTCTTTTGCTGAAATTGTTCCTTTATCAGCGCTTAAAAATGACAATATTGAGCGTCTTTTTGAATGTACTTTAAAATATATCCCAGAAGGAGTTAGATATTTTTCAGAAGATGAATTTACATCATCAACATCTAGTTTTATGGCAAGCGAACTAGTGCGTGAAAAAATACTTAGATCAACTGAAGAAGAAGTTCCACATAGTGTAACTTGTTATACAACAAAGTTTGAAAATAAAAAAGATATACTTAATATATACGTTGATATAATTGTAGACCGTGATTCGCTTAAAAAAATCATTATTGGTAAGCAAGGTTCTATGCTAAAAAAAATAGGTATAGAAGCAAGAAAGGATTTAGAAGAATTGTTTGGAAAAAAAGTGTATTTAGAGACTTATGTTAAAACAATTGAAAATTGGAAAGACAAGGAAAAATACTTAATAGAATTAGGTTTTAAAAATTATGAATAAAAAATAAATTATTACACCAATATATATTTAGAGGTGATAATAATGAATAAAAAAGATGCTTGGGACAGATTTGCGAAAACTGGAAAAGTTACTGATTATTTAAATTATAAAAAAATAGCTAAAAGGAGTTAGTATGCCAGAATGTGTTGAAGGGTTTATATTAAGTGAAACTTTATATGGGGAAACGTCTAAAATTATAAATGTTTTCACACAAAAATATGGATTAATTGGAGTAATTGCCAAAGGTGCAACAAGAGTTAAATCTCCAATTAGAAGCGGTTGTATAAAGTATACTTATGGAAATTTCCATATTAAGTATCAAAATAAAAAATTGTCTACATTAGTAGCGGTTGATATAATAGATCCTTTAAAAAATATTCATAGCGATTTAACAAAAATAAGTTATTTAACATTTTTATCTGATTTAACATATCAAGTATTAAAAGAAAATAAGAGTAAAGAAATATATAATATTTTTATTAATACAGTTCTTAAATTAAATGAAAATTTAGATCCTTTAATACTTCTTAATATAATTGAAGTGAAGTATTTAGATTATTTGGGAGTAGGACTTAATTTAAATGAATGTATTATGTGTGGTAATAAAAAAGAAATAATTACTATAGATGCATCATACGGTGGACTTATATGTAAAAATTGCTATCGTAATAGTAAAATAATAGATGTTAAATCATTAAAACTTTTAAGAATGTATTATTTAGTTGATATTAAAAGTATTAGTAATATTAAAATAGATGAACATATTAAAGGCGAAATTAATATGTTTATTAAAAATTATTATGATAGTTATACTGGTCTTTATATAAAAAGTAAAGATTTTTTAGAAAAAATCATTAATATATAAATAATAAAAGTATGTTTAAATACTAGATAATTCTAGTATTTTTATGTATAATGAAGAAGGTGATGCAAATTGAGTTTTCTTGTTGGAAAAATAAAAAACATAATATATAATAATGCTGAAAATAATTACTCAGTTGTATTATTTAAAGTTAAAGAAAGTGATATCAAAAACATAATAGATAAAAGTATTATGGTTACTGGTACACTTTTAGATTTAAAACTGGAAGTACCTATGAAATTAACTGGTAATTATACACTTAACGAAAAGTATAATAGATACCAGTTTAATTTTGATAAATATGAAATTATATTACCTGATAAAGTCGATCAAATAAGTGAATTTTTAAAAAGTTCTTTTATAGCTGGCTGTGGAAAAAAAACAGCTGATAAGTTAGTTGACTTTTATGGAGATAAAACACTTGAAAAAATAAAAGATATAAACAATCTTTTAAAAGTACCTGGAATAACTGAAAAAGTAGCAACTAAAATAAATGCATCAATACTTGCTTATGATAAAACAAGTGATACTATAATAAAGTTAGAAACTATGGGTTTTTCTATAGACGAAGCCTCTAGAATTATTAATAAATTTAAAGATAATATTATAAATATATTAGAAAAAAATTTTTATGCTTTAAAAGAAGTAATAGATTTTAAAAAAATAGATATGCTTTATATAAATAATTTTAAAAGTGATAGTGATGAGCGGATTTACCACTGTATTTTAGCAGTTTGTGACTTAATAAGTTTTCAAGAAGGACATATTTTTTATTCAAAAGATTTGATTATAAAAGGATTAAAAGTATACTTTAATATTTTAATAAATGAAGATAAGTTTGATGAAATAATAAATATTTTATTAAAAGATTATGAATTAACAGTAGATGGAAAAAATTATTATTTAAAAAGTTTTTATGATGCAGAGCAAAGTATTGCACAAAAATTAAAAAAGATTTCTAAGAATAATAGTTCTATAATAAAAGATTTTGATGAAAAGATAGTTTTATTAGAAGATATGCTTAATATAAATTATGATGATGTCCAAAAAAAAGCAATTAAAGAAGGTTTTTCAAACAATATAACAATCATTTCAGGCGGTCCTGGTACTGGGAAAACTACAATATTAAATGCCTTAGTAAAGCTTTATATCAGCGAAAATAAACTATCTCCAGTTGAAGTAGTTGAAAATATAGCTCTTTTAGCACCAACTGGAAGAGCAAGTAAAAAAATGATGCAGGCGACAAATCTTCCGGCATATACTATTCATAGATATTTAAAGTGGCATAAAGAAAGTGATTCTTTTGAATATAATGAAGATAATCAAACTGCTCAAAAACTAATAGTTGTAGATGAATCGAGTATGATAGATTTAAAACTTTTTAATTCTTTATTATGCGCCCTTAAAAATGATGTAAAATTAGTACTTGTTGGAGATGCTTTTCAGCTTCCATCAGTAAGTGCAGGGCAAGTATTTAAGGATCTTATAGATTCGGAGTTGTTTAACTTTATACCACTTACTAAAATATATAGACAAAGTGATAATTCATTTATTCCTTATTTAGCAAAATCAATAAAAAATAATGATTTAGAAGAAGAATTTTTAAATAAAAAAGATGATTATAATTTTATATTATGTGATCAGTCAAGTGTTAAAAGTTATTTAGAAAAAGTTATACTGAGCGCTAAGAATAAAGGATTAAGTGACTCAAATATTCAAGTTTTACTACCAATGTATAAAGGAGAAAATGGAATAGATAGTATTAATAGATTATTACAAAGTATATATAATCCTCGTAATTTTGAAAAAAAAGAGTGTGTATATAATGATGTTATATTTAGAGAAGGAGATAAAGTATTGCAACTAACAAATGATCCAGATAATAATATTTTTAATGGGGATATTGGTTATATTAAAGAAATTATAAGTGAAGGTAAAGTTAGGTTTAGAATAGATTTTGAAAATAATGATGTAATTGTAGAAAAAAATAATTTTAAAAATCTAAAACATGCTTATGCTATATCTATTCATAAATCACAGGGTAGTGAATTTGATCATGTTGTAATGCCTATTAGTAGAGAATACTTTGTAATGATGTACAATAAACTTTTGTATACTGGAGTATCTCGTGCTAAAAAATCACTTATATTACTAGGGGACGCCAAAGTATTTTGTGATGGAGTTAGAAACAATCGAACTGATAATAGAAATAGTAATTTAAAAAACACTTTAACAAGTATAATAATAGAAAATTAGTTAATAATAATATCAAGAGGTGTTAAATGAAAAAATTCGTAATTGGAACTCTAGCCGTAGGAATGGTTGGAGGAGCTGTGGCTTTTGTTATGATGAATAAAAAAGCTCGTCAAAAAGCAGCATCAATGTTAGAAATGTCTATCGATAATGCTAAAGAATATTTTAGTGATGATATGTAAAAGCAAGAAATTGCTTTTTTAATATTTTGAAGTTCTTTCTGTGAACTGAAAAAACTTTAGAAAGAGAGCTTGCATCTCTTAAAATGGTTAATGATAATAAAAAATATATAATAACTTTAGATTATTAATGCTGATTATAATGGTATAAAACAAATAATTGCCTTAGATTTTTTATCTGGTAAAGTGGAACTTGAAAAAAAAGTGCAAAAAAGATGGAAGTATTTCCATTTTTTTTGTATAATATTTATGAAGAGGTGTTAACAGATGAAATTAACAATGGAAGAATTAGTAAATTATGCAAAAGGATATGGTTTTATTTTTCAAGGAAGTGAAATATATGGTGGTTTAGCTAATTCTTGGGATTATGGTCCTTTAGGAACATTACTAAAAGAAAATATAAGAAATGCTTGGAAGAAAAAATTTATAAATGAGGTACCTTATAATCATGGTCTTGATAGTGCAATAATTATGAATCCTGAAGTATGGGTAGCATCTGGTCATGTAGCATCTTTTGCTGATCCTTTAATAGATTGTAAAAAATGTAAAGCAAGACATAGAGCTGATAAATTAGTTGAAGATTATACAGAGGGAAAAGAAACTGGTGATGGTTGGGATAATGAGAAATTAGAAAATTATATCATAGATAATAATATAGTTTGCCCTAAATGTGGTAAACTTGATTATACTCCAATTAGAAAGTTTAATTTACTTTTTGAAACAAGTACCGGAGTTACTGAAGATACTAAAAATACAGTTTATTTAAGAGGGGAAACTGCGCAAGGTATATTTGTTAATTTTAAAAATATTGAAAGAAGCATGCGCTTAAAAGTACCGTTTGGAGTATGTCAAACTGGTAAGGCATTTAGAAATGAAATAACTCCGGGTAATTTTATTTTTAGAACTCGTGAGTTTGAACAAATGGAACTTGAATTTTTCTGTAAACCAGGAACTGATTTAGAATGGTTCGGTTATTGGAAAAATTATTGTATAGATTTTCTAAAAACATTAGGTTTAAATAAAGAAAATTTGAAATTTAGAGATCATGGTAAAGAAGAATTGTCTTTTTATAGTAAAGCTACAACAGATATAGAGTATAAATTTCCTATGGGATGGGGAGAACTTTGGGGTATTGCTGATAGAACAGATTATGATTTAGGTGTACATATGGAACGTAGTAAAACTGATTTAAGAGTATTAGATGAAGTGACCAATGAAAAGTATTTACCATATGTAATAGAACCTTCAGTTGGACTAGATAGACTACTTTTAGCAATATTATGTGATGCTTATCATGTAGAAAATATAGAAAACGAAGAAAGAGTAGTATTAAAAATTAAAACTGCACTTTCACCTTATAAAGTAACAATACTACCACTTATTAAAAAATTTCATTTAGAAAAAGCAAATGATATATACGCAAAACTATGTAAAAAATTTAATTGTTGTTTTGATGAATCAGGATCAATTGGTAAACGATACAGAAGAAGTGATGCAGTAGGTACTCCATTTGCAATTACTATTGATGATGAAACGTTAAATAATGATATAGTGACAGTTCGTGATAGAGATACCATGAAGCAAATTAAATTAAATATAAATGAACTTGTTGATTATATTCAAGAAAGAGTAGAGCTTAAATAATAATGGAGAAAATTATAAAAGTTGACTTTAGTACATATCCATATGAAAATAAGGTCGGGCATGTATTAAACGCAGAAGTTCTAGAAATAAGTGATAATATAATAAGTGAATTAGAAGATGAATTATATGAGTTAAATGACTTGCTGAAAAGTGTTTATGCTGAAATTTCATTATTAAATTCAGCAAAAGATAAAGATTTAATAAATAAAAAATATGATGAAGTTGAATTAATTATAAATAAAATGAATGAACTACAAACTAGAATTGATTATGTAAAAGAAAATAAATTTGACAAAAAGTAGTTTTTATGATACAATTAAATTGTTGGAAAGGATATACTAT
>CAYJNS010000045.1:0-6229 GCA_964371745.1 uncultured Muribaculaceae bacterium
ATCTGGAGCGGCAGAATATTTAACATTTGTATCAAGTTACGGAAACGTTAATCAACATATCAAAACAATTTTTAATGATAATGAATTAGATGAAATTGCAACTATTAGGAAATTCTTAATAGTTCAAAATATTTATAAAAAATATAAATATTTTGGTAAATACTTATATTTATATGTTAAAATAGAAGTAAGAAAGAGGAAACTAAGATGGATAGTAAATTGTTGGAAATAAATGAATTAAAAGAAAAGATAAGTAGTTTAAGACAATTATCACTAGGAGAAGTAGAAAAATTAAATGAAAATTTTATGCTTGAATATACCTATGACAGCAATGCAATTGAAGGAAGTGCTTTAACTTTAGATGAAACTGCTTTAGTTATAAAAGAAAAAATTACAATTAGTGGTAAACCGGTTTCAGATCATTTTGATGCAATAGGGCATAAAGATGCATTTTATTACATACTTGATTTAGTGAAAGATAATAAAATGCTAAGTGAAAGTGAAATACTTAACATTCATAATTTAGTTTTAATGAGTAGACCTGATGATAGAAGGAAGTTTAGAAAAATACCTGTGCAGATTATGGGTAGTAACGCAGAGTTAGCTCAGCCTTTTATGATTAAGCCAGGACTTGATAATTTACTTAATTGGTACCATGAAGAAAAATCTATGCATATTGTAGAAAAAATCGCACTTTTTCATCTTAAATTTGAAAGAATACATCCATTTATTGATGGTAATGGTAGATGTGGTAGATTAATTATTAATTTTGAGCTGATGAAAAATGGATTGCTTCCAATTAATATAAAAAATATAAATAAAAAAGATTATTATGATGCATTTAAAAGTTATGATGAACTTGAAGACTTTAAAGTAATGACTAATTTAATTGCAGATTATCTAATTTTTGAACTTGAAAAATATATTAGTATTTTAGAAACTAATTAAAAAATGAGGAGTGATATATATGAAAAATGAAGAAGTTAATTTTCCTGAAAAATATGCATTAATGCCAATTATGAAACAAACTGGCTGGGAAACAGGCCTTCCAGGATGGGAAATTAAAAGAGTTGAAGAAGTTGTAGCGTATGTTGCTATGGAATGTTATTTACTTGAGGAAGTAATTAATTATTACAAAAATGGAACAAATAAATCAAAATTTTTAGTTGTATTTGCAAAATCAAAACATGATTTTTCCACTGAAATTAAACCATTTGACAATGTTTATGGAGTAAATACTAGTGGACAATATGTTGATAGTATTTATGATGAACTTGAAGAAGTTAAACTGCAAGAAACAATAATTAATAAAAAATTAATTGAAGAAAGTGGAAGATATTATCCAGTTGATAAGCGTGAGTTTATAAAACAAAGGATTTCTGATTATGTTACAAAATATGTTACTGAAGCAGATGATAGAAGAATTAATCCTAAAGTAAAAACTTTAAGATGTTAAAATAATCAAACAGTTTTAAATATTACTGTAGTTGTATCAGTAACTGGAAGTATTTTTCTTATTTATTATGTGTTGCACAAAAATTCTTTTAAATTAATATTAAACATGTTATAATACATTACTAAGAGGTGAGTATGATGAGAAAAGTTGAACTATATAAAGTGTTATTTTCATTAATAGAGGAAAATAAAAAATTAAATAACCAAATTAAAGACACTATTCAGTTTATAGATAAATTTAATATAACTGATGGTACAAATATGGAAATGATTGATAAAGGGACATTATTGTGGATTTATCAAAATTTTATGTTAAAAAAAATAAATGATTGTGAAAAACAAAATTATTTAAATATATTAAAACCTAATGGGGTATATAAAGGTATTGATTTTGAAAAAAAATCTACACTTTCAGAAGAGGATTTAAAATTATTAGGTTATAAAGTTGATATTAATATGTTTATTGAAAAAACAAAGGAAATTGCTAATAATGAATATTATCAATTTCTTAATCAAAACAATTCAAGTATTAACGGATGCCATACAAAAGATTCAGTTAAATTAATTAAAAATAAAGGTATTCATATTGAGGAATATAGTGATATTATTTATGGTAAATTTGCAACAGAAGAAAAGTGTGTCGATCAAATATTAGCTGTTTTTTGTATGAATTATAATACAGTTTACTTAGGGCCTGGTATAAATTATTATAAAAATTATGAATCATTTTTCAATTATTTAATACCAATAGAAGAGTTGCCTGTTTACTGGAAAAACAAGATTGATGAAAATAGTCAATTAAAATTATATTTTGATTTTCAACCTGCAATTAGTGAAAATATTAGTGAATTGATAGTGGAAAATAATTCTACCGAATATATTCTAATTAAATGTAAAAATAACTAATTCATTTTTAAGATATTATAAAATGTGATTTAGATTATATTTTAAATAATATTATAACACTACATAATATTTTGCAACAGGAGGGTTTTGTATGATAAAAAATGTAATAGCGATTATTGATGGAGCTGCAGGTAGTTGTGGTAAAGGTAAAGTAATAGGTGAGGTAGCCACAGAATATAACATTCTTGCATCTATTACTAATAATATGCCTAATGCAGGTCATACTTTTGTATCAGAAAGTGGTAAAAACTATATATTTAGAAATATACCTGTCTCAATTGTAAATAAAAATGCGGAAGCTTTTATTGGCCCTGGATCTTTTATTGATATGGAAGATTTTATAATAGAATACGAAAGTGTTAAAAATTTATTAGGTGAAAGAAAAATATATGTTCATCCAATGGTAGCTTTAATAGAAGAAAGACATAAAGAATATGAAAGAAAAAATTTGAAATCAGGATCAACATTTAAAGGTTGTGGGGCTGCATTAGCTGAAAAAGTAACTAGAAACCCTAATTTGAAATTTTTTAAAGGATATAAAAATGCAGTAGTAATAAGTGCTGATGAGTATTTAGAAAAACTTCATAAACACTTAAATAATCCATCTGGATATGTAGTACTTGAGGGTGCTCAAGGAGCGGACTTATGTCTTAATCATAGTGATAATCATCCTTATGTTACTAGTAGAAATGTATCAGCAGCGCAAAGTCTTGCTGATTCAGGAATAAGCGCAAAGAGGTTATTTAAAACAATTATGGTTATTAGACCTTTTCCTATTAGAATAAGTAATATAACAAAAAGTGGGGAATATATAAATTCAGGGTCTTATGGAAATGGGGATGAGCTAACTTGGTCACATATAAATATCTCATCTTTAATGGGAATTTATCCTACAAAAGATATGTTTGATGATATAAGTTATAATATTGATGAAAATTATACTATTTTTTTATTAAATAATTTATGTGATAGTATTTTATTTGAAGTATTAGGGCCTTATAGAAATATAAATGATTTAAGTGTAGTAGATATTTTAGAACTTGAAAGAAAATATAATATACTTCAAAATAAAAAAATTTATCAAAGTAAAATCATAGATTTATTTAATAATGAAATTATAATTGATTTATCAGAAACAACAACGGTTACCAAAAAAGAAAGAAGAGTTTTTGATTTAGATATTAAAAAACTTAAGAATAATTGTTTGATTAATGAACCAGACTATTTGTATTTAAACTTCTTTACGCAACTTAACATTAATTATAAAAATATAATTGGTAACTATGATGATATATATTTTGATAGATATATTAGAAGTCATTTAGAATGGCTAGAAGTAGAAACAGCTTGCAATATATCAACTCTTGGAACTGGTTCTAAAAATATGGAAAGAATTGTAAAATATAAAATGAATTTTAATTGAGGTATTAATGAAACTAAGCGAATGTAAAAAATGTGGTTTATATCAAAATCAATCACCACTTATAGATAAGACTAGACAAGCCGAAGTAATGTTTGTTGGTTTATCTGCAAAGATAATAAAAACAGATAGTGATATACCACTTGATTCAAATACAAATTCAGGAAAAATTATCAAAGAAATTGAAAACTATTTTAGTGATATTAGTTTTTATAAAACAAATTTAGTAAAGTGTGTACCGTTAGATAAGAAAAATAAACTTAGATATCCTAATCAAGTTGAAATAAATAGTTGTATAGAAAATTTATTTGAAGAAATAAGTCTAGTAAAACCTAAAGTAATATTTTTATTAGGAACTAAAGTTTCAATGGCATTTTTTTCAAATTTAAAATTAAAATATATAAAGAATCTTCCTGTTGAAATAGATGATATTTATTATATTTCAATAGATCATGCTTCGTATATCTATGTATATCAAAAGAAAAATAAAGAAGAGTATATTAATAATATTGTTGAGTTTATAAATAAATATATAAATAAAAGATAATTATCTTTTATTTATGGTAAAATAAATTTATTGAAAAGGAAGTGTATTATGGAATATTTAAATTTATATGATGAAGATAAAAATTTAACAGATGAATATTTATTAAGAGATAAAAATAAAGAAAAGAACATACCACCTAATAGATATTATATGGTAGTGTTTGTTATAATTGAAAACTTAGATGGAGAAATGTTGTTGCAATTAACTTCTAAAAATAAACATAGTGAAATAGCCCTTACTGGTGGTCACGTTAAAAAAGGCAGTAATGGGAAAACTACTGCTTTTGAAGAAATAGAAGAAGAGTTAGGGGTAAAAATTAATTTAAAAAAAATAAAACTAATTCAAACAATAAAGTTAGAACAAGAATTTTTTGAAGTTTATCATATTAAAGATGATATAAAAATTTCAAACATGACTTTAGATAAAACTGAGGTAGAATCTGTTAAATATTATAATTATGAAGAATTGAAAACGCTTTTAAAAGAAAAAAAGATAAGAAAATGTAATAGAAGTATTATTTTAGATTATTTATGGAATTATAATAGAGCTAAGATGAAGGCAAAAAATGAAACAAAATAGAATGAAAAAAGAAGAACTTTTAAAACTTATAAATTCACTTAAAATAAGCCTTGATGAATTTTGGGTGATTTCTTCTGGGGCACTAGTACTTCGAGATTTATTTTTAGATGCTGGCGATTTAGATTTAGCGGTAACAAAAAAAGGTTTTGAAGAACTTAAAAAAAATTATAATATGTTTAAAACAGAAAAAGGAACTTATCAAATAACTGAAGATATAGAATGTTTAATAGATACTAAAGATTCTTTTAAATATGAAACTGTAGATGGAATTAATTTAGAAAGATTAGAATACTATTATGAGTATTTAAAAACAAGTAAAAGAGAAAAAGATAAAATAAAATATGAAATTGTAAAAAAGTCATTAAATAAATAATTAATGATTTTTTTATGAAATAAATTGTTTTCTAAAAAAATATTTGATACAATATTATAGTTGGAGGAAAAATATGAATAAATACGTTTATAGTTTTAAAGAAGGTAATAAAGAAATGAAAAACCTTCTTGGAGGAAAAGGTGCTAATCTTGCTGAAATGACAAGCATTGGATTACCTGTACCTCAAGGATTTACAGTTACAACAGAAAGCTGTAATAAATATTACGAAGATAATAAAGTTTTATCTAAAGAAGTTATTGATCAAATTGATGAAAAACTTGCAGAACTTGAAGAAATTTCAGGTAAAAAATTTGGAGATAAAAATCATCCATTATTAGTGTCTGTAAGAAGTGGTGCTAGAGCTAGTATGCCTGGTATGATGGATACAGTACTAAATTTAGGTTTAAATGATGAAGTAGCTGAAGGTTTTAGCAAAGTAACAGGAAATGAAAGATTTGTTTATGACTCTTATAGAAGATTCATTCAAATGTTTTCAGATGTTGTTATGGGATTTCCAAAATCATCATTTGAAAGATTATTTGATAAAATAAAAGAAGATAAAGGTATCCAGCTTGATACTGATTTAACTGCCGATGATTTAAAAGAGGTAGTTGAAGTTTATAAAGCTGAATATAAAAAACATTCTGGAAAAGATTTTCCGCAAGATCCAAAAGAACAGTTAATTGAATCTGTTAAAGCTGTTTTTAAATCTTGGAATAATGATAGAGCTATTACTTATAGAAGATTAAATGATATTCCAGGATCATGGGGAACTGCAGTAAATGTTCAAGAGATGGTTTATGGTAATACTGGAGAATCATCAGGAACAGGAGTTGCGTTTACTAGAAATCCCGCTACTGGAGAAAAACATTTATATGGAGAATATTTAATAAATGCTCAAGGTGAAGATGTTGTTGCAGGTATTCGTACACCTCAAAATATTGAAACA
>CAYJNS010000045.1:6239-8709 GCA_964371745.1 uncultured Muribaculaceae bacterium
TAAAGATATTATGCCAGATTGTTACAATGAATTTGTAAAAATTTGTGATAAACTTGAAAAGCATTATAAAGATATGCAAGATATGGAGTTTACTATTGAGAATAATAAGCTTTATATGCTTCAAACAAGAAATGGTAAAAGAACTGCAGATGCAGCGCTTAGAATAGCAGTTGAACTAGTTGAAGAAGGTATGATTACTAAAGAAGAAGCTCTTTTAAAAGTTGAACCTAAAGCGCTTGATCAACTACTTCATCCTAAATTTGATGATGAATCACTTAAAAATGGAGAAGTAATTGCGACCGGTCTTGCTGCATCACCTGGAGCCGCTACTGGTAAAATATATTTTACTGCAGATGATGCTAAAGAGGCATTTGATAATGGTGAAAAAGATGTACTTTTAGTTAGACTTGAAACTTCACCTGAAGATATTGAAGGTATGGTTGTTGCTCGTGGAATTTTAACTATACGTGGTGGAATGACTAGCCATGCAGCTGTTGTTGCTCGAGGAATGGGTACTTGCTGCGTTTGTGGTTGCGCTGAATTAGTTATTGATGAAAAAGCAAAAACGGTTACAACTAAAGATGGTAAAGTATATAAAGAAAAAGATTATTTATCACTTGATGGATCTACTGGGAATGTATATGGAGAACAAATTAAAACTGTTGAACCAAGTATATCAGGAAACTTTGGAACATTTATGTCTTGGGCAGATGATGTTAGAACATTAAAAATAAGAGCTAATGCTGATAATGGAAAAGACGCTACTGTAGCACTAGGTTATGGGGCTGAGGGAATTGGTCTTTGTCGTACAGAGCATATGTTCTTTGATGAAGAAAGAATATTTAATTTCAGAAAAATGATTACTGCTGATACAGTAGAAAAAAGAGAAGACGCTTTAGAAAAAATACTTCCATATCAACAAAGTGATTTTGAAGATTTATTTACTATAATGGATGGATATGGAGTAACAATTCGTTATTTAGATCCACCTCTTCATGAGTTTTTACCTCATAGTGATGAGGATATTAAAGAACTTGCGAGTTCTTTAGAAATATCTTTTGAAGATTTAAAAACTAGAGTTGAAAGTTTAAAAGAATTTAATCCTATGATGGGACATCGTGGTTGTAGATTAGGTGTTACATATCCAGAAATAGTTAAAATGCAAACAACTGCAGTAATAAATGCAGCAATCAATGTATCTAAAACTGGAAAAACTATTAAACCTGAAATCATGATACCTTTAATTGGTGATATTAAGGAACTTAAATTTATTAAAGAAGTAGTTATTAATACAATCAATGAAATTCTTGAAAAAGAAAAAGTAAAAATAGAATACTCAATTGGGACAATGATTGAAATACCAAGAGCAGCACTTACTGCTGATGAAATAGCTACTGAAGCTGATTTCTTCTCATTTGGTACTAATGATTTAACTCAAATGACTTATGGTTTTTCAAGAGATGATGCAGCTAAATTTTTAGATGATTATTATAAAAAACAAATCTTTGAATCTGATCCATTTGCCAAAATAGATCAAAATGGAGTTGGAGAACTTATGAAGATTGCTGTTGAAAAAGGAAAATCAGTTAAAAATAATATTAAACTTGGAATATGTGGAGAACATGGTGGAGAACCAACAAGTGTGGAATTCTGTCATAATTTAGGTTTAGAATATGTTTCATGTTCACCATTTAGAGTTCCAATAGCAAAACTTGCTGCAGCTCAAGCTGTACTAAATAATAAATAGAGATAAATTTATAATTCGTTTATAAAACTAAGGTTTCGTTATAATAACTAATCTTAGTTTTTTCTTGATTTAAAAAAAATTATTATTATTTATAAATAAATATTAAATGTCACGATAATGTAATTTTAGTTTGCTATAATTGTAACAGGAGGAAGAAAAATGGAAATTTTAAAAGTGGAAAATTTAGTAAAACAATATAAGAGCGGTGAGTCTACAATTAATGCCGTTAACAATACAAGTTTTACTGTGAATAAAGGAGAGTTTGTTGCAATAGTAGGAGCTTCAGGATCAGGAAAATCAACTTTGCTTCATCTAATTGGAGGTGTTGATAAACCTACAAGTGGTAAAGTAATAATTGGAGGAACTGATATATATTCATTAAATAGAGAAAAGTTAGCAATATTTAGAAGAAGGCAAGTAGGTCTAATTTATCAGTTCTTTAATTTAATACCTATTTTAACTGTTAAGGAAAATATATCCTTACCAAGAGATTTAGATAATATTAAAAATGATAATACTAAATTTGACGAACTTATTAAAATATTAGGTTTAGAAGATAGAACAAATCATTTACCTAATGAATTATCAGGAGGAGAACAGCAAAGAGTATCTATTGGTAGGGCGCTTATTAATACTCCCTCAATAATACTTGCAGATGAGCCAACTGGAAACCTTGATAGTAAAAATTCTGATGAAATAGTAGCACTCTTGAAATTATCAAAT
>CAYJNS010000046.1:0-1172 GCA_964371745.1 uncultured Muribaculaceae bacterium
TTTACACTTTTGTGTAAAATGTATTTGTAAATTTTCAGTAAACTATACTTTGTTAAATTATATTAGTTGAAATAAATTAGATTTTATTTTATAATGGATATAATAAAAAAGGGAATGATATAATTGAATGAACAAAAATCACAAAATAATCAAGGTTTAACTAATAATACAATTGATGGGAATATAAACACCCCAACTTTTGTTTCTCCCGCATATAATAATCAATTTTTAGGTGATATCCCACCAGAAAAAGAAGAGAAAAAAAAGAAGAATAAAACTTTTCTAATTGTTAGTTTAATTATTCTTATGGGTGCAATTGGCTTTGGTATGTATTATTATTTATCGCTTGCTCAAGATAATACATCAGTAACTACAAATAATTTAGTGGTTGAAATAGGAAAAGGTTTACCAACTAATATTGCTGATTATGCTACGTTTGTAAATATTAATTCTAAGAATTGTGTTATTAATACAGATGATGTAGACATTAATAAAGCTGGTATTTATGATTATATTATTAACTGCGATGGTAATATTTTTAGTGGCACCGTTGAAGTTAAAGATATGAGTGCACCCATTGCAACAACAAAACCAGTATATAAATTAATAAATGAAGAAGTAAAAGCCGATGAATTTATTGATTATTGTAATAAAGATAATTGTATTTATGAATTTGTTGATGAAACGCAAGTACTAAATGCACTTACTAAAAGTGGGTATTATGGTAATATTGGGATTAAAGTAAGTGATTTAGATGGAAATAGTAGAGAAATATATGCTCCACTAATTGTAAGTGAAACAATTATTTATGGAATATTGATTGCAAATACACTTGAAACTGCTATAGATGATTATAATGGCAAATACTATATTCAAGATAATTTATATATTGCTGATGATAATTTATTTTCAAATATAGCTAGAAGAATATATATTCATACATTTTTAAATGAATCGGAATATGAAAAGGTAAAAGAAGAATATGGAAATAAATCAGAATTTAATGGTATAGCGGGTATTTTAGAATTTGATGATGAAAAACAAGAACTTAAAATATATGTAGATTTAACAATTGATACCCTTAATATGGAATATGGAGCTACCTTTCCAAATGATTATACATCAATAAGACAGTATTATATAGATCAAAAACGTTTAGTAGATATTGTAGC
>CAYJNS010000046.1:1182-7291 GCA_964371745.1 uncultured Muribaculaceae bacterium
CATAAAACTTAAGAAAATTCTTAAGTTTTTTTATGTTTATTATTATATTCATTAATTGTTGAATCATCTAATAACGAAGATGCTTTATTAATATATTTAGTGCCATATTTTTCTTTTATAGAGTCAATAGTAGTATTTATTTTAGTATTATTTTCTAAAGTTGTTACATTATCAAATAAATTTAATTGTTCCCCCAGTTTAGTAGAAATATTATATAAATGTATTTCTACTTTTCTAATAGGCTTGTCTTCAATTAAAGAGTCTAATATTTGCATACATATATCATTTATTGCATCAAAACTATTAGTACCATAATTTAAAGTAATTGATTTATTAAATCCACCACCAATTCCTAAAGAATAACTAATTTTTAAATTAATTGTTGTAGTTTCTTTATTATTTTTTCTAAGTTTAGCACTTAATATTTCACACATTTCATTTATAATTGTTTTTATATTTTCACTATTATAATCTTTTAATAATGCTTGTGATATTGAATATGTTTTATCTTTAGGTCTTTCATTAAGTGATTTTATACTTCTTATATCATTTCCGTTTAAACAGTTCCATAATTCTAGTCCAACACTACCAAATTTATCCTGAATAACAAATTTATCTAAATTTATAAATTCTAAAGATGTATACACACCAAAATTATTAAGTCTCTTTTCAAGCTTAGGTCCTAGTCCCCATATTTTTCTAAGAGGAGAAATATTTCTTAAGTTTTCTTTATTCCAAAGAGCAATACCATTTTTATCTTTTTTAGCATCATTATCCATTGCAACTTTAGCAATAAATATATTAGGACCAATTCCACAAGTAGCAGTTAAACCAGTTTTATTATATACACTAGTTAATATTTTCTTAGCAAGTGTTAAAGCATTACATTTATATAAACTCAAATAATTTGTTACATCTAAAAAACATTCATCTATAGAGTACACATGTAAATCCTCTCTGGCAACAAATTCTAAATATACATCTTGAACCATTTTACTATATTTTAAATAAAGTCCCATATTAGGCATTACTATTTTATATTTTATATGTTTAGGTATTTCATATAATCTACATCTTGCATTAACTCCTAAAGATTTTAAATAAGGCGTTATAGCAAGAGTTATAGCGCCACTTCCTTGCTTAGAATTTGCTACTACAAGTGGTTCTTTAAATGGATCAATTCCTAGTCTAGCGCATTCACATGAGGCAAAAAAACTTTTTAAATCAATTGATAATATTACACTTTCTTTTTTCATATATATATTTTATCAAATTATCTTGCACAATAAAAGTATTAGATGTATAATAATTATTACATTGGAGGAAATAATGGACGAATATGAACATTATGTTAATTATATATATAATTATTTAGATTGTAAAAATATAAATGATTATGAATTAACTAATAATATAAGTGAGTTATTTATTAGAATAATAAAACGTTTAGAAAATTATGAAATTGTAATCAAAGAGTCACCTAAATTTAAAACTAATATAACTTTAGAAGTTCAAATAGATAATATAATTTTAAAGTTTATTTGTTGGATTGAAAAATTTATGTGTACAAATGATTATAATTTTAGATTTCAAATAGATTTATTCAAAAAAGAAAAATTAGAAAGTGTATTTTTATTAGATGATACTTTGTTTAATAGTTATAATATGCTTTATTATAATAGTGAACTTGCTAGTGGAAAAGAAATTTTATCATTAGATGATGATGATTTTTTTGCAGATATTACACCAAGTGGAACTCTATATATTGAATCAGTAGAAAAGTTTATTGATACATTACTAGATGTAGTTGGTGGAAAAGCGTTTGAATGCACGCCAGGATATTCAAGGAGAAAATAATGGATAAAAAAGTTACAGATTATGATATATTATTATATATTAATGAAAAAGGATTTTTACCTGTTAATAGTTTAACGGGATATGATGAAAAGTTATTAGATTTAGAAAAAGAAGGATATATTATAAGAACTCTAGAAAGTGAAGTTGCCCAGTATACGGATATAGAAAAATATTTTATTACTAAGAAAGGATATATTCAGTTATACGCTAAGTTACATCAAAAAGAGTATGTGAAATTTATTTTAAATTTAATTGAAGAAGAACATTACAATGAAGATGCAGTTAAAGGTTATATTAGCTCGCTTTCACTTGATGATGATTTATTTATACCTAATTACTTTTTATATTGTGTTCAAAATGAAATAGAGTTAAGTGATGAAATTACTTATAGAAAAGAATTAAAGTAGGTAATTATGAATGAATTAGTGGAAAAAATATTATCTGAAATTATCAATTATTACCCTAACAATAATATCGATAAAAATACATTAGAAAATCAAATAAGAAATATACTTATGAATATTAAGCAAAATAGTAATAAAGAATTACTGAATATAAAAGATGCTTTTGGTAATTATAATAAAGGTATTTTTCAAGATCAATATAGTAATATTTATGTAGAAATGTGCACATATATTATGAATTCTAATTTTAATTTAATTGAAGAAGATTACGAAGAAAATTATATAGAAAATTTCAAAAAAAAATCTATAGATAAGATAACTGTAACTTTAAATTATATTATAAGTAAAATTGCCTTTGAAAATATTAATTCATTTAATTGCTATAATTATAAATGGCACGATGAAATAATTGAGTTTGAATTAAAAAGTGATGATTTTTCAGAAACTATTAATATATATTTCAAACTAAATTTAATGGCAGAAGAATCTTTACTATTAGAAATAAGAGTAGACGATTATTATCTATGCGTAGATATATTAAATAATATATTAAAAAAATGTTTGTTACCAACGTTTATAGATTACGGTAAATTAAATCAAGATTTAATTTGTATTAAAGAGGACTTGCTTACTCATTTTGAAGAAAATATATTTGTACCACATGTTGAAGTTGTGGAAAATATTTTTTTTGATTATGGATACCCTACATTTACTAGAAAAGATAATAGAGAAAATTATTTTAAAGATTATTATAATTGTTTAGAAAATAAAATAGATGAGTTTATAAAAATTATAAAACAAGAAAAATGCGATGAAACTACTGAAAATTATGATTTTTTTATTAATGATTTAAAAAACTTAGAAGATGAAATAAATTTTCATTTGTCTTCGACTTCAATAGAAGAGTTAATTGAGTATATTGAAAATATTAAAACTAAAGATGAATTACAAAAAACAAGAAAAAATGATTGATAAATAAATTATAATTTGTTAATATAGTTTTAGGAGGTTTATTATGAATACAAATTGTATTTCAAGTGAAGAATATAAAGGGTTAAAAAAAGAAGAAAAAAGGAAAGTTGGAACATATCACAGGTTGGATGAAGTTGCTAGGTTTTATGATACAAAGTCTGGAGAATTTATATTTTGCTATGTAGCTACGGGTGGTGAGAAAAAAGAACTTTATAGAATAACAGATGATGATCCACAATTTATTGGTGAAATTGCTGTAAATCAAATGGAATTTCGTTCAGATTGTCAAAAATTTCCAGTGCTAAAGTCTAAAAGGAATTTTTTTAAAGTAATGAATAAGTTAGGTTTTACACTGGCTCTTGGTGAATTTAATGACGAATACGATAGTAAGGGGAATCGTATGGTGAAATTAAAATATTTTAGTGATGCTTTTCACACAAATTATTATGAATACAAAATTCTTAGCAAAGATCCAAGGTATGCTGGATTAAATCAAGAAGAATATTATCATAAAGATGTTTTAATGGAGTGGCTTAAACAAGAAAACTCTATTCGCAGAAAAGAAAAATTAAAAAATGATTATGAAAGAATAAAAAGAGAATTACAGTCTATAAAAGAAAAAAAGAAAAAGTTAGCAAATGAAATTGAAAATGTAGATACAATTTTACAAAATTTAGCAGTAGTGGAAGAAGCTATGCCTGCTGAAATGAGAGTGTTAAGTAGAACTTATAAAAAAAATCTATAATAAATTTGTGTTATTGAAATTATAAAGGAATGTTGATTTAAAGAAAATTTTAAGTTAACATTCTTTTTTGTAATTATATCTATTAATTATCTGTCAAATCGTTGAAAAACTAATGATATATATATATGTCCTGTTTTTCAAAATATGACATTCTTTTTATTGAAATGGATAAGAAATATTGAATATCAACATATAATATGTTATAATTTAGTCATAAATCGATGAGAAAAGACACGTTTTATAAAATTATATTTAAAGAGAGTTAACATATTGGTGGAAGTTAATAATATATTTTATAAGGTACTACTTTTTGAGAGGATTAATAAATCCCGGTGTATAGCCGTTATAAAAATTAAGAAAAAAATAGGATGGTACCGCATATTTGCTCCTTGCAAGTATGTGGTTTTTGTTTTTTAGGAGGATTAAAATGATAAATATTAAAGAAGATGAAAAATTAAGTGTACTTAATCATAGCTGCGCTCATTTGTTAGCTCAAGCAGTTAAAAGACTTTATCCAAATGCTAAGTTTTGGGTTGGACCAGTTATCGAAGAAGGGTTTTACTATGATATAGATTTAGGTGATGAATCTATTACTGAAGATGATTTTGCAAAAATAGAAAAAGAAATGAAAAAGATAAGTAAAGATGGTAAAAGAATATATCGTGAAGAGTTATCTAATAAGGATGCACTTGAAAAGTTTAAAGATGATGAATATAAACTTGATTTAATTGAA
This sequence comes from uncultured Muribaculaceae bacterium, assembly GCA_964371745.1. GTDB lineage: Bacteria > Bacillota_I > Bacilli_A > RF39 > UBA660 > CAKOSP01. Next base: position 5,894 of record CAYJNS010000046.1, read on the forward strand.
AACTTACCAGAAGATGAAATTATCTCATGTTATTCGCAAGGTGAGTTTACTGATCTATGCCGTGGACCACACGTTGAAACTGTTAAACTACTTAAATATTTTAAACTTTTAAAATGCTCTGGAGCGTACTTTAAAGGTGACTCTAAAAACAAAATGTTACAAAGAATATATGGTATTTGTTTTGAAACAGAAGAACAAATAAATAATCATTTAGAACTTTTAGAAGAAGCTAAAAAAAGAGATCATAAAAAACTAGGTAAAGAACTTGGACTTTTTATGATGAGTGAGTATGGTCCTGGATTTCCATTTTTCTTAAATAAAGGAATGCTTCTTAGAAATGAACTTGAAAATTTTTGGTATAAGGAACATACTAAAGAAGGTTATGAATTTATTAAAACACCTATAATGTTAAATAAAGAATTATGGGAAACATCAGGACATTGGTTTAATTATAGAGAAAATATGTACACTAGTGAAATTGATGATAGAGAGTTTGCTGTAAAACCTATGAATTGTCCAGGTGGAATGCTTGTATATAAAAATGGACATTATTCGTATAAAGATTTACCACTTAGAACTGGAGAGCTTGGACTTGTTCATAGACATGAAGCAAGTGGTGCCTTAAATGGTTTATTTAGAGTAAGAAACTTTACTCAAGATGATGCTCATATATTTATGAGAGAGGATCAAATTGAAGAGGAAGTAATTAGACTAATTAATTTTATTGACAGAATGTATAAAATATTTGATTTAACTTATGATATAGAACTTTCAACTAGACCAGAAGAAAAATATATTGGTGATAAAAGCATTTGGGAAAAGAGTGAAAAAGCACTTGAAGAAGCTTGTAAAAAAGCAGGTAAAAGTTGTAAAATAAATCCAGGAGATGGAGCCTTTTATGGCCCAAAACTAGATTTTAAAATAAAAGACTCTTTAGGAAGAGTTTGGCAATGTGGAACAATCCAACTTGATATGAATTTACCTGAAAGATTTGATTTAACATATATTGATAGTGATGGTACTAAAAAAAGACCAGTTATGCTTCATAGAGTTATATATGGATCAATCGAAAGATTTATTGGTATTTTAATTGAGCACTATGCTGGAGCGTTTCCTCTATGGCTATCACCAGTGCAAGTAAATATAGTACCAATTAATAATAAATATCACTTAGATTATGCAAATAAAATAAAAGAAATACTTTCGGAAAATAATTTTAGAGTAGACCTAGATGAAAGTGAAGAAACATTTAATTATCGTATAAGACAAAGTAATATTATGAAAAATCCAATTACAATTATTTTAGGTGATAATGAAAAAGAGAATAATTTAATTTCATATAGACTTTTAGGGTCAAATGAAACAACAACATTAAATATAGATGAATTTATAAATTAT
>CAYJNS010000046.1:7301-8675 GCA_964371745.1 uncultured Muribaculaceae bacterium
AACTTTATTGCTTATTTAATAAATAAAATATATGGTAATATGGATTATAAAACACACTCTATACTTAATGAAACAAGTTATTTTTCTTGTTTATTAACACCACTTGGTGCTTTTGCACCAAATGAAAGTTTACCTTATTTAATTCCTATTTTTCTTCTAACAAACTCATATTATATATTTTCAAGACTTTTTAATACTGAAATATATTTAAAAGATATAAAAGAAATAAGAAGTTTGTATGATGAATTTTTATACAATTATGTAAAATTAAATAAAAAATTAAATTTAGATAATCCAGTGGAAATATGGCATTTATTTAGAATATTTGTATATGAAAATTATTTAGCTAACTCAACGCATCAAAATGCTTTAATATATCATGATGTTAAATCCTTAGAAGGGGCTCACATAATAAGCGGATATTTTACTAGAAAAAATTATGCAATAATGCTAAATGAAATATTTAATGAACTTGGATATGATACTAATATTCTTGGTATTGTACATACTAATTTTGTAATAAAGAAAAATAAAATTGAAAGACGGGTAAATCTACCTAGCAAAAAAAATATAATAGGTATCAAAAAAGCAAATAACCACATTGTAGCAATTGATTATAACGAAAATAATTATTTATTTTCACCTATTTCAGATACTAGATTTGATTATGGTGATAATAAATTAAGATCCGATTTTGAAAGTAATATTAAAATAGTTAATAAAAGAAACTTTAATACTAAGTTAAATACTTTAACACCATTTGACTATTTTAAAGTTTTAACAAAAGCTCAAGAAAAAATTATTTCATCTATAGATGAAATCGAAGAATTTTATAAAAAAAAACGAGTTCTATATTATGAAATTAGTAAAAAAATAGAATTAATTAGACAAAAAAAGTAAAGTAGTTTACTTTTTTTATAAAAACAATTAAATATTTGTTATAATTATAATAGGTGATCATGTATGTCAGACTTTTTAGATAAGATAAAAACTTTAATATCAAGATATTCTGTATCTGAAAAAAAAGAATATTTTCAAAGAAAAGATGTAAAGGAAAGTTTAATATTAAATTCAAATAAATATGAACTTATTTGGTTCTTTCAAGATTTTGATAAAGATTTAGTCTTATATTTATTAGATAATGAAGGATTAAACATTTTAAAAAGTGATAGTAATTTATCAGCGCATTTAAATGGTTTATTAACTTCAGAAAATGATTCATTAAATACTTTATTTCAAAATAAAATATTCAATGAAATAATTGTTAAAAATTATGAAATATGTAAACATGATATTTCTAGTTTAAAAAAGGAAGCACATGATTTTTTTGTAAAATATTTAATAGATACTAATAATAAAGAAATTATAGAAGGT
>CAYJNS010000047.1:0-8527 GCA_964371745.1 uncultured Muribaculaceae bacterium
AACATCTACAATACGTCCTAAGTTATTTCCTGTATCAAGGTTTATTATATCTTTTTTTTGTAATTCGCTTAAATTCATATGACCACCTATTTAATTATATTTATTTTAATAAATTTCTTACATTTTTTATCGCAGTTTTTTCAATTCTTGAAACTTGAGCTTGACTAATATTATACATTAATGCAAGTTCTGTTTGTGTTTTACCTATAATATACCTATTAATAAGTATTTCTTTTTCACGATTTTTTATTTCATTTAACGCTTTTCTAAGCGCTATTAACATATCTTTATTATTAGATGATTCTTTTATGTCAGCTATTTTATCAAGTAAATATATAGTATCTCCACCATCATTATAAATCGGTTCAAATATAGACACTGGGTCTTTAAGTGAATCTAGTGCATATCCTACTAAATATTCTTCTATATCTAGTGCTGCTGCTATATCATAAGTTGATGGATTATATCCGTTATTAGTTAAAAATTCATCACTAAATTTTATTATTTGATATGCTAAATCTTTAACACTTCGTGATACTCTAAGAGAAGTATTATCCCTTAAATATCTTTTTATTTCTCCCATTATAAGTGGTACTGCATATGTACTTAGCTGAAGACCATAACTTAAATCAAAGTTGTCTATTGCTTTTATTAAACCTACTACACCAACTTGAAATAAGTCATCACAATTTACATTGTTTCTGTTAAATCTTTTAAGCATACTTAAAACAAGTTTTAAATTTCCTTCAATAAGTTTATCTTTAGCTCTTAAATCCCCATTTTTTAAATCATGAAATAAACTTATAGTTTCTTTATTTGTTAATACTTTAATATTATTTGTATTTACTCCAGTAATATCTACTTTATAATTAGAAATAATAATCATCCTTTCTAATATATAATGATTTATTATAGTGAATTTTATACAAAAAAAGTAGTTAATATTCAACTACTTTATAAAACATCTATTTCACATGTATCAATACCATATATTCCAGCTATTTCAAAAATAAATTCTAATACAAATGGAAATAAAAATATAATAATACAATATACTAATCTTCGAGTTATTTTACCAAAAGATTTTTTCAATGCATCATCATCTTGAGCAATAACTGATTGAATTATATCAATTATTGTTAAAATAACTAGAGCTATAATGGCAACGTATCTCATAATTTCTAGAACTAATTGTAAATAATATGCTGGATCTCCCTCAGTAGTACTGGAACCAAGTAAACCTGCACAATCTTGATATGACCCTATAATATCATCTGGATTAAATTCAAAATAAATAAATGGAGAAGATTGAACCGTACTATAGTGATCCATTTCACAATCTAAATACTCATTAGGAAAATATTCATTTTTCTTCCGCAAGCAAAGAAGATTAGTATCGATATCATCCTCTGAATGCGCTATAAATGCCGGTGGACAAACATCTGGTATATCGGTTGCACATAAATGTAATTCTTCTGCAGGCGGACATGTAGGTTCAGTCCAATTTATAATTGTACGATAATCATAAATGCTCTGATCTTGATTTTCTTTAGTAACTTGATAAAATTGAAGATAATCATTGTCAGTATCTATTTTTGCTCTAACAAATATAGTTCCACCTTCTTTTAAAGTAAAATTGTAAACGGTATTACAAACATGAAACTTTTCTTCAGTTGGTTCATCCACCACATTATTATAAGATGATGCATTTAAATAACCTTCACTAAGCGTAGTGCTAAAATACGCACTTAATTGCATAGAACTTATTGCTCCGTTTGCAATTCTATAATTTATATTGGGACAATACCATTCATTGTTAGAATTTACAAAATATTCATTTTTATATGGAGAAATTACTGTTGGAGAATATGAGTCGCCTAAACCAAAGATTTCTATATTTGTACCAAATGGATTTGTACCTAAACAATGAGACTCAGAAAGTTCTTTGTCTATATAAGATTCCACATATACAAAGTCCCCTGTATTTGCTGTAGCTTCAATTTTTATATCCACTACACAAACATCATCGAACGAAGCTTTATAATTACATGTAATCCCACCACTATTAGGTATTGCATTAACGTTATTTGAAATAACTAAAATACCTAAACAAAATATAATAAATATTATTTTTTTCATAAATTCACCATCAATTCATAATAATTATATCATAAAATCTAATATAAAAACTAGTAAATTTAATTATAGTTTACATTTTTATATATTCATAGTTTGTTTTAATTTTTTTATTACTTTCTTTTCTATTCTAGAAATATATGACTGACTTATCTTAAGCATCTTTGCAACTTCCTTTTGAGTATACTCTTTAGTATTAAAAAGTCCATATCTTAAAATCATAATTTCTTTATCCCTATCTTTTAAATTAATAATTTCTTTAGTAAGTTCTTCTTTATTAATAATACTTTGATATTCATCAGGAACTATATTTGGATCTGTTCCAAGTATATCTTCTAAATGAAGTTCATTTCCTTCAGCATCATAGTTTAATGCTTCATCTAAACTTAAATCAACTCTTCTTTTTTTATTTTTTCTTAAAAACATTAAAATCTCATTAGAAATACATCTTGATGCATATGTAGCCAGTCTTATATTTTTATCTATCTTATAAGTATTAATACCTTTTATTAAACCAATAGATCCAATACTTACTAAGTCTTCAATATCATATATTCCATTTTCAAACTTTTTAGCTAGAAATACAACTAATCTTAAGTTATGTTCAATTAATATATTTCTAGCTTCCATACTCCCTTTTTTTGCCTCAATTAAGTATTTTAGTTCATCTTCTTTTGCTAGTGGCGGCGGAAGTTTATCTGTAGCTCCAACAAAAAAAAGTTCATTATACTTCAGTTTTAAATACAACAGTATTTTTTTAAACATTTAAATCCTCCATTAATTTATAATTTAATATACAATTTTCTCCTTCTAGGTTTATCTTACTTTCTGAAACGCCTAATAAATAATTAGTAAATTTTTGATTATTAATTTCAATATGCTTTAAAGAAAAACATTCCATAATGCCTGTTTTATTTACACCATTAAAAGGAACATATATAGGGTTTTTATTGTGATATATTTTTTTATTTACGATTATAATATATTTTTTAGTAATCGGACATTTAAGTTTATTACCTGAATCAATAAAACCATTAAGTAATAGATTTTTATTATTTTTAAAAACTATTTTCACTTCATAATTTAAATTTTGTTTTTGTTTTAATTTTTTTGTTTGATAAATATAAAGGCCTAAAATTATAGGTGCAATTAATAATATTATTATATAACTTATCGATGATGATTCAAAATATATAATATTTTGAGAAACCTCTAAATCTAAATAATATAAAAAACCAGCAAGAATTACACTACACATATATAAATATAGTAAATTAGTAACTATAAATTTTACGTTTTTAAATCCGAAAGCAACAAATAACATAACTATACTTACTACAAACTTTAATATTAATAATATACTAGAATTTATATTAAACACTACTAAAAATATACTTAATGCTCCGATAAATGCTGCTAAAAGCATTTTTTTTAATGATGCAACTCTTTTTAAAGTTATTTTAACTGTTAATATTAGTAAAAAATCATAAATAAAATTAAGTAAAAATAACAAATCTAAATATATCATTTATATCACCAATATCATTGTATACTATTTTATTTAAATATTTTGTCAAAAAAAATATAATAATCAAATTATTGTTTATTATATTTAACACAATATTTCTTAGTGAAATATTTTTCCATATATGCTTCTATATATTTATGAGTTTCTCCTTCAAAATTTATATTGCCAAATTCATCAATTGAATATATCACATCTGATGGAAATATTTCAGTCAAACTAAATATTTCCATTATTTCATTATCATATAAATATCTCATATCGCAAGTAGAATAAAACATATTACCAACTCTTAATATACTTTTTATCTTATATGAATCGCCATAGTAATTTATATCTTCTTTGTTTTCTAAATAAGTATATATGCTTGCTATAAAATTATTTTCATTTATATAATCATTATAAAATTCCGAGTTAAAATCTCTTATAAGACCTATATAAATGTGTTTCGTATTAAGTTCTGTTATCATAAAATCTTTTCAATAAAAGTATTATACATTATTATTAAAAAAAAGAAAGTAAATACTTTCTTAAAAATCATCATTTCTTAAAAATGGAGGTATATCGTAATCATCATTTAATGTAGTTGTTCTTCTTTTAGGTAAATCATTTGAATATAGTGCTTCAGTTTCTGTTTCATCATCAAAACCTGTTGCAATTACTGTAACAACAACTTCATCTGTTAAAGCTTCATTTTTAATAGCTCCAAATATAATATTAACATCTGAGTTTGCAGCTTCTCTAACAGTTTCAACTGCATCTTCTATTTCAAATAAAGATAAATTACTTCCACCAGTTACGTTTACTATTGCATTTGTAGCACCTTCAATTGTTGCTTCAAGTAAAGGATTAGATACAGCCTGTCTTGCGGCTTCAATAGCTCTATTTTCACCAGCATTACATCCAATACCAATAATAGCAGTACCACTTTTTTCCATTACAGTTTTAACATCAGCAAAGTCAAGATTTATTATACCTGTTACTGCGATTAAATCGGAAATAGATTGAACTCCTCTATGAAGTACATTATCAACTTCTTTAAACGCATCTTCAAATCCAGTAGTTTTATCTATTATATCTCTTAATCTATCATTTGGAATAATTATTAGTGTATCAACATTTTTCTTAAGTTCTTCAAGTCCAACTAAAGCATTTTCCATTCTACTTTTACCTTCAAATTTAAATGGTTTAGTAACAATACCAACCGTTAAAGAACCAAGTTCTTGTGCTATTTCAGCAATAACAGGTGCAGCACCAGTTCCAGTACCTCCGCCCATTCCACAAGCAACAAATATCATATCAGCACCTTTAAGTGCATCTTCAAGTTCTGCTTTAGACTCAAGTGCAGCAGCTCTTCCAACTTCAGGATTTGCTCCAGCTCCTCTTCCTCCAGTAATAGACTTTCCTATTTGTATTTTATTATCTGCCTTAGATGCATTTAAAACTTGAAGATCTGTATTTACAACATAAAATTCAACGCTTTTAACTCCAGCTTCAATCATTCGGTTTACTGCATTACAGCCACCACCACCTACACCTACAACTTTAATTTTTGCAATTTGATCCATTTCTAATCCGTTCATCTTATATTTCCTCCCTAACTATCAAAAAAATATCCAAATAACTTCCCTAATATCGAATTATCTGATACGTTTATCTTTCTATGTATTCCACTAAAATCTTCTTCTTCAGCTTCACTAAATATTGAAAACTCTATTCCCCTTAATTTTAATCTTTGATGATAATATTTTATCAAACCTGCAGCTGATGAATATTTATTATGTCTAATACCAATTTCATTTACATTTGAATATATAACCTTTTTTCCAAATATTTCTTCTGCTAAAATATTAAAATCCTTTATTTCTGTAATTCCCCCTGTTACCATTATATAACTAATTTCCTTTTTTGTTAAGAGGTTTATTTGTTTTTTTATCAAATTTAATATTTCAGCGAGCCTTTCTGATGTAATTTCACTTGCATTGTACTGATTTATTTTAATTATTTCCCTCATTTTATTAGTTAATGTTATGCTTTCACTTGTTTGAGCAAGTGATAAATGTGCAAGTGAAACATTTTCTTTTAAATACATTGAATCTTTACGATTCAGTTTATATATATAAGCAAAGTCAGCATCAATATTTCTCCCACCAACTTCAATAGTTTCAATAGCCGTTAATATACCTTTATTAAAAATTGAAACCTCAGTTTTATTTGCACCGATATTTACAACAGCTCCAACTTTATTTTGCGTCTCTTCTGTTTTATTTTGAAAATAATCACCAAGTGGACAAACTATTGTGTCAATAACTTCTACCCTTAACTTTTCTAAAGCTTTTACAATTGTTGAAATATTATTTTTAGGAACTACTACACCAACTGATTTTATAGTAAGTTTTTCAGCTTGCATTTTCAAAGGATTTGCTACTTTATCAATATCATTTATTACAAAACCAGTTGGAAGTAAACTTACTAATTCTTGATTATCTTTTACTTTATTATAAACAGCTGCCTGCATGCATCTTATAATATCTTTATGCATAATAATTTTTTCAGAACTAGATACTGATGTAGATCCTTCTGTATAAAAACACTGCGCTCCATAACTAGGTATTGTAACCACTACTTTTTTAACATCTATACCAAGCATTTCTTTAGCTTTTTTAAATGTCTCTTTAAAAGATTCATTAGCACTTTCACTATTTACTACATAACCATTTTTTATTCCTCTTGATGGTGTATCTATGCAAGTTAAAATATTTAACTTTTGTTTATATATTTCGCCAACGATTAATTTTACTGAGCAACTACCAACATCTAAACTAGCAATTATTTTGCGCATACATTACACTCCTATTTTCCTATAAATAAATTATACCTTAAAATTGAATTTTTAGCAAATAAAAAGACTAAAAAAATTAAATTTAGCCCTTATTTTAATATTATTTATTTTCTTTCTCTTTTATTAGTATCTGTTTCTACTAATGCATCAAACTCATTTAATAAATTATCAAATATCTTCATTGCGTTTTTAATATAATCAGTATTACTTACATCTACACCCGCTATTTTTAAAAGATTTGTTGGATAATCTTTAGATCCTGATGATAAAAAATTAAGATAATTATTTACAGCAGTTTTATCACCCGATTGTAATCTAGAAACTATATCAAACGCACACGATAATCCAACTGCGTATTTATAAACATAAAAATTATAATAAAAATGAGGTATTCTTATCCAACCATATTTGCACATATCATCTAATACAACATTATTACCATCATATTTTTTCGATGTATTATAATATATATCATTTAACGTTTCATATGTAAGCGTCTCGCCATTTTCATGCTTTTGATGAACAATTTGTTCAAACTCTGAAAATTGAATTTGTGTAAAAATTGTTCCTACAAAAGTATCTAATAAATTATTAATTATATATTTTTTTTCATTATTATCGTTTGTTTTATTTAATAAGTAATTACTTAATAACAATTCATTTACCATTGATGCAACCTCAGCTACGAATATTTTATATTCAGCAGTAGAATAATTCTGATTTTTATTTGAAAAATATGAATGCATAGAATGACCAAGTTCATGAGCAAGTGTTAATACATCATCTAATTTATTTTCATAATTTAATAATAGATACGGTTTCGTATCATATGACCCACTTGAAAACGCTCCACTTCTTTTGCCCTCTTGATAAAAAGCATCAATCCAACCTTCATTAAATGCACTTTCTAAAACATTTTTATATTCACCACCTAGTATATTTACAGATTCTATTATATATTTTTTTGCATCTTCAAATAAAATTTCTTTATTAACTATATCACTAATAGGTGCATATACATCATAACTATGAAGGTTATCTAAATTCAAACTCTTTCTTTTTATTTCATAATATTTATGTAATAAATGTAAATGTTCATTTACACCTTTGACAATATTATTATAAGTATCAAGTGAGATATTATCTGAAAATAAAGAAGCTTCAATACTTGATGGAAATTTTCTTACTTTTGCATTTTTTGTTAGTATTTCAAGTTGAGCCACAAATAAATTAGCCGCAGTATTTTTGACCTTACTATATGATTTCATTAATTTTTCAGAGGCTCTTTTTCTCACAATTCTATCTTTCGATTCAATAAAATTACTATAAGAATTTTCATTTAATGATTTATATTTTCCATTTTCATCTTTTATATTTCCAAATGCTATTTCAGTATTAGTTAAAATATCATAAGTATCTTCTGGCTTACTAAATACTATTCCAAATTCAGCTAATAGTTTTTCTTCTTTTTCACTTAGAATATGTTTTTTATAACGAAATATTTGTTCAAGAGAAAACTCATACTCTTTTAGTTTTGGTTCAAGACTAATAAACTTTAATATTTTACTATAATCATTATTAAGTAGTTCTGGATTTAAAAATGATACACTAGCACTATACTTAGTTTTGATATTTTGAAAAATACCAAGCAAATCTTGCACTTCAGTATCTTTTAAATTTTTATAATGAGATAAATATACATATGTTCCCATTTTTTCAACTTTTCTTGAACATATTTCATTTAATTTTAAAAATTCTAGTAATAAACTTGCACTTGAAGCAACGCTTCCTTTAAAATTATCTAATTTTTTTATCATTTCTTCTACATTAGAAATATCATTTAAAAATATTTCTTTATCTTTATATATTTCACTTAAATCCCATTTATATTCTTCCTTATTTGTATTGCTCATATATAATCCTTCTTTCTTAGTTTATTATTATAATTAAATTAAAAAAAATGTCAAATAAAAAGAAGACTATTTAAGTATGTCTTCTAAAACTTTTTTTATTTGTTCTTTATT
>CAYJNS010000048.1:0-8289 GCA_964371745.1 uncultured Muribaculaceae bacterium
CCCAAATATCTCCCATATCAAGGATTCTTTAAGCCATTCTTTCTGGATAAAATTCAGATAATCAATCTAACTTTTCAGAGTCACCAGCAAACTTAATTGGAACACTAGTTAAATGTCTTATTGAAAGCGCTACTCCACCTTTAGTTGATCCATCAAGTTTTGTAATTACAGCTCCAGTTAATGATAATTTTTCATTAAATCCATTTATAACATTTATTGCATCTTGACCCATCATTGCATCCACTACTAAAAGTTTTTCATGAGGTTTAGCATAATCTTCAACATCTTTAACTTCTTGCATTAGCGTTTCATCAATTTGTAATCTTCCTGCTGTATCTATTATAATATAATTTAAATGATTTTCTTTAGCATATTCTAAACCACTTTTTACAATATCAGTAACATTTTTATTTTCTTTATCACTATAAACTGGAATATCAAGCTGTTTTCCTATTTGCATAAGCTGATCTATTGCTGCTGGTCTATATACATCTCCAGCGATTAAAAGAGGCTTTTTATTATATTTTTTCCTTACATAATTAGCTATTTTACCAGCTGTAGTTGTTTTACCTGAACCTTGAAGTCCAACTAACATTATAATTGTTGGCCATTTTTCAGTTTCTAAAGCTTTATAATCTCCGCCTAAAAGAGAAATTAATTCATCTTTAATTAATTTTATAAATACTTCATCAGGTTTTAAAGATTTACCTATTTCCATACCCATTGCTTTTTCTTTAATGTTTGCAATAAATTCCTTAACTACATTATAGTTAACATCAGCTTCTAAAAGAGCCATTCTTATTTCCCTTACTGCTTCATTTATATTTGCTTCACTTATTTTACCCATACCCTTAATATTTTTAAGTGCACTAGATAATCTATCTCCTATGTATTCAAACATTTTTCATCACCTTTATTTATTTTATCATAAAAAAAAAGTTAATTCTACTCATTTATAGATTTAACTTCATTAGTATTAAGCCATATTAAGTTATCACCTTCAAGTTTAAATGTACTTTTATATAGTTTAAAACTTGATTGATAAGAGTTATATATTGCTCTATTATAATCTACTTCAGTACTGTTAGGTACATTTAAATCACTTATCGTTACTAAATCAGGAATAGCTTCATTTTTAAAACTTTCTGCAGTATACGTATATGTTCCATTATTATCTACAGTTACCATATTAGTAATAAATCCAACGTATTCATAAATATATAATTCTTCTTCTGTTGACTTTACATTTTCTATAACAGATACTTTACCACTGTAAATATCTGTTACAATATCAACACAATAATATCCATTAGATGCTAAAGTACATGGAGTTTCTAAATTATTATTAAGTAGAAATTCACTTTTATCAATTTTGGCTGCTGTACCATATAATTTAATTACTGCTTCATCCATTTGACTATATGTTACACTAAAACATTTTTTTAATGTTTCATCTGGACAATTTAAAGCTTTATAATCATTAAATTCAGTTGATGTATCAGCAGTAATTTCATTACTTTCTTCAATATATCTTACAATAGTATTTTTTATTGTTGCCTCAGGTAATCCAAAAAAATGACCTTCAACACTTTGATATGCTCCTTTTAAATTATTTACATGTGGTATATATATAACTGCATTATTTGCTCGTTCAAGTAAATTAACCACTGGTTCATTTATTTTATCTTCTTCTGTTACTACAGTTTCTTCTTCAGGTTCAGGTGCAAAAAATACATTATAAATAGTATATATTCCCATGTAACCAACTAATAATGTTACTAAAATTGTTACTATTAGTTTTAATAGTTTATTTTCTTTTTTTTCTACTTTTGTTTCATTTACATGATTAATTATCAAATTAGTATCAGTTTTTTCAATATCTATTTTTACAGTATCTTCAGTTTCTAAAACTGGTTTTACATCTTCAATTTCTTCCTTATTTTCCATATCAACCTATCCTTTACTATGTATTAATTTTAACATTTATTTAAAATTTAAGCAATTAAAAAAGTTAATTTTAATTAACTTTTAGGTTTAGCAAAAATACTAATTACAAAAGCAAATACTATAGCACCGACTATTGCTGCACTAGATTTAGTTAAAAAGTTTGTAAATATTCCTAAAAAACCATCTGCTTTAAAACCATCTAGAGCTGCTTGATAAAGTAAATGACCAAAGTTTGATATTAATACAGTAGCACCAGCTCCAGCTTCTGCTATTAACTTAGGATAAATACCCAAAAATGAAAGAATAGCTCCTAATACTGTAAACATCGATGTAATATGACCTGGTGTAAGTTTTGTATTATCAAGTATGATTTGACCAATAGAGCATATTAATCCGGTAAGTAAAAATGCATATAAATAATTCATTTAAATTACCTCCAAACTAACGGCATGACTTATTGCTGGAATAGTATTGTGCTGATTAACTAAACCTGGTGAATGTAATGAACCAGTAGCAAGAAGTAGTATTTTTTTATATTTTTTGCTATGTAAAATTTTATTAAACAAAACTAATGGAATGCAAGCAGGACCTGATCCTCCAGCATAAGTTTCCGAGCTATCTAAATAAAGCTCACAACCTGCATCTAAATATTTTTTTAATTTAATATCATATGTATTATATAAATATTCTTCAAATATTTTAGCTCCAACACAACCTAAATCACCTGTTAAGACTAAGTCATAATACTTTGCCTCTCTATTTAAATCTTTTAAGTGTTCATTTAAAACATATGCTGCAGCTGGGGCCATAACTGCTCCCATATGATTAACATCAGTTATTCCCATATCTATAGCAGTTCCAATAGTTGCACTTTCTATTAATATATTACTTTTTTCTTTAGTTAATAAAGTACCAACAGCTCCAGTAGTTGTAAATGTTGCTGTATGAGGTTTAGGTGCACCATACTCAACTGGATATCTAAACTGTCTTTCTGCAGTTAAATTATGAGAACTTGTTATAGTAAATATATTTTTTAATTTTTCATTATTTAAAAATACACTTGCTATTAAAAGACTTTCAGTAAATGTTGAGCAAGCTGCATAAACACCTAAATATGGTATTTTAAAATCCCTTAATGTATAACTTGTAATAGATAATTGGTTTATTAAGTCTCCTCCAATTAAAAAATCTATATCACTATCAATAAGTTCATTATTAAATAAAAGATTATCTATAACTGTTTTTTGCATTTTTATTTCAGCTTTTTCAAATGTTTTTTCTCCAAAATAATAATCATCTAGTTTTAAATCTACTGATTTTAATTTAGAATCAGATTCTAGTGGACCAGCTACTGAATAATAATCTTTTATATAAACATTTTTAAATTTAAAACTAGACACCTATAATCACCTTCACAATCACTAAAATAAATGCTGAAATAATACCATATAAAATGACTGATCCAGCTAACTTAAAAAAGTTTGAACCTAAACCAGTTATAAGTCCATCTTTTTTATAATCTAGTGCACTGGATGCAACCGAGTGTGCAAAACCTGTTGTTGGAACAATAAGTCCACATTTAAGTTTAGTCACCCATGTATCAAAAAAACCAAGCGCAGTAAATAGAGTTCCTAAAAATATTAAAAGTAAGGCAAGTATTGTAAAAGATATGGTTTTTGATAATGCAAATGCCATCATTAAAAAATTAACAAATAATTCTCCAAATAAACCTATGCAACCACCAGTTATAAATACTATTATTATATTTTTTAACTTATGTTCTTTGGGCTTATATTTACTTACTAACTGTTTATATTCTTCTTTATTCAAAGCTATCACCTAAATATATTATGTATTAAAATAATAATTATATACACTTAGTTGATATACTGTCTCATTCTAGTTAAACCTTTCTTTTCAAGTCTTGAAACCATAACTTGAGTCATATTAAGCTTTTTAGCAACATTACTTTGTGTTTCATCTTTTAAATATCTTTCTTCCAAAATTATTTTTTCATTTTCTGGAAGCATTTCTAAACCAGAATAAAGAAGAATTCTATCATCAGTTGACATACTTTCTACATACGGAATAGTTTCATTTAAATTTCTAGAATATTCATTATCTGCATCAAAAGATACGTGCGTAGCTGCAGATAAACAAGTAAAATCTATTGTATTTTGATCTATATTCATTATTTTACTAAGTTCATTATTACTAGGTATATAACCAAGTTTTTGAGATTCTTCATATCTAGCTTTTTCAATTAATTTATACATTCTTAATATATCTTTATTTACTTTCAACTGTTTTTGATTAGCAAGTAAAGACATTTCACCTATTATATATAAGTATGCATAAGTAGTAAATTTCGTATTACTATTTTTATTATAATTTTCAAGAGCTTTTTGAACACCTAAATATCCAGCACTTATTAAATCTTCTTTTTCAACCCCATAAAATTTTTTAGCACAACTGTAAATTAATTTCTTTATATCTTCTTCCATAATTACACTTTCATTGCTTGCTCTTCAGATTTTAAGTTTCTAACTTTTAATCTTTTTACTAAATCTTTTAATTTTAAATTACAAAATTTAATTTTACCTTTATTAACTTTCATAACCCATTTAGTATTTATAAGAGCAGTAATTCCAGCTTCATCAATCCTTTCTAAATTTTCTAAATTAATTACTACATTTTCTATTTTGTGTTTTATTAACACTGGAATTAAATAATTATTAATTTTATAAACTTTATTTCTTAAAAGATTTCCTTTAAGTCTAACAATTAATATCTTATTTGTATATTCCATCTCAACTTTGAGCATGTATCATCACCCTCCACTATAGTGTAACACATAAATCACAATAGATGTTGATATCGACAAAATATTACAATTTAAACGTTCGACAAAATGTTACAAAAAAAATACTACTTATTAAAAGTAGTATTAATTTTTTCTTTAGTTTCTTCTACACTGTCTTCATCTGGCTGCATAACATATAATTTACTATGTGAATATGTATATGTATATTCAGATGCATCTGTTCCATCTAAGTTAGCAGTTTCAAAAGTCCAATTATAATTATTATCTATTTGATTTTTTATAAATTTGGTTATATCATCGTCAGTAAAATTAGTTATAAACTTCCCTTCCATTGAAGATAATAAATCGTTATAATTAGTAATTATCTTAGGACTCATAGCTTTAGAAATAATAGCTTCTAAAACTATTTGTTGATTTTCACCTCTTACTCTATCACCCTCAGCAAACGCTGATCTTTCTCTTGTAAAAGATAAAGCCTTTATTCCATTTATTTCTTGAATACCTTTGTTAAAATAATAACCATCTTTTGTTGTAAATGAATAATTTGAATTAATTTCAATTCCATCAAGTGAATCAACAATATCAACAAGTGATGTGAAATTTACTTTTATAAAATAATTTATATCAATATCTAATAAGTTTTCAATTGAACTTACTGAACTATCGACTCCATATAATCCAGCATGTGTTAATTTATCTTTTTCTCCATATTGAGGAAGTGTTACGTAATAATCCCTGGGAATACTAGTCATAAGAATTGTATTAGTTTTAGGATTAACTGTTAATACAATATTAACATCACTTCTAGATACAGAGCTTACCTTTCCATAACTATCAATACCTGATATATATACGTTAAATGAGTCTTTAATTATATCTACTGATTTATCTTCTAAATCAAGCTTATATTCAACTTTAAATGAATATATTTCTTTTAAATCATTTAAAAATAATGGATCTTCTTCTAAAAATAAACTCATCATAGAATCTTCAATTAAAACTGCCTCACTTTCTAAATTTTTTTCAAGCTCACTAAATTTAATATCTTCATAATTAACATCAATTTTTTCACTTATTTTATTAAAAGCTAAATCAAGTCCCTCACTTTCACTTTCAAAGTAATATATTAAGTCATTATTTAACTCTTCTATGGAATTTATTTCATTATCATTATAAACATATAAAGTATAATTTTCAGTATTATAATTTTCATAACCAAATTTTTTTAAAAATTCTAAAGTATTAAATTCATAATTTATTATAAACATATTAATTACTAAAATAGTAATAGCCATGAATGTCCCTACTATGGACCTAAACTTTTTTGGTGAATTTAATAATTTTAAACAAATAAAATCAATTATAAATATTAATACTACAATTACCACAAAAAATCTTAACGGTAATAAATCAATATAAAAAGTTAAACCTAATGTTATTAAACTAATTAATATAACTAATATACTTACATATTTAAAAAAACTAGCTGTGTCTTTATTTTTATTTTTTTTCTTATCTTTTTTCATAATACATCTATCTAATTATAACATGATACTTACATATCGATATATAAAATATAATATATATGTCAAAAATATGACAAATATAATAATATTTAATATTAAAATATTAAATATACTGCTATAATTAAATAGAGCCTATTCTTGACTCTCATATTGGGAGGTAAGAAAGATGACAAAATTTATATTTATTACTGGAGGTGTTTGTTCCGGACTTGGAAAAGGAATAACTGCATCTTCTATAGCACTTTTACTGAAAGGGAAAGGTTATAAGGTTTTTATGCAAAAATTTGATCCTTATATGAATGTTGATCCAGGTACTATGAATCCAATTCAACATGGTGAAGTTTTTGTAACAGCTGATGGATCAGAAACAGATTTAGACTTGGGACATTACGAAAGATTTATAGATGAAGAACTTAATTACACATCTAACATTACAAATGGAAAAATTTATTATTCTGTTATTGAAAAAGAAAGACGCGGAGATTTTTTAGGGGCTACTATTCAAATAATACCACATATATCAAATGAAATAAAAAATAAAATATATGAAGCTGCTACAAGTAGTGGTGCTGATATTATTATAACTGAAATTGGTGGTACTGTTGGAGATATTGAATCAAGTGTTATGATTGAAAGTTTAAGACAATTTGCTTTAGAACAAGATAAAGATAATACTTTATTTGTTCATACCACTTTAATACCATTTTTATATGGATCAAATGAACTTAAAACAAAGCCAACACAGAATAGTATAATAGATTTAAGAAAACTTGGTATTCAACCTGATATAATTATAACTAGATCTAATACAAATATTGGTGATACAATAAAAGAAAAAATATCAATGTTTTGTAGTATTAAAAAAGAAAATATAATTGAAGCTATTGATGTTAAAAATATATATCAAATACCTATAAATTTTCATAATCAAAAAATTGAAGAAATAATACTTAAAAATCTTAATTTAAAAAATCATAAAAGTGATATTACTTATTGGAAAGAATTAATTAATACTGTAGATAATTTAAAAGATAAAATAAATATTTCTTTAGTTGGAAAATACGTTTCCCTTGAAGATGCATATCTTTCAGTTAAAGAATCACTAAAACATGCAGGTTATAAGTACGATACTGAAATAAATATTAATTGGGTGGATTCAGAAAAATTAGAAGATGCTTCAATTAAGTTACATGATATTTTTAAAAATACTCATGGAATTATTATACCAGGGGGCTTTGGATCGCGTGGCATAAATGGAAAAATAAAAGCTTGTAAATATGCTAGAGAAAATAATATACCTTTTTTAGGTATATGTCTCGGTATGCAAATTGCTGTTATTGAATTTGCTAGAAATGTTTGCAAAATAAATGATGCAACTAGTACTGAATTTAAAGATGATACTCTTAATCCAATTATTGATTTAATGGCTGATCAAAAATCAATAAATAATTTAGGTGGAACACTTAGATTAGGAAACTATGAATGTTTAATTAATAAAAACACATTAACATATAAAGCATATAGTGAAGAAATAATATTAGAAAGACATCGTCATAGATATGAATTCAATAATAAATATAAAGAAACTTTAGAAAAAAAAGGAATGGTTTTTTCTGGAATAAATAAAAAAGCGAATTTAGTTGAAATTATAGAAATACCCGAACATAAACACTTTATAGCGTGTCAATTTCATCCAGAATTTAAAAGTAGACCAACTAAACCACATCCATTATTTGACTCATTTATAAAAGCTTCATTTAACAATAAAAAATCTAGTTAATTACTAGATTTTTTGTTTATTATTTTAGTAGCTTCAACGATAAACCATATTTGATCTATAGTTAAATTACATTCCATGATATGAGTAGTTCTTAAAAATATATCTATATATTCTTGCATTGTGTCTAAATTAGCAGGTCTCATATTTTCTTCATTTAAATTAATATTATTCATTCTATATTTATTAATTATTACTTTTGTTACATCATAATC
>CAYJNS010000049.1:0-8258 GCA_964371745.1 uncultured Muribaculaceae bacterium
AAAATGTTTGGATGAAATACCTCAAAGTGCTGAAGGTAAAGCTATAATGACAACTGAACCTAAATTTGTACCTTCAAGTGGAGCAAATATTAAGGTTAATGATTTTAGTGCTAATATAAAGTTAGTTGATTGTGTAGGTTATGTAGTACCTGATGCAACTGGTTTTGAAGATGAAGATGGTAATCCTAGAATGGTAAAATCTCCTTGGTATGATGATGCAATAACATTTGTTGAAGCGGCGGAGATGGGAACAGAAAAGGTTATTAAAGATCATGCTACAATTGGTATAGTAGTAACTACTGATGGGTCTTTTGGTGAAATAAAAAGAGAGTCATATTTAGATGCAGAAGATAAAGTAATAAGTGAACTACAAGAAATAGGTAAACCATTTATTGTTGTATTAAATACAAATAATCCTAATAGTGAAACTACAATTAATTTAGCAAATGAATTAGAAGATAGATATAGTGTACCAGTTATGCCTATGAGTGTAGATAAAATGAATGAACCCGAAATTATGGATATACTTAAAACAGCGTTATATGAGTTTCCAGTTATGGATATTAAAATATCTATTCCAGAGTGGGTACATGTATTAACAAATAATCATCCTATTAAATCGCATTACTTAGAAATGATAAGGGAAAGTATAACAAGTGTTGAAAAGGTTAAAGATATAGAGTATATAACAGATTATTTCAAAGAAAGTCAATATATTTCAAAATCTTATATACATGAATTAGATGCAGCAACTGGAACTATTACTATAGCTTTAGAAAGTACGGATGATCTATATAACGAAACCCTTAAGGAAATGTTAGGCGAAACAGTTATGTCTAAAGCAAGTATTTTAAAGATGTTTTCATCTTATAAAGATGGAAAAGAAGAGTATGATTCAATCAAATCAGCACTTAAAATGGCTAAAGCAACAGGATATGGAATAGTTTATCCAACAACAAAAGATATGAAATTAACTGCTCCAGAAATAATAAAACAAGGATCACGTTTTGGAATAAAATTAAAAGCAGTAGCATCATCTATACATCTAGTTAGAGTAGATGTAGAATCAACTTTTGAGCCAATTATAGGTTCCGAAATTCAATCAAAAGAACTTATAGATTATTTAATGAAAGATTATGAAATAGACCCGAGTAATATTTGGAAAAGTGAAATATTCGGAAGAAGTTTAGAAAATGTGGTAGGTGAAGGTATTAAAGCAAAATTATCTATGATGCCTGATAATACAAGATTTAAACTTGGAGATACAATTACTAAAATAGTTAATAAAGGATCTAATACCTTAATTGCATTTGTACTTTAAAACGAAATGGATTTTCGTTTTTTAATGTATCTTTTTTTAAAAATTTATGATACAATATTTATACAATAGTAGGTTGTAAGAATATGAAGAAAAATAAAATTAGAAAAATAAGTGTTTTAGTTGTTGTGGTGTTATTGGTAATCTTTGCTAGTTTATCACTTTTTTCATTTGCTAGATATGTAGGTTCATCTATTTGGGATTATTATTTAGAATCTAATGAATTTTATTTTTATAGTAATCAGTTAAATGATGATGTTAATATAATGGGAACGTGGAATGGAGGGTCTGTTGCATTTGAACTTCTAAATTATAACGAAGCAAATGAAGTGACTCAAGGTAATATTAATTATGAATTAGAGTGTAAAATTTTAAATGATTCAACTGGTAATTTATCTTGTGGACTAAACGGAACAACATCAAGTACATACACTGGATCCATTGAAAATATAAAAATTTGTAGAAATGACACTGAAGATAGTGTTGATACTAGTTCATTCAATGAAGAAACTTGTTCAACAAGAGGATATACCTGGATAGAAGGTAACTCAAGTTTAGTTAATTTTTTTGAAGTAGTAAGTTCAGATTCTAGTCAAGAAATAGAATATGTAGAAGTTGAAATAACTGCTAAATCAACTTCTCCTTATTCGAAAACATTAACTGGAGAATTCCATTTGACTAAAGTAGAATCTCCTCAAGATATTTTTATTGAACACGAAACATATTCTACTTATGAAAAATTAATTATTAGTAATCATTCTGCTGAACCAATAGAGTATATTTTAAGATGGGATGCAAGTAAACTTAGAATATCTAAAGGTGAATATTATAATGAAAGCTATAGTTCAATAGGTTATATAAATGAAGTTGTATTTAAAGTTGAAAAAGGGCAAACTATAGATTTTGATTTTTATAAAACTAATGCAAGTGATACAATAACAATAGATGATTTTATTTTAGTTGAACCTCCAAAAGTTAGAGAAATTAAAGTTACATCTATAAATTTAATTGAAACATCAGCAGGCGTAACAGAGCTTTCTAATCCTACATATATAGATGATTCTATTTCTATGCATTTAAATTTACCTTCAAACTCATCTACTTTTTCTTATGAAGTTACGATAGAAAATACTACTTTAGAAACATATTATTTAAAAGAGATTGTAGAATTAGTTAATACATCAGGAATAAACTTTGTTCCATATGGTCTAAGTTTATATCATGAGTTTGATCCTGGGACAAAATCTATATTTTATATAAATTATAATGGGTATGATACGCTTCTTGCTAACGAACTTATTTTAGAACTTGAATTTATTTTTGAGCAAGGAGAAGTATATGAAGACGAGACGCTTAACGGTGCAACGCCAGAAATAATCGATGGACTTATACCAATTGATTATAATGATTCTACTGGTATGTGGCAAAAAGCAGACGTAATAAATGGTGAGTGGTATGATTATAGTATTCAAAAATGGGCAAATGCTGCTAGTGTAATAGCTTCACAAAGGGATTATTATGCTGCTGCTGATCCTGGTACTCCGGTTGAGTTAGATCATATGACAGCAATGCTTGTATGGATACCGAGACATTCCTATACAATTAAAGATAGCAACGGATATCACGGATATGGGGGAGATGCAATATCAAGGGAGACTCCTGGTGCTATAAACATTAAATTTATAGGCGCAGACGAATTAGATACAGGTTCCGCCGAGTACTCGAGTGAATATCCTGAAAATTATTATACATCAGCAGCATTTTGTTGGGGCAATACGTGTGATGATCCAGCAACTAGAAGCGATGAGGGAAATGATGAAATACCTGGATTTTGGATAGCCAAATTTGAAGCTTCTACAGTAAATAATTTATTATATTCTAAACCAAATATGAGACCGGCAGTTCATGAAACTATATATGAAACTTTTTCAAATGTTCAAAGTCTAATGAATGGAACAAATGGGTATAATAATTATGGTTATGTTGGTTTTGTAGATGCGCATTTAATAAAAAATACAGAATGGGGAACTATTTCCTATTTATCACAGTCTAAATATGGTAAATATGGAAATACAGCTTATACTGGTGCAAATAAAGAAATATATATAAATAATTGTAGTTCTTATATAACTGGAATTGGTGGATCAACACCGACACAAGGAAGTACTACTGCAACTTGTTATACAAATACGTATGATACTTATAATGGTATGGGTGCATCTACTACAGGAAATATATATGGAGTATATGACATGGTAGGCGGAACATTTGACAGGGTTATGGGAATAATACTTGATTCTAATGGTAATTTTATTTCAGATTATTCTGGTTTTAGTGAGTTACCAGAAGGAAGATATATTAATATTTACCCATATGATACGTATAGTATAGGTGATATAAGTCCTATAAAAGGAGATGCCCTTACCGAAACTATTAATTATTATAGCGATAGGTATCTAGGAGATCCAAGATTTTCATCAACAAATTATTATTTATACCACTGGTTATATAGAGGTGGAAGTTTATTCTTTTCAAATACAGATGCAAATGGGATATTTTCATACACGTTATTTAATGGACAAGCGGATGGACATCACTCATCGAGATTTACTATAACTATGTATGGATCTATTGTAGAACATTTATATTAAATTAGTATCTTTAATATCACAATGTAATAAAAAAAATGTAAAATATTTATAAAATGTTCATTTTTTCTTGATTTTAAAGCAAATTGTTGTTATGCTTATTATGTAAGAAAAATATCTTACGACTTTAGAAATGTACGGGAGGTAGAAACATGTCTAAAACAGAATTAGTAGAATTTATTGCTAATGAAACTGGTTTAACAAAAGCAGATTCAGCTAGAGCATTAGATGCTACAGTTGCAGGTATTACTGCAGGATTAAAAAAAGAAGGAAAAGTTGCTTTAGTAGGATTTGGAACATTCTCAGCTAAACAAAGAGCTGCTAGAGAAGGAATCAATCCTCTTACTAAAGAAAAACTTAGCATTCCTGCTAAAACTGTTGCTTCATTTAAAGCTGGAAGCAAATTAAAAGAAGTTTTAAACTAAAAAAAGTTAGCTAAGGCTAATTTTTTTTTTGAAAAACACTTTAAATATATTAAAAAATTTGGTACAATTAAGGTGGTGATGATAGTGGATATAAAAATTAAAAATAAATATTTTTTTAAAAATAAAAAGCAAATGATTACCTACTTAATTATTTTTGTAGTATTTATAATTTTATTTATAATTTTAGGAACAAGAAATTATGATGATGCACTTAGTGATAATTTAAAATTTCACGAGGATTTTCCAGGTGTAATTAAAGATAATATTTACGAATATATTAATGCAAGGGATTTAAATGTTCTTTTAAACGAAAATACATCCGCAGTATTTCTTTTTGGCAGTTCTCAAAATAAGTGGACTGAAGCAAGTGCAAATATACTAAATGAAGTTGCTATGGATAATGATATTGAACAAATATTTTATTATGATTTTTTTGATGATAGAGTAGTTAATAATGGAAACTATGAACAAATAGTTGAGAAGTTATCAAGTCATTTATATGTAAACGATTATGGTAAACAAGAACTTAATGCTCCTTTAATAGTTGTTATGCTGGATGGTAAAGTTATATTTACTGATGACTCAACTGCTTTTGTAAGGGGAAACATAGATCCAGATGTTTACTGGAATGAATATAATACGAATGAACTTAAAAATAAACTTGATGTAGTTTTTAAGTCATATAATGGAGTTAATTAATGAGTGAGAAAAAAACAAAGGTATCTTTTATAATATTTCTAATAATATTACTTATATTTATTGTAGGAGGTTTTTTTACAATGAATTATTTACTTAATAATCCACTTGGTAGTTCTAAAGAAAAAGAAGATATAACTCAAATAGTAGATATAAGAATTGATAAATCTAAACACTATATTTATTTTGAAAATGAAGAAGTGGTAATGCATGATTATGAAATTGCATTTAAAGATATTATCTTTAACTTCTCTAGTGGTAAAGAAATAGAAAATACATTAAATGATCAGATGGATGAATTTAGAAAATCAATATCTAAAGAAGGTGAAATACCTGAAGATAGTGATATAGCTTTAAATGAAGAAGGTATTTATAATGTTTTATTTAGAGATTATGAAATATATGAATTTGGTGATTATATAACTGTTTTAGCGCTTGATTCTAGTTATGATGTATTAACTGGTGCAACCGCACAAAAGTTATCTGGTTATACTTTTTCAGAAAATGAAAATAGACTTGTAAGTGAGTCTGAAATTTTAAAAAAATATGAAAAGACAATTGCTGATGTAACTGACGCTGTAAAAGATAAGTTAGATACATTAAATTTAGATGGTGCAAACATAGATGTAAATGCAACTATAAATGATTTTAAAAATTATAAAATATATTCAAATAAAATTGGTGATCTAGAAGTTCGTTATTTAGTAAAATCAAACACGCTAGATTATTTTGATACATTAGTAATAAAATAAAGGAGGAATTAATTATGTATGATGAAGAAAATAAACTAAAAAAAGCATTAGATAATTTAAAAGAAAGACTAACAATAATTAGAGCAGGAAGAGCAAATCCTGCAATGCTAAATGGTGTAAATGTAATGTATTATGGGGTACCAACTCCACTACAGTCAATTGCTACTATATCTGTACCTGAGGCTAGAAAATTATTTGTTAAACCATTTGATAAAACAGCTATTAAAGATATTTCCAGAGCGATTAATGAAGCTGACCTTGGAATAAATCCAACAGATAATGGCGAAACTGTTATATTAAGCATCCCTGATTTAACTGAAGAAAGACGTCGTGAATATGTTAAAATGGCTAAAGCTATGGGAGAAGAGTGTAAAGTAGCAATAAGAAATATTCGTCAAGATGTAAAAGATTCTATTTTAAAAGATGAATATCCAGAAGATGAAGAGAAACATTTATTAAATGATTTACAAGAATTAGTAAATAAATTTAATAAGTTAGTAGATGAAGAGATTAATTTAAAAGAAAAAGAACTTATGAGTATATAAGTTTTTTTAGAAGGGATAATATGTTTAAAGATTTAAAAGTAGTATTTATGGGTACGCCAGACTTTGCTCTTCCAGCGCTTAAAATGCTTATTGAAAAAACAAATGTAGTACTTGTAGTAACTAAGCCTGATAAAATAGTTGGAAGAAAAAAAGAACTTACACCACCGCCTGTAAAAGTTTTAGCTATGGAGAATAATATAGAAGTATTTCAGCCTATTAAAATTAAAGAAGATTATAAAAAGATAATTGATACAAAACCAGATATTATAATTACTTGTGCTTATGGACAAATAATACCAAAAAAGCTACTTAATTTGCCAAAGTATAAATGTATAAATATACATGGATCAATATTACCAAAATATAGAGGTGCAGCACCTATACAGTGGTCAATTATTAATGGTGATAAAACTAGTGGAATAACAATTATGTATATGGATGAAACTATGGATACTGGAAATATTATTATTTCTAAAGAAATAAATATTGAAAATAAGTATGTAGATGAAGTATTTAATATGCTTAGTTTAGAAGGTGCTAGTTTACTTGAATATTCTTTAAAAGATATAATTGATGGCACAAATAATAGTGTTAAACAAGATGAAGAAAAAGCAACTTATGCAAGGATGTTAACTAGAGAAGATGAATATATAGATTTATCTGATAATATAGTAAATGTATATAATAAAATAAGGGGATTATATCCAAATGCTTATATAAATGTATTGGATAGTCCTTTAAAAATACTTAGAGCTAGTTATAAAATTTGTAATAATATTAAACCGGGAACTATAACAAATATTAGTAAAAATACACTAGAAATTAGTGCAGATGGTGGTGTATTATCTATCGAAATAGTTAAACCTTTTGGTAAAAAAGAAATGAATATAAGTAGTTATTTAAATGGCATTGATAAAGAAAAATTAAAAAATGTAGGTGTATTATGAAAGAAGAAAGTGTTATAAAAAAAGCTTGGAAAACTAAAAGAGGAAAAGCTTTAGTTAAATTAGGTATTTGGTTAATTATATTTTTAGTAATAGCTTTAATACTTGTGATATATTCAGTTTTTAATGATAATGTTTTAAAACCAACACCTGAGTTAAATTATACAATTGAAGATAAATATAATAATTTTTTATTAAATGATTTTAAATATAATATTATTGTAGAATCTGATACTGACACAGTTTTATATGATGGAAAAATGGAAAATAATATTGATACTGGTACAAGAGAAAATTCTGTTGAAGTTATTAAATATACTGTTGAAAATGGTATATCCAAAAAAATATTACTGAATACCAGCGAAGAGTATGATATATACGCGCCATATTCAAAAGATTATTTAGATATAACTTTAGTATTATCTAAAATTATTAATTTAGATTATGTTAAAGTAAATGAAACTTTTACATACACTATAAATAATGATACGTATAAAGTAACTACTAATGATACAACGATAACAGAAATTATAATTACTAGTAATGATATTAAATACACTTATCTTTTTGAAGAAATGGAGTAATTATGAATAAAAGTATTATTTTAGTAAATTCACTTACTACATTTAGAATAATGGGTGCACTTTTACTATATCCTCTTTATGTCAGCTTTGGTACGTTTTTTATAGCAACCTTTACAGTGCTTTTATATTTTACAGATTTATTAGATGGATTTTTAGCAAGAAAACTAAAAGCATCGACATTTTTTGGAAGTATTTATGATACTATTGCAGATAAAATTTTAAATATTAGTTTATATATAATTGTTCTTAGCATTACACCTTTGCTATATTCCCTTTTATTATTGAAATTTTAATACTGATAACTAGAATTTCGATGTATAAATATAATCAAAATGTAAAAACAAAT
>CAYJNS010000050.1:0-8078 GCA_964371745.1 uncultured Muribaculaceae bacterium
TAAAACAGTCAAATCATTATCTATTATCATATTTTTTCCTCCTACATTAAAGTATGTTAAGTTAAAAACCTAAGAGTGTGTTTTTACCTACTTGACAATATATGCTCATAAATATATACTATTTGTAAGAAATGAGGCTTTATGGAATTAAATAATTTAAATTCACCTATTAAAAATTATGTTATTGCATCACTGCCTCTTTTTGATGCAGTATTAGAATCTAAAAATATTTATAAATATACATATAGGGATGAAATAGTTACTGGACCTTATACTGAAAGTTTTAATGTTTTAGATTTTGAAAAATATGTTGCTTCACTATTTTTAATAATATTAAGAGATGATGAAAACATTAAAAATTATTTTAATTACTTCGGAATAAATTATGAACTGCTTTTTAAAACATTAAAAATATCATCTACTACAATAGAAAAAATAACTTACAAGAATATAGATAAATTTATTCACAATATAACTTCTAATTTTGTTTATTATTTTTTTGATAATATTGTCATTGAAAATGCTAGTGTTGATAAACTACTATATAATTTACTATATTCGAGATTTTTTTATAATGAAAAAACTAAATATCCTGAGCTAAGTTTTGGTATTAATTATCTTTTTTCTACAATATACCAAAAAGATGTCTTGAGCGCCGAGGATAATATTGCACTTAAAAATTTATATGACTATTACAAAAAGAAGCCAAAGTATCCATCAATTTTATATGCACCACTGCCAAATGAAGAAGAAATTCCAAATATACCTAATTATGATTATGGAAAAGTATTGTATTTTAAGAGTAAATAATACTCTTTTTTTATTAGACAAGTTTATGTCAATTTATAGATTTTAAATTAAATATAAGTTATAATATATATGGTGAATAAAATATGGCAAAAAGAAAAAAGCAAAAAGAAGCTAAAAATGGCTTTGCATATAGCGTTGAGTTAACTGGATTAATTCTTATATTAATTGGAATAATTGGTTTTGGTTTTGGTTATGTAGGACTACTTATAAAGAAATTTTCAATGTTTTTAGCAGGAACATACTGGAGTATCATTTTAATAGCTATTTTAATAGTTGGAATTTATATGCTTTTTAAAAGAAAAATGCCTTCATTTTTTTCAACTAAATTAATAGGTTTTTATATTATTATTATTTCAATATTAGCTTTTTCCCATTTAGAATTTTTACAAGAAGAACAAAATGTTCAAAATATATTTGAAGTCACTTATGAAAACTATATGAATAGAATGAAAACTATTAGTACATCAGACGCTTTAACATCTACTGGAACTACATCATTTACTATAGGAGGGGGCTTTATTGGTTGTATTTTCATATCAGCCTTTTACTGGATAGCTGGAGTTGTAGGAAGCCAAATAATATTAGTTGTATTAACCCTTTTTGGAGCAATTCTTGCCTTTAATATTAATATATCTAAATTAATGCATAAATTTGTTGACTTATTTAAAAAAGAAAAAGTGTCAAATAATGAAAAATCCAAAGCAGAATTTGATGAAAATGGCGATCTAATAGTTAATAATGCTGAAGAAATAAAAACTGAAGTAAAAGAAGAAAATAAAACTGTTATAATTACAAGTATAGATGAAATTAAAAGTAAACCTGAGGAAAATAAAGAACTTGAAAAAACTTTAGTCTTAGGAAGTTTTACAAAAGAAGAAGAACGAAAAGATAGCAATTATATTTTACCTAAATTTGATTTATTAGATCCAGTTAAAGCTGTTAAAAAGGTTACTAACACCGATGAAACTAGGGCTAATAAAGAAGTATTAGAAAGAGTTATAAAAGATTTTGGTATAAATGCTGAAGTTGTTAAAATACATATAGGTCCAGCGGTTACTCAGTATGAAATAACAGTACCTCATGGAACTAAGGTAAGTAGAATATCTAGCATTAATAAAGAAATAGCACTTGCTATGGCAGCAAAAGATGTTAGAATTGAAGCTCCAATACCAGGTAAAAGTACAATTGGAATAGAAATACCTAATGGAAGTATATCATCAGTTGGTTTTAGAGAAGTTTTAGAAGCTACTGCAAATATTCATCCTGAAAATAAAATATTTGTTGCATTAGGTAAAGATTTAATGGGAGAAAGTATTTTAGAAGATATAACTAAGATGCCTCACCTACTAGTTGCTGGTTCTACTGGTTCTGGTAAATCGGTATGTATTAATACTATGCTTGCATCTATTTTAATGCGTTATAAACCAAGTGATGTTAAACTACTTCTAGTAGATCCTAAAAAAGTTGAACTTACAAATTATAATGGACTTCCTCACCTACTACATCCTGTTGTAACAGATCCTAAAAAAGCATCTATTGCTTTACAAAAAATAGTTAATGAGATGGAAAATAGATATGAATTATTTAGCGAAAAAGAAGTTAAAAATATTGCTGGATATAATGAATGGGTTTTAAAACAAAATAAAAAACATCCAGATACCCCACTTCAAAGAATGCCTTATTATGTAGTAGTAATTGATGAACTTGCAGATCTTATGTTAGTTGCATCTAAAGAGGTTGAAGACTCTATTATGCGCATTACTCAAATGGCAAGAGCAGCCGGAATACATTTAATTCTAGCAACACAAAGACCATCAACTGATATTATTACTGGTGTTATTAAAAACAATGTCCCTTCTAGAATTGCTTTTGCAGTATCTAGCGGAATAGATTCAAGAACAATACTAGATATGTCCGGTGCTGAAAAATTGCTTGGTAAAGGAGATATGCTTTATAAACCAATGGGAGAAAATACTCCCAAACGTATTCAAGGGTGTTTCATCTCAGATAATGAAATATCTAAGTTAATTAACTTTTGTAAAGGTCAAATGGATGTCAAATATGATAATACGTTTACAGAAGCTGCAGCTGCTACAAACTCAACAAGTGGCACAGGTAATAGCGAAGGCGGCGATGATCCTATGTATAATGAAGTTGTAGAGTTTGCAGTTGAAACTGGTAAAATTAGCGCATCACTTATACAAAGAAGATTTAGATTTGGATATAATAGAGCAGCAAGAATGATAGACCTTTTAGAATCTCGTGGTATTGTAGGAGCTCCAAATGGATCTAAGCCACGTGAAGTTTTAGTAAAATTAGAATCAAACGATTAAAAATAGTACTTATTTAACTATTTTTATGATACAATTATATAAAGAAGGGACTGATTATTATGACAATAAAAAAAAGTAGATATATACCTACTAGAAATTATGTTATTTTTGGAGCATTAATTGTGGGAATTGTATTTGTTTTTCTATATGCCTTTGGCTGGTATAATGTTAAACAAGAAGAAAAATATTTAGAAAGTTATTTAATTAAAACCAATACAGTTTCTCAGTCTATAAAAACTTTAGATGAACTTGATAATATTTTAACCGAAAACGCTATTAATTATTTTATCTTTACTGGATTTACTGGCAGCGAAGAAGAATATAAATTTGAAGAAGAATTAAAACCTTTAATTGATGATTATAATATTAGTTCTATATTTTATTATTTTGATGTTACTGAACTTATGGATGATGAAAACTTTTTAAAAGACTTTAGTGATTTAATTGGAACTAGCGTTTCCAATTTACCAACAGTTATTTATTTTGAAAACTCTGAATATCAAAATAAAATTATAAATGAAAATGATAAAATGTTAACTGGTGAAGATTTTGAAATCTTACTTGAAATATATGGATATGAAAAAAGCAAATAAGCTTTTTTTTTGAAAGGAGTTATTTATGTTAAATATAGTTTTATTTGAACCTGAAATACCACAAAATACTGGCAATATAATGAGAACCTGCATCGCTACTAATGCAAAACTTCATTTAATTAAACCACTAGGTTTCAGTTTAGATGAAAAAAATTTAAGAAGAAGTGGTGTTGATTATATTGATAAAATAGATTTATCAATATATGAAAATATAAATGAATTTTTTGATAAAAATAAAGGCACATATTTTTTCTTAACAAGATATGGACATAAACCCCACTCTTCTTTTGATTATAGTAATTCAAATATAAATTACTACTTTATATTTGGTAAAGAATCTACTGGTATTCCAAAAGATATTTTAAAACCTTATATAGATAATTGTATGCGTATGCCGATGAGTAAAAACGTTAGAAGTCTTAACTTATCTAATACAGTAGCTATAATGTTATATGAAGCTTTAAGACAACAAAACTATGAAGGATTACTTTTTGATGAACCACATAAAACTAAATTTGAAATAGAAAACTCCTAATTACTAGGAGTTTTCTATTTCTTTCAATTCTTGTATAAATTTTTTATTTCTCGAATACACTCTTAAATTATTAATTAAAACTATATCATAACCCATATTTTCTAACATCAATTCTCCAGGTATAATATCCCAAGGATTTTTAGCTGTAGTAATTAAAATATCAGTTCTATTAGATATTAAATTAGCATATGCTATACAACTTGAATTTATATGAATTTGATTTAATGGTTTTAAACTTTTAATATATTCAAATATTTTTTCTCTATATTTATTTTCATTATTAATAGAACCACAATATTCTACTATCGATTTTTTTATATTAAATTCATCATCAACATTTATTTTTAAATGATTTTTAAATGTTCCTATACCTTTAAATGAATAATATATTTCATTTAACTTTGGTAAATATATGATTGAAAACTCTTTTTCTCCTTTATTTAAAAAAGCTATTTGGATTCCCCAAAATAAAGAGTGTTTTAAATAATGCGCTGTCCCATCTATTGGATCAAGCACCCATAACCTTTTATTATCTACTTTTATATGATTTGATTCTTCACCAATGAATTCATCGTTTGGATAATATTTAGCTATTTTAGACTTTATATAATTTTCTACTAAAAGATCATGTTCAGTTACAAAAGATCCATCTTTTTTTTGTTTAGCTGCCCCTATTAACAAAGGTGCTATTTTATCGTAAGCTTTTTGCACTAATTCATATGCAAACATAAATTCTTTTTGATATTCAAAGTTATTTGAATTTATTTCTTTTATAAATTCATTTAAATCAAATTCATGCGGCATACCAGCTTGTGCAGTTTTAAATTTAACTTTCATAGCAGATGCATATTGAGCTCTTAATATTGCGTCATATAAATCTGAGTGTTTTATTAATCCAGCAGCCAAATTCCCATTAAACGTATCTCCAGCTCCTGTTGTATCTTCTATTTCATCTAATTTAATACCTGAAATTTTAATAATTTCAGTTCCATTGTGATACATTGCCCCATCAGCACCTAATGTTACTATTAATTTGTTTGGATATCTTTTAACACAAGATTCAATATCAGTGGTATCAAAAATAGTTTCACACTCTTTTTTATTACACGTAATCATAGATATCTTATCAATTAATGTTTCGTTAAATTTATCTTTAATATTTAATTTTTCAGGCCTACAAGGGGTTACAATTAAATATTTATCATGTTCATGGCAAAAGTTAATAAGTTCTACCATAACTTCTTTTGGTGCTTTCATTTGAGCTACAATAATTTTTGATTTTAATAAAATTCTTTTATTATCATTAACCATTTTAATGTCAAAACTATCTATTGCTCCAGCTTCACGAACTATATCATTATCCTTATCAGTATTTTCAATATATATTTTACAAACATCATTTTTAATATCATCTCTTAATTCCACAGAATCTATATTTATTTTATTTTCTTTTAAATTAGATAATATAGCATTTCCAACAATATCATTTCCCAATCTACTTATTATCCTTACAGTTGCTCCAGCTCTAGCTGCAGCAACTGCTTGATTAGCAGCTTTTCCTCCTGGAATATTAATACTTGCTTCATCTGGATAAGTACCATCTTCATTTTGATAATACATACTATCTAAAGCACACCCTCCAAAAACGCATATATCATAACTTTCTACATTTTTCATCAATTTCATCTCCTATACATATTATATCAAATAGTAATATTTTTTACTATCTAATTTACACTTTCTTTCGGTAAAAATAAATTAAGCAATATACCTACTATAGCAGCTAAACTCATTCCTGATATTGCAATAGATACATCTTTAGTTTCAAGTAAGAAGGCAGCTCCTCCTAAACCTATTATTAACATAGTAGATGCAATTATAACATTTCTCATACTAGAAAAATCTATTTTATTAATCATTATTATTTTAAATCCATTTATCAATATAAAACCATATAATAAAAGCGTAACTGCTCCAAGAACTGGAGTTGGAATAGTAGATAGCAACGCTGATGCTTTACCTAAAAAGCCAAGTGCTAAAACAATTATTGCTGATAGTCCTACTACTTTAGTTGATGCTACTTTAGTAATACCAACCACTGATGTATTTTCTCCATATATTGTGCTTGAAGGGGCTCCTATAAAGCCAGCAAACATTATAGCAAGTCCATTACCCATAAGCGTTTTATTAAGTCCAGGATCTTTTAAAAGAGGTTTATTAATAATAGTGCCTAAAGCAAAATGTGTTCCAATATGTTCTGATATTGATACTATAGCAAGTGGCACAATTAAAAGCACTGCACCTAAGTTAGGTGTATAATCTATAAATGGTAAATTAAAGTTTGGTAAGCTAAACCATACAGCATCTTTTACTATAGTAAAATCTATCATACCCATTAAAATAGATACAAAATAACCAACTAATATCCCGATTATAAATGGTGATGCTTTTAAAAAACCTTTTCCACTAATTGCTACTATTCCAGTTGTTAAAAAAGTTATACCAGCTACTATTAACTCCCCTATATTTATAGATCCACTTGTATTTAATCCTAAATTATTAACTACAGTACTAGCAAGTGATAGACCAATTATAATTACCATTGGTCCAACTACTACTGGAGGAAGTAATTTATCAATCCAGCCTTTACCAGTAAACTTTATTATTAAAGCAATTATTACATATACAAGACCTACTGCCATAATACCAGTAAATACTCCACCAGTACCAGCTTTACCAAAACCAAGTATCATAGGTGTTATATATGCAAAAGAACTACCCAAATAACCAGGAGATTTTCCTTTACTTATTAATAAATATATAAGCGTTCCTATACCAGACGCTATTAAAGCAAGCGGAATTGATAAAACAGGCTTTCCTACTGCACTATTAACCAGTGTTGGAACAAGTATTGTTGCACTAAACATCGCAAATACATGTTGAAGAGCTACTAATATAAAGGTTTTTATATCAGGCGTATCATGTACATCATATATCATTTTTTCTTTATTCATTTTATCACTTCCATACTTTATAAGTATAACATATTTAAAAAATAAAAAGATAAAACTTTTATTATTTAACTTTTATTTTACATCATCTAATTCTTTTTTTAGAATAAACTTTTATAATATCTTCCTTTGCTTTATTACATACTTCATCACTTGAATAATCTATTACTTCATATTTATCTATATTTTCTTTAACATCATACATTAATAAATTATATAAATTTAACAATAAAGCATTTTGTTCTTTTCTTTGGTTTTTTTTAGCCAATTTTTGTTGCCTATCATACCATTTTTCACTTTCCAAAGATGATTTTTCTATAATTCCTTCTATTTGTTTATCTATCTTTTCCCTTGATTCCCAAGGAGTTTCACCAGCAATTACTTTAGTTCCATCACTTAAAGTAATTATTTTTCCGACTTTTACTTTTTTAAACATTTCCTTAAATATTTTTTGTGTATTATCTATGGTAAATAATAATTCTAACTTTTCAACTATTGTAAGTTTTTCATTAGATCCACGCAACAATATTATATACTTTTTTTTAGACTTACTTTTAATATATTTAATTTTAAGTATATCTTGCTCTTCACATGTTAATTCATCAAATTCTAAATAAGTCATACCATAAGCTTTTAAACATAAATTCTTTAAATAATTTATATCATTTTTTTTCATTATATTTACCTCTAAGTTAATTATAACTAAAAAAAACATTAAGCACAATACTTAATGTTAATTTTTAAATGGTGTTCCGTATGCGACTCGAACGCATGACCCTTTGATTAAAAGTCAAAT
>CAYJNS010000051.1:0-8067 GCA_964371745.1 uncultured Muribaculaceae bacterium
ATAATATTTATTATCATTTTTATCTCTTTGATAAATTTCATTTTTTTTATCACTTAAATTTATATTATAAATACTATTTATACATTCATGTATTTCATTATTTAGTTGAAAAATACTTTCAAAACTATAATTTATATAATATATATCTTTACTAATTAATTTATCAAAATAAAATTGTATCTTCACATCAATAATATTTATATAATTTTTCATACTATTATATAATTTTATTTTTTCATGATTTATATTATTTATATTAATATTTTTAAAAAAATATACTAAAACTATTTTAATCATATCTAAATAATAAATAATTTCATATAATTGATAAATATTAGAATTGTATTTATGTGTAAATAATATTTTATTTACACAAGAATATTTAAAAATTAAATTGTTACATTCTTTTATTCTACTTTTTATATAACCTTTCATATTTTTTAGATCCATTTTTAGGTGCTCAAGATAATAAAAATTGATTAATGTTTCTTTGTCTTTTCCATACAAATTTAGTAGTTTTATATTGTCTATACTATCAACAGCATTACCGTTTTCATCAAATGATGTTTTTATAACATAATTATATTCCTTCATAACTGCTCCTTTTTATAAAATGTATTATATCTCACTTCATAAAAAAAGTAAAGAAACATCATTCTAAACTTTTTTGAGAACATAATTATGTTCATTTAATATATTAGCAATCGATTTACCTTTTTCTAAAACAAATTCATCACTATTAAGTTGATTAAATATATTAACTATAAAATTAAATGATTCTTCTATATCTTCAACTGAATTTCTTCCTAATTGAATTTTATTTTCAATAGTTGTATTTAAATCAAAATTATCTAACAATATACTTAATTTACCTTCAAAATAATCTTTACAAGCAAACATTATTAAACCATACATATCATACTCTTCTTTTAAATTAATTTCATTACTATTTATTATTTTACGAATTTCATTTACTAATTTATAATCTTCTTCCATAACTTTTTTATAAAATTTTATTAAATAAATAAATTCAGGATTTTTATTAAGTAAATTCATTTTTTCTTTAAATAACTTCTGCTTTATATCTTTACTTAAATTTAAATATAATTTATCAATTTCCAAAAACCACTCATTAAATAAATGTTTTAAAATTTTATTATAAAAAATAAGTTCTATATATTCTGTCTCGAAAGAAAATTCAGATGTTTCATCTAATAATTTTATATCAAATTTATAATTGTTATAATCTATTTTAAGTTCTGATCTTTGATATTCCACCATTTTTCTCCTTTATAGTAACATTTATTATATTTTCTTTTTCTTCAAAATATTCTGCACAAGTAATTTCTCCCAAAAAATTAGTTACTTCTTTTAAGATTTCTAAAAATTCTTCTTCTTTATATACTGCTAAATCTGGATATTCAGCTTTTAAATTATATATAATTAAATCAGGATACTTATTTAATGCATCTATTACTGATACACATATAAAATTAAGTTTATTTGCTTCATTTTCTATAAATAACTCGTTATTTTTAATATATTTATTTAAACTATTAGTTAACCATTTTAATTTTTTTAAGATATATAATAAATCTTTTAAAACTGATTTATCATCTACTTCATCAAAACTATCCCTTACTAAATTTATCGAAGTTTCTCTTGCATCTATCAATTCATTTAATTTATATTTAAAATACGCTTTTAAAGCTTTAGATTTATCTACAAGTTCATCATATTTATTATCATAAACTAAAATATTATTTTCATTATCAAATAATTCTATATTTAAACTATAATCTTCTTCATCATAAGTTATTTCTTCTTCACAAGTAGGAATTAATTTATAAATATCTTTTTCAAATGATTTTAAATTGTAATCAGCTATAATAAAACTTGATATTTCACTAATACTTTTTAATTTCAGTTCATATAAATTTTTCATATTTTCTCTATAATCTTCAAAATCAATTAAAACATCAATTAATTTTTCAATTGATTTATTACTATTAAACTCATCAAGTATACTTATTATAAAATTTAAAAACTTACTATCTTCATCAATTAATTTTCCTATTTCATTTAAGTACTTTAATTTTTCTTGATAATCATTAAATATATTTAAAACTTTTAATTTCTTTTTTTGTAAAACAAAATATTTTAAATCTTTTAAATTAGAATATAAATAACCATTTACTCTATTAATAATAAAG
This sequence comes from uncultured Muribaculaceae bacterium, assembly GCA_964371745.1. Lineage (GTDB taxonomy): Bacteria > Bacillota_I > Bacilli_A > RF39 > UBA660 > CAKOSP01. The sequence goes on from CAYJNS010000051.1 coordinate 2,214, forward strand.
TGTTTTAATGTTTCAATATATTCAGGTGTTTTTTTGAACTCATCTAACTTTTCCTTTGAATAATCAAAAAATAAATTTTTATAAATATCTCCAAATTTATCATTTTCCATATCCCCACCTACTTCTAAAGTTATCATATCACAATATTTTTCTTTAAACAATAAAAAAGATTAAAATCTATATATAATAAAAGAAGCCTAAGCTTCTTTTATTATATTATTAATTTTTTCTTGAGTTAAAGCAGTAATATCTTTTATGAAATTAATGTCCATATTTTTTTGATGTAAGTTTATAACAACTTCTTTTTCCTTTTCTGCTTTACCTTCAGCAAGCGCACTTTCACGGTTATCTCTTTCTACTTGTTTTTTTTCACTTTCAGCTTTTAGTCTTGCATGTTCTTCTCGAATTAATTGTATTTTATATTCTGGATCTGCAGCTATTTTTTCTTGCAAGTCCATATATGTTTTATATTCTTCATCACTTAAGGCCATATCCTTCATCTCCTCTACGCTTTTTGAAACCATAAATTTTAGAAACTTAATTTACTTTTTCACTGAATCCATTTTTTTCTTCTAATCTTGATAAATTTATTACTTCTATTTCTAAATTTCCATTTAGCTTTCGCATATTCACTGTATCATAAATTTGCCCTCTTGTAAATATATATGGAAAATCCCCTCGATCGTTTTCTATAAATATTATACAGTATACATTTTTTACATATTTACCCTCCTACCTTTTATATTACCGAAAAGTTGTATATTTCCTTTTTTTTAAAGCAACTTTGTTAAAAAAAACAGAATTTTTTAATAAACTACTATCTTTTGTGTTTCATTTAGTGCTTTTTAATATTGTATATAAAAAGACTAAATATAACCTTTAGCCTTTCTACTATCTATTTTTTTTCTTTCATCAGTATTTCTTACCTTCTTAGTAATTCTTATATTATTAGGTGTTATTTCAACAAGCTCATCACTATTAATAAACTCTAAAGCATATTCTAGTGATATTGGTCTAGGTCTTTTTAAAACTACTGTTTTATCAGCACTAGCGGCTCTTGTATTAGTTAACTGTTTAGCTTTAACAATATTAACAGCTAAATCATTTTCTTTATTACACTCACCTATTATCATACCCTCATATACATCTGCACCTGGTTCTATAAATAAAATACCACGGTCTTCTAAAGCTCCAGCTGCATAAGCAGTAGCTTTACCATTTTCCATTGATACAAGTACTCCAAGTTTTCTTTCACTAGATACATTATCAGCAACCTTCATATATTTTTTAAATGTATGATTTATTATTCCATAACCTTTAGTTAGAGTCATAAACTCAGTATTAAAACCAATTAAACCTCTAGATGGCATTAAATAAATTAATCTATTTAAATCATTTATTTTATTAATGCTTTCAAGTGATGCTCCACGGTTACCTAAAGCTTCAATAACTGATCCCATAGCCTCATCATCAACCTCTATTTGAACATCTTCATAAGGTTCACATTTTTCTCCATCTATTTCTTTTATAATAACTTCAGGTTTAGCAACCATAAGTTCAAAACCTTCTCTTCTCATATTTTCAATTAAAATTGATAAATGTAGTTCTCCTCTTCCAGATACTGCCCATGAATCATTACTTATTTTTTCAACTATTAAAGATACATCAGATTGAGTTGCTTTAAATAATCTTTCTTCAATCTTACTCGCAGTTACTATCTTACCATCTTTTCCTATAAAAGGAGAGTTACTTGTTGAAAAAGTCATCTTTAAAGTAGGCTCATCTATTCTAAGAACAGGAAGAGCATCTTCTTTACCAGGATTACATATAGTTTCACCAACAGATATATCAGCAAGACCCGCTAAAGCTATTATTTCACCAGATGAAGCACTTTCTATTTCAATTCTTTTAAGTCCATGAAAACCAAATAATTTTTGTACACGAAACTCTTTTTTAGTTCCATCAAGTCTCATACAAGTAACCATAGAGTTTACTTTAATCTCCCCACTTGTTACTTTACCTATTGCTATTCTTCCTAAAAAATCATTATAGTCAAGCAGTGCTGGTTGAAACTGTAAATAATCTTTAGTACTTTCTTTAGGTGATGGTACTTCACTAACTATCATATCAAATAAAGGATTATAGTCTTCATTTTGAGTTTCAACATTCTCATCTAAAGAACATGTTCCATTAATCGCAGATACATAAGCAACTTTAAAATCAAGTTGATCATCAGTAGCACCTAAGTCCATAAATAACTCAAGTACTTCATCTACTACATGTTTAACTCTAGCAGTAGGTTTATCTACTTTATTAATTAAAACAATAGGTTTAACACCTGCAGCTAAAGCTTTAGATAAAACAAATCTAGTTTGAGGCATAGGCCCTTCATAAGCATCAACTACTAAACATACTCCATCAACCATATTCATAATTCTTTCTACTTCTCCACCAAAATCAGCATGACCTGGAGTATCAAGTATATTTATCTTATAATCTTGATAGTTAATCGCAGTAGTCTTAGCAAGTATTGTAATTCCTCTTTCTCTTTCTAAGTCATTTGAATCCATTGCTCTTTCACTTACTACTTCATTATCTCTAAATGTATCACTCTTTTTTAAAAGTTGATCAACAAGTGTAGTCTTACCATGGTCTACATGGGCTATAATAGCTATATTCTTAAGTTTCATAATTATCCCTCTTTTTCACACAAATAAGATTATAACATAAAAAGAAGAAAAATCAAAGGATTTTTCCATTAAAGTGTTAATAACTAGGCGCTGCCGGCCAGACTAACGCCTGCCAGCGGCAGAAAACCAAAGCTACATTCCTAACCTAAATGGATCAGCTTCGCTGCCCATTCCACTAATTATCTCTACATTAGTCTTTAAGTATATAGTTGGCCGCCCGGCAGAACCACGACTCGAGAAGTCCGCATAGCCATTACCGTTGCCGTGCACATACCACGCACGAGGCGAGGAAGAAGAGTTAGGCGCTATTGTCCATTCAAGAGAACCTAAAAATACCCAATTATTATCTTGCATTTCTGTATTGTTGTAATATTCATCATCATACGGACTATTTCCTTGAAAATTTAATAATCCCCAATAACTTTCACTTGCTCCATAGAAATAATCACTTGGATACATTAATCCTATATTATAACTTTGAACAGTCTGTGCTAAAACTTCTTTTTCATGAAATTTTATAGGAGTTTGAGTGAAGTCAGCATTCCCTGGCGCTCCTATATTTAACTTCTCACTTGCTATCATACTTTGATAATTACTTGGCAAACTATTATAAAAAGTATTATTTAAATATATATTTATATCTGCATCGTCTGTTGCACTAGATGTATCAGCACCTTCCCATCTATTATCATCTCCTGCATCAAATGCTTGATTAGTAATAGCTGCGGTTTCTTTTATAAGCTTTACTTTACCATCATAGATACCTAGTATTCTATATTTATTTTCTTCTGGACACACTGCTTCATCACTACCAAAACATACCCAGTTATTTGGATTTGCTCCACTATATCTATAATTATTATCTTGAGCCGATGTTGCTATACTTGATGTATGTTGAATAAGTCCATCAGCTTCTGTATGTAGTTCTAATATTTGTTCTGATAGTGGTACTAATATATCAAAATAAACAAAACATCTCTCTGATCCTGTTACACTTACCTGTGCCTGTTTAGTAGAGTTATCATACGTTATTGTTGATCCATTTGTACAATAACTTTTTTCATCATTAAATACATATCCTTCACTTGGAAATGTTTCTAATGATGATTCAAAAAATGTTCCATCTTCTTTTTCTAACCATATTGCAAATAAATTTGTATCTACTGTTTCTTCTAAAGTATTTTCTTTTGTTGTTAAATATATTATAAATATTCCTACTAATATTAAAATAACAGTTATTGGTATTATCTTTTTCATATCATCATCACCTATTATATTAATTTTACTATACTTTTTATTTTTTTTCTAGTGTTTTTATGTATCTTCTTACAGTTGGTTCAGAAATACCTGTTATATCTTGTATTTCTTTTCTAGAATGACCTTCTGAATATAAAGATAATACTAATTTCATTCTTTCTAATTTTTCTTTATTTTCTTTTCTTCCTAAAGTATAATGTTCATTTTGTAGGTTATTTATTTTTGCTATTTTAGCTATAGTTTTTTTACCTCTTTTTGTTACATCACTAATATATCCATATGTATAATTCTTTTTTAATAAAGATATTATATTATCTATTTCATCACTACTAAGTTCATGATAAATAACAGGTGGATTAATATAGTCTTGTTTTCTTTTTTCTATTAACCAGTCTGGTTCAAATGTTAAAGCATATTGTTCTAAATTTCTTGAATCAAATAAGTCTTGATTATTTTCTAAAAATTCTAATAAGTCTTCAAGTAAACATCCATAAATATATTTTTTTTCATATAACTTTTCTCTTTTTATTATTAAACCTTTTTTAACCCATTTACTTCTTATAGTCTTTCTAGGCACTTGTAGCATCTTTTCTATATCACCTATACTAATTACTTCAGTATAATAAGAAAGTTGTTTTAATCCAAGTTTAATAGCATGTCTATATATACTAACAGTAGACTTATTAGATATATATTTTTTTATACTTGTTATAGGTATTTCTCCCCAGTTATTTAATAAATAATCATTTTCTTCATCTGTCCATTCACTATGTTTATTTGCTAAATTTAATCTATACCCTTTACTTTGTATTGCTCTAGTAGTTCTTCCAAATAGGATGCCTAAATCTTCATTAGAAAATAAATCATATATTAGTTTTAATAACTCTTCTTCTTCTTTTATATAATTTATTTTTTTATTACACTCTAAAAAGTCAGTTTTTAAAACTGAATATAATTTCATTTTAAAAGTAGCTTTATTAAAATCTTTTAATAAATATATTATCTCTTCGAAAGATAGTTTTCTAAGAATCATTTTTTCTTACCCTTACTGAATATAATTTATATTCTTTAATTATTCTATGTATTGTTCTTTGGCTTTTACCTACGATAAATGCTGTTTCATCAACTGAATAACCTTCAGAAAGTAATGATACTACATACTCTTTGAACATCTCTTTGTAGTTCCATACATAATCAATTGGTAGTTTATTATCTTCTAATCTTTTAATAGTAAGCCAAATAGGTTCTAGAGTTAATCCTCTAAAGTCTACATTTCTAGAATCAAATAAAAATTGATTAATTCTTAAAAATTCTAATAATTCATCTAGTAGGCAATATTTATTTTTATTTGATGGTGTTGCTTTACTAGTATGTATTATAAGACCATAGTTTGGCCATGTTTCTACTATTACTCTATATGAAACATTTAATATTTTGGATATTAAACTTATTTTTAAACCTTGTATCTTATCCATACGAGCACCTAATTTAAGTGTATTGATAGCTCTTTGTTCAATCGAAGAAGCTGATCTATCAAGTTTTTTTTGTAAAGTATTAATTGATACTTTACCCCAAGAAGATTTTAAATATCTATCTTCTTCTTTAGTCCACCTAGCTCTAGTAGTAGATGTTTTCAAATTATATTTTCTTAATATTCTATCTATCCATTCTTTTTTTCTTCCTAAAAGTATTGATAACTCTTTACTCATAAAATAAGTAGATATAGTTTTTAAAAAGTTTATTTCTATATCAGTTTCATTTCCACTTCTTATAATATTTTCAAGTAAGTCTACTTCTAAAATATTATTTAATAATACTTCTAAAGAAGTATTATTAATATTAGTTATATTATAGTTTATTTCTTCGTTTGTTAATGCTCTAAAGTTCATAAAACCACCTGGTTATTA
>CAYJNS010000052.1:0-8066 GCA_964371745.1 uncultured Muribaculaceae bacterium
ACCATTAATTGAAATATAAGAACTTTAAATAGTTCTTTTTTTATGATAAATTTTATTTTTTGAAGTAAAAAAATTGATTATATTTTCTATAAGTGATAAAATATAAATGTAGTTGAGGTGGACAATGGATAAAACCAGTATTTTTGATGTTAAAGAATTGAGACAAGAGCTTATTTTAATGGATTTAAGTGAAATAATAAAAATACTTGAAGATAATAAATATAATGGTGCAAGTCAGTTAGTTGGTTATTTAACTACTGGAGATGCTAGTTATATTACAAGTACTAAAAATGCTCGTAAAAAAATACTTAAATATGATAGAAATGAACTTTTAATGGCTATTATAAATGGATATTTAGGTAGGTAACTATGAGAATATTAGCACTTGATATAGGAACTAAAAGATGCGGCGTTGCTATAAGTGATATAAGTAATACATTATCTAGTCCGTATAGTACAGTTTCATATAACTCAAATGATTATAAAGCTTTAGGAGAAGTCATTAATAAAATAATTGAGGAAAAGAAGATAACAGACTTAGTTGTTGGTAATCCTAAGAATATGGATGGAAGTAGTGGGTTTGCTACAAAAAGATTTGATGAATTAAAATCATATTTAAATTTAGATAACATAACAGTACATTTAATTGATGAAAGATTAACCACAGTCTTTGCTCAAAACATATTAAAGGAAAATGGAACAAAAATAAAAAAAGGTAAAAAAGATTTAGATGTTTTATCAGCGTGTTTGATTCTAGAAGATTTTTTAAAGAGGTTAAAAAATGGACAAAAGTAAAATTGTAATTGGAAATGAAAAAAATGAAAAAGAAACTTTTGATGTGCTTTTTGTAGTAGAACGTGAAGAATTTAATTATGTAGCTTTTAAAAGTATTAAAGGTAAATCAGTATACTTTGGTAAGTATAAAGAAAATGGTAAAGTTATTAGAAATTTAACAAATAAAGAAGAAGAACAAATGAGTTTAATTTTAAATAAATTTGTAACTTCAAATTGAGTATAAAGGAGTAAATGTGAAAAAAAGTAAGAAAAGAATATTGTTAACTATATTATTAAGTTTTTTATTAATATTATTAGCAATATTTATATATACATTTTTTGGTCTTCAAAGTGTTAGTGATGAAGCTGAATATGTAACTGTAGAAATTGAAAGTGGAACTAAAAAATTTGATATAGTTAATAATTTATATGATGCAGGTGTTATTAAAAGTAAAAATGCATCGAGTATTTATGTACTTTTAAATTTAGGTTTAAATTTACAAGCGGGAACTTATAAATTAAATAGAGCAGATTCATCTATTGATATATTTAATCAAATTGCAAATGGTGATACAAATATATATGAAGATATAATTACAATTACCTTTTTAGAGGGTAAAAGAGTAACTGATTATGCTACAGTTATATCTGAAAAATTTGGTTATGATTATGATGAAGTAATGAGTGTTTTTGAAGACCGGGACTTTGCTAAAGAATTAATTGCTAGATACGATATTTTGACAGATGAGATAATTGATGATAAAATATATTATCCACTTGAGGGATATTTATTTCCAGATACATATGAGTTTTATAAAACTGCAAGTGTAAAAGAAATAATTGAAAAGATGGTTTCTCATACAGCAACCAAACTAGGTCAAGTTAAATCAAATATAGAAGCAAGTGGATATACGCTTCATGAAATACTTACAATTTCATCTATTTCAGAAATGGAAGCGGTAAATATTGACGACAGGAAAAAAGTTGCTCAAGTAGTTTATACAAGATTAGGAATTCCTATGTCGTTAGGCATGGATGTTACAAGTTTTTATGGAGTTCAAAAAGCAATGGGCGAAGAGTTAACTGTAAGTGATTTAAATGATGATAATGGATATAATACAAGACCTACAAGTTTTTTAGGTTTACCAATAGGTCCAATATGTAACTCATCTTTTGATTCGGTTACTGCTGCGCTTAATCCTGCAGAAACAAGCTATGTTTATTTTATTGCTGATGTTAATACTGGTGATGTTTTCTTTTATGAAACAGCTAGTGAGTTTGAAGCAAAAAAAAATGAACTTTATTAGAATGGAGAATTATAAATGAAAGATATAATTATGGAAATGGAGAAATATGCCTCCGAGAAAAATGTTCCTATTATTGAAAAAAAAGCAATAGCGTTTATTATGAAATATATAAAGGCTAATAACACTAAAAATATATTGGAAATAGGAAGTGCTATAGGTTATTCAGCAATATTAATGGCATCTGTTAATCCTCATACAGTAGTAACAACTATTGAAAGAGATGAAACAAGATATATGGAGTGTCTTAAAAATGTAAAGAAAAGTAATTTTGAAAATAAAGTTAATGTTGTATATCAAGATGCTTTAGAAATGAATTTATCTGATGAAATAAAATATGATTTAATATTTATTGATGCAGCTAAAGGTCAAAGTATAAAATTTTTTGAAAAGTTTAAACATTTTTTAGCACCTAATGGAATTATTATTACAGATAATATTAATTTTCATGGTATGACTGGACGTTCAGAAGAAATTGAAAGTAAAAATTTAAGACAATTAGTAGGAAAACTTGAAAATTTTGTTGAATTTTTAAAAGATAATACTGAGTTTATTACTAAATTTTATGATATAGGTGACGGACTATCAGTAAGTGTAAAAAAAGATGATAAATAAATATATAGTATTAATTGAGAAAAATGATGATATAAAAAAACTTAAGCAAATTGGGGTTAATAAATTTATTTATCCGCTTAAGTCTTTTTCTATTGGTTTTAATAACTATTTTGATTTAAGTGAAATTACTTATGAAGATTCCTATTTATATATCAATAAATTACTTGATAGTTTTGAAATAGAAGTTTTAGAAAAGCTTCTTCATAATTTGCCAGAAAATATAAAAGGTATAATATATGATGATATAGGTATTACTGAAATTGTTAAAGATTTAAATATAGAAAAAATAATGATGTTAAATCACTTATGTGCTAGTACGATAAGTATAAATGAATATTTAAACTATTGTAACTCTGTTGTTTTATCAAATGATATAACTTTAAAAGAAATGAATTCTATATTAGAAAAATCAAATAAAAGTTTATGTATATATGGATATGGTTATTTAAATATATCATATTCAAAAAGAATACTTAATACAAATTATAGTACTTATCACAAACTTCCTTATGAAAAAAAGTTAAATATAAAAAATACTGATTTTAGTTTTTTTAATATTGAAAATGAAGATGGAACTGTTATATATAATAATAAAATATTAAATATATTAAATGAAAAGTATGTAGACAATATTAAGTATTTTATAATTAATTTATTTAATATTGATGTAGAACAATTTATAAATGAATATAAAAATATAGATGGATATAAAGGTTTTTTAGATAAAAAAACAATTTATAAGTTAAAGGAAGATGAGTAAGATGTTTGAATTGTTAGCTCCAGCCGGAGACTTTGAAAAATTAAAAATAGCTGCTTTATATGGTGCTGATGCAGTATATGTAGGTGGTCAAAATTTTAGTTTAAGGGCAAATGCTAAAAATTTTTCATTAGATGACTTATTAAATGCTACAAAATATATGCATGATTTAAATAAAAAAATATATGTAACTATTAATATAGTTTTTCATGAAGAAGATTTGAATGGTTTAGAAGAGTATTTGAAGTATTTAGCTAAAATAAAAGTTGATGGTGTTATTGTAAGTGATATAGCGGTTATCAAAAAAATAAATGATTTAAAATTAGATTTATTTATAGTTTTATCAACTCAAGCAAGTACTTTAAATAATAAAGCTGTAAAGTTTTGGCAAAATTTAGGTGTTAAAAGAATAGTTTTAGCAAGAGAATCAAGTAAAGAAAATATTAAAAAGATAATAGAAGAAACTGGTATAGAAGTTGAAAGTTTTATTCATGGATCAATGTGTACATCTTTTAGTGGTAAATGTATTTTATCAAATATTACAACGCTTAGAGACGCTAACCGTGGCGGATGTGCCCAGGTATGTCGTTGGTGTTTTGAAACTGAAAATAATGTAGATTTTACTATGATGCCAAAAGATCTTAATATGGTTGAGCATATTAATGAAATGATGGATATAGGCGTTTTTTCATATAAAGTTGAAGGTAGAATGAGATCAATTTATTATATCGCAACTATTATTAATGTATATCGAAATATTTTTGATTTAATTATAAGTAATAATTTAACTGATGCTTTAAAAAAATATTATTTAAATATACTAAATAGATGTGCTAATAGAGAAAGTAAAGCACAGTTTTTTGCAAGTAATACTGATTATACTGACCAATATTTTAGTGATAGAATGGAAGTCACAAATAAAGATTTTTTAGGTGTTGTACAAAACACTGAAAATGATTTATTAGTAGTTGAACAAAGAAATTATTTTAAAAAAGGTGATGTTGTAGAATTTTTTGGTCCGAATATGGAACCTATAACATATACTATTAATAAAATACATAATGAAAAAAATGAAATAATTGATATAGCCAATCATCCACAAATGATAGTTAAATTAAACTGTAATATAAAGTTACCTAAATTTACTATGATGAGACTTAAAGTATTTGACAAATCAGATTATTTATAGTATCATTATATTCGTTATTGCAGTTGCAATATTTTTTTAAAAGGAGAATTAAACAAATGACAAAAGATAATACATGTATACTTACACCAGAAGGTTTTATAGAACTTGAAGCAGAGCTTAATGAACTTAAAACTGTTAGAAGACCAGAAGTAATTATTGCTCTTAAAGAAGCTAGAGCTATGGGTGATTTATCTGAAAATGCTGATTATGATGCAGCAAGAAATGAACAAGCACAAATTGAGGCAAAAATTAAAGATCTAGAATATAGATTAGAACACTGTACTATAGCTAAGAAAACTAAAGGAGATAAAGTTGCTCTTGGATCTTTAGTAACTGTTGAGTATGATGATAAAGAAATAGAAGAATATAAAATAGTTGGTTCTGTTGAAGCTGATTCATTTAATAATAAAATATCTAATGAGTCTCCACTTGGTATTGCTTTAGTAAATCGTAAAAAAGGTGAAGAAGTTGAAGTAACTAGTCCAAATGGCGCTTATAAAATAAAAATTCTAAATATAGCTTAAAAAACGTATTATCGTTTTTTTATTTACATAGAAATATTTTTTTGGTATTATATTAATGAAAAGAGGTAATTAGGTATAATTTTAGATATAATAAATAATAAAATAAAATGTATAGGAAAGAGGGAAAATAATGGCAAAAAATGTACATGAATTTGAAATTAAATTAGAAAAAGAATGGAAAGAAGCTTTAGATAAAGCTTATGAAAAAGCATCTAAAAAAGTAAAAATAGATGGTTTTAGAAAAGGTAAAGTACCTAAAGATATTTATATTAAAAAATTTGGAATGGAAAGTTTATATGAAGAAGCTTGTAATATAGCTATGGAAGATGCTTATCAAAAAGTATTAAAAGATAATAAGCTTGACCCAGTTGTAAGACCATCTGTTGATATTACTGGTATTAGTGATACTAATGTTATTTTAAAATTTAAAGTAACTACTAAACCAGAAGTTAAATTAGGTGAATATAAAAAATTAGGTGTAAAAAAAGAAACAGCTAAAGTTACTAAAAAAGAAATAACTGAAGAAATAGAAAAATTATCTAGTCAATTATCTGAGTTTGTTGTAAAAACAAAAGGTGCAGTAGCAAATGGTGATACTGCAGTAATAGACTTTAAAGGTAAAGTTGATGGTAAACCTTTAGATGGTGGAGATGGATCAGATTATCCACTTGAAATTGGAGCTAACCAATTTATTCCTGGTTTTGAAGAAAAATTAGTTGGTGCTAAAAAAGGGGATAAACTTACATTAAATTTAAAATTTCCAGAAGACTATGTAGAACATTTAAAAGGTAAAGATGTAGTTTTTGAAGTTGAAGTAAAAGAAATTAAAACTAAAAAATTACCAGAAATGAATAAAGATTTTTTTGAAGATTTAGGTTATAAAGATGTTAAAACTAAAGAAGAGTTTGAAAAAGTAATTGAAGAAAAAATTAAAGAAAAAAAATCAAAAGAATTAGATAGTAAGTTTATTGATGATTGTTTAGAAAAGGCTTCAAAAAATATGAAAGTAGAAATTAATGATGAAATCATTGATGAAGAAGTTCATAGAATGCTTGATCAATATTCAAGACAATTAGAAATGCAAGGTATGAATCTTGAAACATATTATCAAATGACTGGAACAAAAGAAGAAGACTTACATAAACAAATGAATCCAGAAGCTAAAAAACGTGTTGAATTTAGATATTTAATTGAAGCTGTAGCTGATGCTGAAAAATTAGACTTTGATAAAAAAGCTGTTGATAAAAAAGCAAAAGAGATGGCTGATGAATATGGTATAAGTGTTGATGAATTACTTAAAGCATATGGCTCACTTGATGTAGTTAAATATGATATGAAAATGCATAGAGCACTTGAAATTATTAAAGAAAATAATTAGAAAATAAAATACCTATAAATGGTATTTTTTTTTATGTAAAGTTAGTGTAATTCTATTTACAAAATAACTTATAATCTATATAATAAATTTTATGTTTGGGAGGTAACTATGATTAATAATTATTTAGTAATTTTATTAAAAGAGTTAGTAGTTTTCCCTAATCAAGAAGTTAAAATAGAACTTGTTTCAGATTCAAGTAAAGAAATAATTACAAAAGCTTTGCAATCATTTAATAGTGAAGTTTTAGTAGTTGCGCCATTAAATCAAAAAGAAACAAATCCTAATGTAGATGATTTGCCTAAAATTGGTGTTATTGCATCTATTAAAAGTAATATAGAATTATCTAATGGAAATGCTAGAGTTGTTTTAAGAGGTCAATACAGAGTAATAATTGATGAGTATGAGCATGAAAAAGAAGGTTTATGTGCAAAAACTAATATATTAAAATTACCTAAGTATAATCAATCAGAAGAATCAGCAATAAAAAGAAAATTATTATCTTCAATTAAAAAATATACTAAGGTAAATAAATCAATATCTAATACAGTTATATCTTCACTTGATAAAGCTGAGGATTTAGATAAAATAACTGATATTATAACTATATTTTTACCATTTGATGTTAATAAAAAGTTAGAGTACATGCAAAATATAAATCCTATTAATAGAGCTCGTGAATTATTAATAGATATAGCTGAAGAAATAGAATTAATAAAAATAGATGAAGAAATTGAAGAAAATATCCAAGAAAAATTAATTCAAAAAGAAAAAGAATATTTTTTAAGAGAAAAGTTAACTGAAATACAAAAAGAACTAGGAACAGCAAGTTTAAAAGATATAGATGTAAAAAAATATTATGAGCTATTAAATGCTTTAGAGTTGGACCCAGCTATTTATCAAAAAATAAGAGAAGAAATAGATAAATATAAACACCTAGTCGCTGAAACACCAGAGTCTAGTGTTTTAAGAAACTATTTAGAAATGATTTTAAATTTACCTTGGAATAATTCATCTAAAGAAAATGAAGATATAAAAACAGTACAACAAATTTTAGACGAATCACACTTTGGTTTAACTGATATAAAAGAAAGAATTATAGATTATGTTGCTGTAAAAAAACATTTAAACAAAATCAATAATCCAATTATTTGTTTAGTTGGTCCACCAGGAGTAGGAAAAAGTACTATAGCATCATCCATTGCAAAATCGTTAAATAGGGAATTTATTAAAATATCTGTAGGTGGATTAAATGATGCAGTAGAACTAATAGGTTCTAGAAGAACTTATTTAGGGGCATCACCTGGTAAAATAATTCAATATATAAAAAAATGTGGTGTAAATAATCCAGTAATATTAATAGATGAAGTTGATAAGATGGTTAAAGATTATAAAGCAGATCCAGCATCAGTACTTCTTGATATTCTTGATCATAATCAAAATAATAATTTTATAGATAACTATATTGAAGAACCATTTGATTTATCGAATGTATTATTTATATTGACAGCGAATAATGAAGATAGGC
>CAYJNS010000053.1:0-726 GCA_964371745.1 uncultured Muribaculaceae bacterium
TTTTATTTTTAATAATACTAAAATATATAATAGAAAGTATTATAAGAGTTATATAGTAGTATCTTTCAAAAATAAAACTTTTAAAAAAAACATTTCTAAACAAATGTTTTTTTGTTATAATATAAAGAGTACAGAAAGGGGTGGTTTATATGGTGATTAGAGATAAAAAGATTCAAGAATCTTTATCTAAATTTTTAACAAGTTCAATATATAGTGATATGATAAAAATAAAAAGTGATGATATTACTAATACAACTATAAGAAATTATTCGGATTATTCTCATTATACTTTTTTAGTTAATGATTTATATAGACAATATAATATATCTTTTGATGTACATGATGTTGTTTTTGAAAATTTTTCTTGTTCTTGTTCATATTTTAGAGTGAATAAAATGTGTAAGCATGTAGGTGCTGGTATTGCGCACGTTCTTTTAGATGGCAAAATAGAAGATGAAACGATTGAAGATAAATATCAAAAAGTATTTGATTTAATTGTTCGGGGCAATAATAAAAAATATATAAATTTAATACCTATACTTGAATTTAATCCCACTAATAATGAAGTATTATTTAAAATAAAGTTAGGAATAGATAAACTTTATTATATAAGTCATAGAATAAATAATTTTGATTATGCATATGCATATAAAAAATCACCTTATCAAGTAGGTGTTGGTTTTACATTTGATCCAAGTGTTCATTACTTTACTAAAGAAGATGAAA
>CAYJNS010000053.1:736-1900 GCA_964371745.1 uncultured Muribaculaceae bacterium
ATATGCTTTATAAAAGTTTAGTTCAAAAAGGTTATCATACGTCAAATTTTGCTACACTTGATACAGAATCTCTTGATAATATATTGCTTGCTTTAAAAAATAAAACTATTGAAGTATATAAAGTAGGAACATCTTCTGGATATGAAGAAGTAAATCCATTTGAAATACATCTTAATAAAAAGGATGATGGTTATGAATTTAAATTTAAGTTTAAAGATTTTCATTTCTTAAATAAAAATAAGAGTTATTTTTATGATGGAAAATTATGCAAACTAAATAAAGAAGCTACTAAAATAATAAATGCGATGAATAGTGAGGGCTTAAATAGTATTGTACTTAGTGAAGAGAATGCTTTGAAATTAAATAGAAATTTATCACAAAACTTTAAAAATAATATAGTAATTGAAGAAAAATTAAAAGATAAGTTTGAAATAATTATTCCGAAAGTAAAACTATACTTTGATTATAAAGATAAGGTATTATTAAAAATAGGTTTTATATATAAAGAGACTGAAGCAGACTATTTTGAAGAAGAAAAACCATTTAGAAATGAAATATTTGAAAATAAAATATTTGAAGAGATGTTATCTTTTGGATTTTTAGCAGAAGATAAAATTATTTCCATGGAAAAAATAAATGATTTAGTTAAATTTTATGATGAAACTTTACCTATTTTAGAAGAAAAATATGAAGTATATGGAACAAAGAAATTTAAAAGTAGTGGTGTTTTAAAGGAAAATTCTATTAAAAGTCAGTTTTCTATTGGAAAAGACAATATTATGTCTTATAGTTTTGATTTAGGGGCTATCACAGATAAAGAGTTAACTCGTCTTTTTGATAGTATGAAAAATAAAGAAAAATATTTTAAACTTAAAAGCGGTAAAATAATTAGTACTGAAAATAATGATTTAAAAGAACTTAAAGAAGTTATGGACGGGCTTGATGTATATGATAGTGAGGGTACTATACCTAAATATAGGGCTTTATATCTTGATAGTGTAAAGGACTATTCTATTATTAAAACTGATAATATATTTAATAACTTTATAAGTAATTTTAATCAGTATAAAAATAGTAATATAATTATATTTAAAGAAGATGAAAAAATATTAAGAGATTATCAAAAAGAAGGGGTTAAGTGGCTTAATAATATTTATAAAACTG
>CAYJNS010000053.1:1910-7875 GCA_964371745.1 uncultured Muribaculaceae bacterium
AATTCAAACAATAGTCTTTTTAAAAGAAGTTATAAGAGAAAAAAAAGACGCTAAAATACTAATAGTAGCGCCAACTTCTTTAGTTTATAACTGGGAAAGAGAGTTTGTAAAGTTTGGTAGTAAACTAAACTATAAAGTGTGTGCCGATGCAAAGAGCAAAAGACTTGAAATATTAAATAGCAATATAAATATATTAATTACTTCATATGGAATGTTAAGGCAAGATAAAGATGAGTATGATAAAAAAGAATTTGATTTAATAGTTATAGATGAGGCTCAAAATATAAAAAATCCTAAAACTGGTATATCACTTGCTTTAAAATCTTTAAATAGTAAAAGAAAAATTGCACTTACTGGAACACCTGTTGAAAACTCTATTTTAGAAGTTTGGAGCATCTTTGATTTTATTATGCCTGGTTTTTTAAATAGTCTATCCAAGTTTCAATCCAAATTTAATTTTAGAGAAATAGATGATGATGCACATGATAAACTAGCTTTACTACATAAATTAATTACACCTTTTATTTTAAGAAGAAGAAAAAAGGATGTATTAACTGACTTGCCTGATAAGATGGAAAATCTTATTTATTTAGATCTTCCACCTAAACAAAAAGAAATATATGCAATGCAAGTTAAGAAAAGTCGTGAAGAATTTGAAGAGTTAATGAAAAAAGAAGGTTTTTTAAAAGCAAGATTTAAAATATTACAGCTTTTAACTAAATTAAGACAAATATGTGTTCATCCAAAACTTTTATTTGATAATGAAAAACTAGAATCAGTAAAATTTACTGAAGTAATTAATTTAATAGAATCTTATAAAGAAAATGGACATAAACTACTTTTATTTTCATCTTTTAAATCAGCTCTTGATTTACTTAAAAAAGATTTGTATAATAGTGGTATATCATTTTATAGTATAGATGGCTCAGTTAAATCAAAGGAAAGAAATAATTTAGTTGATGCTTTTAATAATGATAATACAGATGTATTTTTAATTACACTTAAAGCAGGTGGAACAGGACTTAATTTAACTGGAGCAGATGTAGTAGTGCATCTTGATTTATGGTGGAATCCTCAAGTAGAAAATCAAGCAACTGATAGAGCTCATAGAATTGGTCAAAAAAATACTGTTGAAGTTATTAAAATGGTTTGTAAAGGCACAATTGAAGAAAAAATAGTAGAGCTTCAAGAAAAGAAAAAAATATTAAATGATGCTTTAATAGATGCAGATAATAAAGATGAGTTAATACTTGATAAGTTAACTGAAAAAGATATAGTTAATTTACTTAGTATGACTGAGGAGTAATTAATGGAGGAGTTATTTGATTTAATAAATACCATAAATGAACATAAAAAAATAATGTTTAAAAATTTAAAACCAGAAGTAGATAATATAATAAATAACAAAGAAACTAATATTAAATATATAGATGGAATGTTTGATAAATTAATTGAAATAATTTATGATAATGAAAGTGAAAGATGTACTTAAAAATAGTGGTAGTATATCTCATGAAAAGGCAATAAATAAGGCTCATAATGAATATGAAAAATATAAAGTTATTCAAGATAAAAAATATATTTCATCAATGGATGAGTTATATAATAAATATTTAGAAGAAAATAAATAATTAGAAAGTGGAGGTAATTATGATTAGAATATTTTTAGAAGATATAGTTGGAGGGGCATTTGATTATGTATTAAATAATACAAATGAAACAGCGCTTTCATTTGGAAAGTTAGAAAAGTATGGATTTAAAGTGATTGATATATTAAATAAGGATGGTCACAACGCTTACTTAGTATTAAGTAGAGATTTAACAGATATTTTTTTTAATGAACATAAAGAAATGTTTAAAGAATGTAGAATTGATGGAGAATACGGAGTTGAAGTTATTGGAGAAAATCCAATTAATTATATTGCTGGTAAAATATATGGACCAATTTCAGTTAATGTTTTACAAGCATTGTGGAGTGAAGACGCTACTAGTGCACTAATAGATTTTGATAAAAAGAAGGTAAGAAAATAAAATGACAAATTATAATATTATAAAAGAATATATTCCGTATGGAAACCAGGAACTTAAGGATAAAGAAACTATATTAGAATTTATTAAAACGTTTGAAAATCATTTATTACGTGAAAATTGTTTTGGTCACCTTACAGCTTCAACTTGGGTATTAAATGAAGATTTAAATAAAATTTTATTATTATATCATAATGATTTTAAAGGCTTTGTTTACCCTGGAGGACATGCAGATGGTGATAATAATTTACTAAATGTTACTTTAAAAGAACTTGAAGAAGAAACCGGTTTAAAAGATGTAATTGTTTCTGAAAAGATTTTTTCATTAGAGTGTGCTCCAATAGCCAACCATGTTAAAAAAGGTAAGAATGTTAGTGCTCATACTCATCATAATATTTCTTATTTGATAATTGTTAAAAATGAAAACATGTCTGATATAAGAATTTTAGAAACTGAAAATTCAGTTGTGAAGTGGTTTGATATTGCTGATCTTGATCTTGAAATATTAGTAAAATGGTTTCAACCAGTTTATATAACTGCAAAAGAAAAAATAAGGAGATTAAGAAAGGATAATTAAAATGAATATAATCGAGGAAAATTATATCACTAATAAAGAATTAAAAGAATATCATATGATGCTATGTGATAATGATTACCCAAAATTTATTGATAAGTATTTAAAATTAAAAAATCTCCAAAAGTTAAAGGGCATTGGGCAGTATTGCGGCTGTGATTATTTTCGTGTTTATAATATAAGATATTGGTATAGTAGATATGATCACAGCATTTCCACTGCTTTAATCACATGGAATCTAACAAAAAGTAAAAAACAAACTATAGCGGCATTATTACATGATTTAGGAACCCCTGCATTTTCACATTGTGTAGATTATATGTTAGGAGATAGTATTGCACAAAATTCAAGTGAATTATCTGTAAAGGAAATAATACAAAATTCAAAAGAATTGCTAGAACTTTTAAAAGAAGATGGTTTAACAGTAGATGAAATTACTAATTTAAAGTTATACCCTATAGTAGAAAATAGTACCCCTAAGCTATGTGCGGATAGATTAGATGGCGTAATACCAACTGCTTATATATGGTTAAATAAAATTTCTCTTGCAGATACACAAAAGTATTATAAAGAAATAACGATATTAAAAAATGAAGATAATATTAGCGAGATAGGATTTAAAACTAAAGAATCAGCTGAATTGTTTTTTGAAGCAATCCATTTATATTCTATGGAACTTCAGTCAAATAGAAATAATGCGGTTTTAACTTTTTTAGCTAACTCATTAAAAGAGTTGATATCAAAAAAAATAATTACAAAAGATGATTTATATAATTATAGCGAAAAAGATATACTTGTATTATTTGAAAAAAATATTCCTAATTGGAAAAATTATACTAAGTCTTTAAAAATTATTAGTACAGATAAATTTATACCAGGAACTATGAGTAAAATAGAAACTAAAAAAAGATTTGTTAATCCCTTATGTGTAGTGGATAATAAGATAAAAAGATTAAGTGAAGTATCAAAAAAAGCAAAAAATTTAATCGATATATATGAAAAATACGAAGATAAAATATATTATTATTTTTCATAAATAGAAAGATGTGTAAAATCGTGAATAACTAGAAAAGATAAATTTAGTATAAGTTGTAGTACACGTGTATGAAAAATGTTGCACAAACAAAAAGAGCAAAATTATTTGCTCTATCAAGAAAGCTCATAGATGTATATATCATTTAAGAGTTTTTTTTCTTATATTAATAATTAAGATTATGCTAATAATTGAAACAAATCCAATAATAGAATAAACTATAATATTATCATTAGTACTAGGATTAATAGTATCAGTTGCAATAGGATTACTATCTATAAGGTTAAATGTTGCAACCGCTAATTCGCCAGAAGCAAGATCTATTTCAATTTTATTTTCACCTAATTGTAGTTTATCAATAACTGTACTATCTAATTCAAGTATAACACTACCTTGTTTAAAACTAAAACCAGATTTAATGTCTATATTATTTATTCTTAAATTAATCATTTTAAAATTATCAAAATCTAAATCCCATTTTATTAGAATTTCATCATTTATATAACGGTCATAAGTTAAATTTTCATATTCAACAACTGGAGAGAATATTATTTGTTCAGTTTCTGCAATTATTGTGTAATTTTCATTAATATTAAGTATATCAATAGGGAAATTGGTAGCAATAGTATCTTTCAATAATTGCTCTATACCATTAATTTTAATAGATGTGAATATATATCCTGCATCAGTTGAAAGGGTGTACGTTTTTGAAGTTCCATCTATTAAATATGTTGGATTCGATTGTGCATCGTGACTAGAATTTTCTGTTAAATAAAACTCAATAGAATGGTGAATTTGTCCATTTACCGTTACTTTACTATTTACTGTTGCATAATTTATATTATTATCTGGATGAATATAAGTAACGTCATATTCATTATTTCCTGTAGTTATTACTGTATTAGGCTCATCCCAAGTCCAACCAGCTGGTAAATTAATGCTGTATAAAGGCAGTCCAACTATACCATCTTGTTCTTTAGGCGGAGACGTTATATATCGTTCTATTTCCCATTCGACACTATAAGTTCTATTATTAACTCCTGAAACATTTGGAAGAGTATCATCCCATTCATAATAATCAGGGTATCTAAGTGAAATTTCAGCTGTATGCGTACCTGCAGAAGTTGCTTTATTACCAGTTATAGTAAACATTGAGTTAGGATCATCAAAATCAATCAATGTATAGTCTGAACCGTCAAAAGTGTAAAAATTCATTGTTTGCTCTATACCATTATAAGTGAGTGCATTAGCTGGGTTTAATGTCGGCGTTTCAACAGAACTTATGGTTTTTTTTACATCAGTTGCTTTTAAATTTAATGAGAACCTTTCGTCATTTTCTGCTATTAGAACGAAGGTGCAATTTAGGTCTCGTGGAAAATTGGTCATATCAGCCTCGAAAATTTCAAATTGAAGATGTATATGATCACCGCTTTCTATTGTAAGTGGTGTAGCGAGCGAGTTACCAACGCGAGAAAGGTTTTTTATCGCAGAAAAACTAACAATAGGCATATCATAGCCATTTATCTTAATAGTTGATGAAGTTGTATTAACAGCATATACTGTTAATATTACTGAAGATTCACCAAAATGTATATCGCCAAAATCAAGTTCACTTATGTTAGTTGTATCATTTAAATTCTTTTTGAAAACTATATCATTTGAAGCAGCATTTACCTTCATACCTCCTAATAGTAAAAACATAAATGTAATTACAGTCATTATTAGACTTATTTTTATAATATTTTTCATAATTTCCTCCTTAAATATCCGTAATGTATATTATATAGAAATAGAACTATAAAGTCAAGTTATATGCTCGATAAGTGTTATTATATTTTTCAAAAAGTATGAATAAGATTAAATTTTGATATAAAACTGAATTTAGTTTAGCGTTCGACTATCTAAATAAAATAAAATGTGATATAATTTAATCAAGTTTTTTTAAAATGAAATTAAATATAAATTAAAATTAGAATTTGTATAGACTTATCTAATTTACATATGCTATAATATAAATTATTAAAAAAAGGAGGAAATATGAAAAATATTTTAAAAAGTATAATATTAATGACTGTTGCAATTATAGCATTTTTAATTTTGGGTAATACAGAGGTAAAAGCAGCAAATTTAGTAGAATTTGAAGACGAAAATGGTATAAGTATAACAGAATTAAATATGGGGAATTTGCCATATGATACAGCGGTAACTAAGACATTTAAAATTATAAATAAAACTTCAGCCGACATAACGATTACAAATATGTCTATTGCTAATATGGATAAATACGAATTTGTAAATACACCTGCAACAATAATACCAGCAAATGGAGA
>CAYJNS010000054.1:0-6124 GCA_964371745.1 uncultured Muribaculaceae bacterium
TTGCATTAAAAATTCAAATTATGTAGTTACACTTAAAATGAATAACGCTAATAACTATAGATTATAAGATCATAAAAAAATTTTAGAAAAAATAAAAAAACGATAATGCCTAAATTATCGTTTTATTTTACTGTTCCCATTTTATTAAATGGATAAAGTCTTAAACTAGCGGTTCCTTCTAAGTCTTCTTTGTTAACTGGACCAAATGATCTACTATCAAGAGATACTTCTCTATTATCGCCCATAACAAAATATTCATCACTTCTTAATGTAATTTCTTCCATATCACTCATAATCATTGTATTATATGGATCTTCTGCTTTTTCTTGATTTATATAAAGTACACCGTTTTCTATTGCGATAGACTCACCAGGCATACCAATAACTCTTTTAATTGCTGCATCACCTATTACATCATCACTAAGAACTACTATATCAAATCTTTCATATTTAGTATCTAGTTTATTAAGTATTAAAATATGTCCATGATTTAAGGTATCATCCATACTACCGCCATTTACCCTTACTGGAGTAACTATAAAACTTCTTATAAGAATTACAACTACTAAAATTATTATATATGGAACTAATGCTTCTAATTTTTCTTTCATAATATCACACCAAAAGTTAAAGGAAAGATTATGCTCTTTCCTTAACTTTATATTCTTTACCACTTTTCTTAAACATTTGATCAATAAAGTTAAGTTTATTTCTTCTAACTTTACCTTTTTTGATTACTGTAATTTTATCAATTGTTGGAGTATTAACTGGAAAAATTCTTTTAACGGCAACACCACCACTAACTTTTCTTACAGTTATTCTTTCAGATACGCCGCCACCTTTTTTAGCAACAACTAATCCTTGGAATACCTGAATTCTTTCTTTTTTTCCTTCTTTTACCCAAACATCTACTTTTACAGTATCTCCTGTTCTAATTTCAGGGATATCTTTACGAATATGTTTTTTGTTAATTTTATCAACTAAATTCATTAAATTAACCATCCTTTCTTTATGTTTTAACCAATAATCTTAGAGGATTTCCAGCGGATCATTTTTTCTTTGGGTCTAGTAGATTATATCATATTTTTTTATTTATTTCAAGAAAAAACAAAAAGTAACTCATTTGTTACTATTTAGATTTATTGGTTATAAACGGACTATTATTCATTGAATGTATTTTTAATTTATTTAAAACGCTTTCAAAAACTTCATTAGTTACTTTTTGATCCGTATATTCATTAATATGCGGAAGCCTAGCAGTTAAATCTCTATAAATAATAAACTCCGTACTATTTAATTTATTTGCAATTTCTATTACTGTCATGTCGTAATTTAAAAATAAATCAAGTACAACAAGTACTCTTTTTAATACTTCTGGTTTTTCTAAAGAATCCGGTTTATTTTCTTCCATTTTATTTCTAATTAAAATAAATAAGGATGGGTCAATAAATTCTATGCTATTTAAAATATTTCTCACAGTAATATGTGATACACTTAATTTTTCACCTATATGCCTAAGTGATAAGCCTTCTAAATATAAACTTGATACATGTTTGTAATCTATTTTCATAATATACCTACTTTATTTTATAGAAAAAGTTTATTGTTTTGCCTACTTTTTCAACTATTTTTTTACTATTTTTAATAGCATATGCTTTACCTATAGCTTTACCACCTACGGTAAGGGACGCAACTATAGAGCTTACTATTATGCTTATAAATATAATATTAGCGTTCATTATACTAGCAATAGATACAGCAATAACTGCACCTAGTGAGCCACTTATAATACCACATATATCACCTACTACATCGTTACATATATTACTTACTTTATCTGCATTTTTAAGCATAAAGATACTTTCCTTAGCACCTTGATGCTTTTTAGATGCTCTTGCATGATGAGAGTGCTCAACGTCTGACACAACAGCAACTCCTACTATATCAAATATAACACCTATTAAAATAATTAATATAAGAGCTATTACCGCATATAAAACACTAAATGAATTAGTTATAACATTAGCTGCTAATCCAAATAATGCCGATAATATAAATGATACTATAAATATAACTATTATCCATCTTTTATTACTTTTTTTCTTTTTACTCATTTTTACCTCAAAAAATAAGTTGTGGTAACATTATAAATAAATTTTGCGGCTTAGGTCAAGTTTGATTTCCACATTTTTTTCCATCAGTTACCTTCTGGCGATTTCTCTTTTACAAAAAATGAACGATCGTTACCGAGTCATTTACTTGATGGCCACTTAGTCCGCACTTCAATCTTTATAATGCCATATTTAAATATACATTCTAGAGGTTTTCCCAAATAAAGGTCACAAACTGTTATTATTCGCTTTTGCAGTAATAATTTCAAACTTAATATCCGCTATTACCACGCACGACAGACAACTTTTAAAAATTGGAACATAAAAGGCGACGGCTATATGCCATTATAACTTTACCTTAAACTTAGTATTTATATACCCACCCCAATCTGGGCGAAAAAAGCAAATATACAAATATCCTTCATCATCTAAATGATGGATTTTTAGCCCCACCTTCAAACAGCGGCCTTTAACTAGAATAATGCACCACAACAATAACATTTTAGCATATTATTTTTCACTTGTCAAAGTTCTAACATTAGATTTTTCTTTTAAAATAGCATATTTTAACTCATCAATTAAAGTATATAAATTTAGTTTAATATCACCTTCACATTCAGTATAATAAATATCTAATGCACTAAGTTCATCTATATTATCTTTATTATTTAAAAACTCTTTATTTAAAAATATATCTTTAACACTTTCAAGTAAATAGTCTATTCTACTAAGTACTTTTTTATCAGAATGGCCTATAACATCAATATCAAGTACAGGATATTTATAATTATTAATGTTTGCTAGAACATGGCTATATGAGTTAACTAAAGCAGTTTCATTAAAAAGTAAAATAATCTCATCAATAGATTCAACTCTTCCTTCATAATGATATTCAGGAAAACCTAAATTACTTTGAGAAAATTTTTCAAAATTACCATTTCTTTCTTTTATAACTTTAAAATATGAGCTATCACTATCTAAGTATAATATACCATTTGTTTTTAAAGTTCTAAGTAAATGTATTTTATAAAATGATACTAAATCATCAAAGGTATTAAACTCCTTATCAAGTATAGCCTCTAACTTAAAATTTTTACATAACATAATTACTTCCTCCTAGTGATGATATAATACCATACATAATTTATTAATACAATAAAAAACCTACTTTAAGTAGGCCTTTATCGATATTTACGGTTCAACTATAATAGTTATACCTCTAGGATTAGCATAAGTTTCAAGCCATGTTTTATCTGCTTCACTTTTAACTGTTACTGGGGTTATTGGTGTAGAATTAGTATATAGCATATTCTCATAATTATCTATATCACTAGTATCTATTTTAGAAAAATCAAAATTTTTTAAATTAAGTGATGTTACTGCACTACCATCAAACATATCTCTCATATCTGTTACTTGACGCGTATCAAAATTACTTACATCTATTATTGTGGCGGCACTTTCAAAAAACATAGAATTCATACCTGTCACTTGACTGGTATTAAAATGATTTAGTTCTAGATTTGTAGCTACACTATATCCAAACATTCCACTCATATCTGTTACTTGACTCGTGTCAAAACTACTTATGACTATTATTGTGGCGTTATTACCCCAAAACATAAAACTCATATCGGTTACTTGACTCGTGTCAAAACTACTTAAGTTTAAAGTTGAGGCCCAAGACCACATAAACATAAAACTCATATCGGTTACTTGACTCGTATCAAAATTACTTACATCCATTGTTGTGGCGGCACTATTATAAAACATATAGCTCATATCGGTTACTTGACTGGTATTAAAATTACTTAAGTCTAATGTTGTGGCTGCACTACCATCAAACATATAGCTCATGTCCGTTACTTTACTCGTATCAAAATTACTTACATCTATCATTGTAGCTGCACTATCATCAAACATACTGCTCATATCGGTTACTTGACTGGTATTAAAACTACTTAAGTCTAATGTTTGGGCATCACTACTCCAAAACATATCAGACATATCGGTTACACTACTAGTATCAAAATTACTTACATCTAGCATTGTGGCAGAGCTAAACTGAAACATATCGGACATATCGGTTACTTGACTCGTGTCAAAGTTACTTAAGTCTAATGTTGTAGCGGAGCTACCAGAAAACATTCCTCTCATATTCGTTACTTGATTGGTATCAAATCCACTTAAATCTAATGTTGTGGCGGCACTATTATAAAACATCCAACCCATATTTGTTACTTGACTTGTATCAAAGCCACTTACATCTAGTGTTGCGGATGCAGTTCGGCCAAACATATCATACATATTTGTTACATTGCTTGTATCCAATCCACTTACATCTATCATTGTAGCTGCATTATTATAAAACATATAGCTCATATCGGTTACTTGACTGGTATCTATTCCTGTTGACATATTAATATTATTTATATTATCAAAATACCCTAATATATTTGTCATTTCAATATTAGTAACATTAAATTCATAATTTTCAATACAACTAGAGATACTATTTGACCATTTCATGTAGACACTATAAGAGCACAAATAACTTATTTCTTGATTGGTCAATGTTCCTGAAATATAATTATCATTTTCATCGTGATAATCTTGCCAATTTGATTGAAATTTATCGTAAACAGCTTTAGTATCTATAAATGATTGCCTTTTCATTTCATAAAATACCACATTGCCATTGGCTTGCACATGTAGTATTTTACCATCTGTTGCATGGTCTTCTATATACGCTATTACTTCTTCTGACCCTGGGTTAGCTGATACATCCCATTTTTGAGTTGCTGTTTCATAATCACTTGATTTAGTACTTGAAAAACGCATTTCATCTATTAATGGCGATGTATCATTTGTTACTTCTTTTATTGTTTCTGCAAATAAAGCTGCATCCATTATCTCATTATAAAACGTATTATTCCTTTGAGTCATTAATAGATTTATATCAAGAGACTTACCTTCATTTAAATACTGGTTAGTTGTTAAATTTACAAAAGTTACTTTTACTGTCCAATCCTGTGTAAAACCTGTATCTGAATCTGTTGAAGTTATTTCATGAGCTAAAGCTATATTATATCTTCCACTTTTATTTGTTATATCAAAACCTGATATTGTATCACCAGTTTTTTCATCAATTACATTTACTGGATTTAATCCATCAATTGAAGCTACTTTACTTCCATCTGGAGCGGTTACTTCCACTATTATTTCTGGTTTATTATCACTAGTTGTATAAACAAAACTATTAAAATCTATATTTAAATATACATTATAATTAGCTGTTGAATTATTTGTTTCACTAGATGCTATTAATGTAGCGCTAGTAGTTGTAGAATCTGTTAAAGAGCCTTTTCCTTCACCAAAGTTTTCAAGTGTTGCACGAAGTGCTATAGGATCTCCATATGTAAAGATAATTTCTTGTAAATTTTCTGAAGTAGCTGTTATATCAGTATTAGCACTATCACCTTCTCTTATTGCAAAATAAGCATAAGTAAAAGCACTTACTAATACAAGTAAGATACTTATTATAATTAATAATTTTTTTCTATGTATTTTAATTTTTTCTAACATATTTCACCTCATATAAGTGCTAAGTAGGCACTATTATACTTTTCCATTTAGCTGTTAATGTTATATCTTCTTTTATCTTAGTATCAAAATCAAACTCTTCACCATCTAAATACCATCCATCAAATAAATATTCACTTTTTATTGGATTAACTGGACTTATAGCTTTATTATTTATAATAATATTTTGCACTTCTACATTTGAGCCACCATCAGTATCAAAATAAACATTATAACTACGAAATTTATTTACCATAAATAAAACAAATAATAAAACTATTATTAAAAATAATATACTAGCTAAAATTACTTTCTTTTTCGTCATATCAAGTGACTCCTTTTTTATTCTTATTTCTATTATACCAAAAAAAAGTAGAACTATCTACTTTTATTCGATGTTTCTACATAATTTACTCTCATATTACATAAAT
>CAYJNS010000054.1:6134-7770 GCA_964371745.1 uncultured Muribaculaceae bacterium
AGTAAAAGTTCTTTTAATAAACTTTTTAACTTCTCAGCACTTATATGTCCTTTAAATACATTCAAAATCATTGCTTCTAGTTTATCTATTTCACCAAAACAAAGTAAAAAACTCTCATCTGCATCATCGTCTGCATCACAGTTCATAAGTTCAAGTGCTAAAGCATATATCTTTTTATATTTATTAATAAATTTTTTATCTATAGCAAAGTTTATTAACTCATTATCATAAATAGTAATCTTTTTTAAATCAAAATCTTTAATACTAGGTTTCATTTCAAAACCATTACTTAAATTTAATTCATAATTACTTTTACTTAAATCTTTTTCTACTACGTTATACATAACTTACACCTACTTATCTATTTTCTTTTTGTTATCTTCTCGCCACTTTTCAATTAATGCATGATTTCCACTTATTAAAACTTCTGGAACACATAATCCATTATATTCACTTGGTTTAGTATATACAGGATAATCATATGTATCATCATTAAATGATTCACTTATTAAGCTTTCCTTATTTATTACCCCAGGAAGTAATCTAGTTATTGAATCACATATAGCCATGGCTGGTATTTCACCACCAGTTAAAACAAATTTACCAATTGATACTATTTCATCAGCTAAAGTTTTAATCCTCTCATCAAATCCTTCATAATGACCACATATTATAATTAAATGCTTAATAGATGTATATTTTAAGGCTTTTTCTTGATTATAAATATTTCCTTCTGGACTAAGAATTATAATGTAACTATCTTTTGTTTTAATTGAGTTAACGCACTCAAAGATAGGTTCACATCTAAGTAGCATTCCTGCTCCACCACCATATATAGTATCATCTACTTGCTTATTATTAAGTGGTGAATAATCTCTAAAATTAATTATATTAATTTCTACTTTTTTATTTTCAATTGCTCTTTTAATAATTGATTCTTTTAAAAAACCGTCAAACATATTTGGAAAAAGAGTTAATATATCTATTTTCATATAATTAAATCACCACCATTTATTGTATATATCTTTTTAGAAGCTATATCTACATTTTTAATAAACTCACATCTATAAGGAATATAAAAATTTTTATTTCCTTCAACATACAAAAATTTTTCAACTTTATTATACCTAATTTCTTTAACTTTTCCAAGTAAAACTTCTTCATCATATACAAAAAAGTCTATTAAATCATTTACTAAGTATTCATCAGCTTTTAAATTAAGATCACATCTATTAATAAATACATTATTTTTAACATATTTAATAACCATATTAATATCATACATATCATCAATAGTAACCATTTCAAAATCTTTATGATGACGATAACTTGTTATAGTAAATTCTTGATTATTTATATATATTTTAAAGCCTTTTTTAAATACTTTAACTTTTTGCTCAAAATCACTTTTTATCTTTAACTCACCTTTAATACCATGAGTTCCAGTTATAAAACCTAAATATACTTTATCTTCCACTATAAACCTCATACATTAAAATAGATGCAGCCACTCCAGCATTTAAACTTTCACAAGTGTTTTCCATGTTTAATTTAACATATTTATCACATTTAATATTTTTATCTATTCCTTTACCTTCATTACCTATTATTAAAGCAAGTTTTTCATTGGTATAAT
>CAYJNS010000055.1:0-7262 GCA_964371745.1 uncultured Muribaculaceae bacterium
AAAAATATTATTGACTCATTAGAATATTTGAGAGAAATATTAATATTATATCCTAGTATAAGAATAAATCTATCTACATCTTTTGTTCATGGGAAAGTTGAATCTAGTGATGGTAATACTGAATTTATTATTACATCGCAAGGGGAAACTAAATTAATATCAGAAAATTATGGAACAAAAGAAGAGTTAGATGCACTAAATGTAATATTAAGAAATTGGTCTAGTCAACTTGCTAATGGATATGATGAAAAATCTTTTATTAGATAAATATGTAAAAATATGATTCTACCATAGAAAAAATATCATCTATATGATGATTTTTTTTCATATGTATTAGTTTTTATGATATAATTATTTAGTGAATGAGGTGCAAATAAATGACAAGAAGTGAATTAAGAGAAAAATGTATGGTTATTTTATATCAAATAAATATATATAATGAAAAAAATATTGATCATGTTATTAAAGATGTTATTAAAAGTAATATAGAAATAGATAATGAATTTGCTAAAGTTATAGTTCATGGTGTGCTTGAAAAATCAAAAGAACTTGATGAACTAGCAAATAAATATATGGAAAATTGGTCAATTGATAGAATTGATAAAACAGGTGCTGAGATTATGCGTATAGCGATATATGAACTTAAGTATACTGATACACCAGAAATAGTAGTTATCAATGAAGCAATTGAACTTGCTAAAAAATATAGTGATGAAAGTGTAAGAAAAATAATTAATGCAACACTTGATAAAATAGTTAAAGAAAGCTAAATTATGGAAAAAGATTATATTACAGTTACAAGTTTAAATGAATATATTAAATCTGTTTTAGATCAAAACAGTTTTTTGTCTAGGATTTATTTAAAAGCTGAAATATCTAATCTAAAAAAACATACTACAGGACATTGGTATTTTACATTAAAAGACGATGGATCAAGAGTTAATGCAGTTATGTTTTCAAGGGACGCATCAAGTGTTTCTTTTGATGCAGAAGATGGTATGAATGTTCTTATAGAAGGAAGAGTATCTGCATATCCATCTAATGGGTCATATCAAATATATGTCACTAAAATGGACCTTGATGGAATAGGTAATCTTCATTTAGAATTTGAAAAGTTAAAGAAAAAATTAGCTAGTGAAGGTTTATTTTCTAGTGAATATAAAAAGAAAATTCCTAAGTACCCTACAAAAGTAGGCGTAGTAACTGCCCCCACTGGAGCTGCTATAAAAGATATTATATCTACAATTAATCGTAGATTCCCAACTACTGAAGTTATTTTATTTCCAGCGCTTGTTCAAGGTGATGGAGCAGCACCTTCAGTTGTAAAACAAATTAAAATAGCGGATACCTACAATTTAGATACACTAATTGTTGGAAGAGGTGGAGGATCTATTGAAGATTTATGGGCATTTAATGAAGAAATAGTAGCAAGAGCTATATTTGAGTGTAAGACACCTGTTATAAGTGCTGTAGGACATGAAATAGATATAACAATATCAGATTATGTAGCTGATCTTAGAGCTCCGACTCCAACAGGGGCAGCAGAAATGGCAGTTCCAACTGTAATAGATACTAAAAATATAATAGATGGTTATAAGATTAGGCTTAATAAAAATATAAAAAATATGGTTAATACTAAGTTTATTGCTCTTAGAAGTTTAAAAGAATCATTCATACTTAAAAATCCTATGAGTATGTATGAAATAAAGATGCAAAAGTTAGATAACTTAATTGAAAGTTCTAATAAAAGTATAACTAGTTTATTAGAAAATAAAAAACAAAATTTGGACAGATTAAAAAGAAGTTATATTTTAGAAAATCCGGGCAAGATAATAGAAAGTAATCAAAACAAATTAGAATTAATACTTGCTAATCTTAAAAATTTAAATCCACTAGGAATACTTGAAAAAGGATATTCTGTAGTTAAAGTAAATGATACTGTAGTTAAATCTAATAAAGATGTAAAAGTAAAAGATATATTAAATATAAAATTTAAAGAAGGCAGTATTAATGCCGAAGTAAAGGAGATATTAAAATGAAAAAAGAAAAAACATTTGAAGAATCACTTAGTGAGCTAGAAGTAATAGTAAAAGAGCTTGAATCTGGTAATGTAGAACTTGATAAAGCTATTGAAAAATATACTGAAGCAATGAAGCTTGCTAAATTTGCTAGTGAAAAAATAGAAAGTGCAACAGAAAAAGTAAATAAAATATTAAATTCTGATGGTAAGCTTGAAGATTTTGAGGTGAAATAATGGAAGTTAAAGGAATTACTAATAGAGATGTAGATTTTGCACAGTGGTATACTGATGTAGTTAAAAAAGCTGATTTAATAGATTATTCATCTGTTAAGGGATCTATGATTATAAGACCGTATGGTTATGCTATATGGGAAGAAATAGTGAAAAATTTAGATAGAATGTTTAAAGAAACTGGTCATGAAAATATCCAAATGCCAATGTTTATACCAGAGTCACTTTTAAATGTAGAAAAAGAACACGTTGAAGGTTTTGCTCCTGAAGTTGCTTGGGTAACACACGGGGGATCTGAAAAGCTTGAAGAAAAAATGTGTGTTAGACCTACTAGTGAAGTTTTATTTTGTGATCACTATAAAAAAATAATTAATTCTTATCGTGATTTACCTAAACTTTATAATCAGTGGTGTACTATTGTAAGATGGGAAAAAACTACAAGACCATTTCTTAGAACTCGTGAAATACTTTGGCAAGAAGGTCATACTATGCATGAAACTAAGGAAGACGCTATGAATGAAACTTTAAGGATGTTAGATATTTATAAAACCCTTCAAAAAGATTATTTAGCTTTACCAGTAATAACTGGTAAGAAAACAGAAAAAGAAAAATTTGCAGGAGCTGAAGTAACTTATACTCTAGAGGCAATGATGTATGATGGAGTAGCGCTTCAAAATGGAACAAGTCATTATTTTGGAGATAAATTTTCTAAAGCATTTAAAATTGAATATTTAGATAAAGAAAATAAATTAGTAAATCCTCATCAAACAAGCTGGGGAGTATCAACTCGTATGATAGGCGCTATTATAATGACTCATGGAGATGATTGTGGTCTTATATTGCCGCCTAATATAGCTCCATTTAAAGTATGTATTATACCTATTGGAAATGTTGATGAAAAGTTAGATTCATTAGAACAAACTTTAAAAAGAAATGATATAACTTATAAAGTAGATAATACTAATAAGTCTCCGGGATTTAAATTTGCAGAAGCAGAAGTTAAAGGGTATCCTATAAGAATAGAACTTGGTGAGCGTGATTTAAATGATGGTTTTGTAACTATCGTAAGACGTGATACAAGAGAAAAAATAAAAGTTGATTTTGATAATTTAACTTCTGAAATACAAAAGTTATTACCTATAATACAAACTGATATGTATAAAAAAGCAGAAGAAAGAAGAAACTCTATGCTTCATAGTGCTAGTACGTATGAAGAGTTTAAGGATATTGCTACTAAAAAGTCAGGATTTATTAAAATTAATTGGTGCGAAGAAATTGATTGTGAACTTAAAATAAAAGAAGATACTACACTTAAATCTAGATGCTTAATAGATGATGAAAAAGTAGATGGAAAATGCGCTATATGTGGTAAAGAAGCTGTCACTAAAGTTTGGTTTGGAAAACAATATTAATTTATTGTTTTTTCTTGCAATATATTATATTATGATGTAAAATATAAACCAATAAGGAGAACGTATGAATAAAGAAAAAAAAATAATAAAAGTACTGGAATATATGGAAATAACTGGTAGATTATTAAATACAATAAGAGCTGGGTGGCTTAACTGGAATATATCAAGAGAAAGAGTAGAAAGTGTTGCTGAACATGTTTATGAAACCGTAAATTTAGCAATAGGAATGTATAGTGAATTTGATTATGATATAAAACTAGAAAAAGTCATTTATATGCTTGGTATACATGAACTAGGTGAAGCAGTTATAGGTGATATACCAGTTGTTGAACAAAAATATGATAAAGTAGCAACTGAAAGATTAGCAGTAGTTAAAATATTAAATGATTTAATATCTGGTAGTGAAATATTAGCATTATGGGATGAATTTGAGAATAAAGAAACTAAAGAAGCAACATTTGCATTTTACTGTGATAAAGCAGTTTGTGATATTAGAAGTAAAATATATGATAATGAAGGTTGTTTTAATTTAAAATTACCTAAAAATATAGAATATATAGATAAACTTGGAGTTGAAGATATGTTAAAAAAAGAAGGCTCTTTATCTAATATGTGGATTGAATTTGGTTTAAATAAATATAATTATGATGAAAATTTTAGTGCACTGCTTAAATATGTTAAAACAAAAGGAATTCCACAAAAGAAAATAATATTATTAAATTAATAGTTAAATTTAAAATTTTATGATAAAATAGATATAAGAAAGGAGTTTGAGTTATGAAATTTTGTCCAAATTGTGGTAGTGAGTTAAAAGAGGGCGCAGATATTTGTGTAAAGTGTGGTAAAATTATAAATGGAAATATTCCTGTAAATAATCAAGCAAATGTTCAAACAGAAACTTCAACTAAAACTAATGGTTTAGCATTAGCAGGGTTTATTACTGCTTTAGCATCATTATTATTAAACTTTTGGGGTATAGTAGGATTAGTTGCAACAATTTTATCAGGAGTTGGTTTAAGTAAGGTTAATGAAACTGGCGAAAAAGGTAAAGGAATGGCTGTTGCAGGTTTATGTATTGGTATATTTAGTATAATATACGGTATTATTCAAATTTTTGTCCTAGCTTCATATTTTTAATAAAAATTAAATATTACAATAATTGGTAATTACCAGTTATTGTTTTTATATTCTCTAAAATAAAAGCCAAACTATAAGTAGATAGGAGAATATATGAAAAAAATAGGATTAATATTTTTGCTTCTTATATTACCATTTAGTGTATATGCATACTCTGATGAAGTAATATTAGGTGGCCAAACAATAGGTATAGATGTAAAAAGTGATGGTGTGATGATAGTTGGTTTTTATAAGGTAAATGGTAAATATAATAAAGGGAAGCCTGAACTTAGAGCAGGTGATTATATAATAGAAATTAATGGAGCTAGTGTAAATACAATAACTGATCTAACAAAAAATATTGAAGCGAATGTAGATGGTGATAATGTAACCGTGACATATAAAAGAGGAGCTAATATATATAATGCATCACTTGAAATAATCAAAGATGATGATATATTTAAAACAGGTCTTTATGTCAAAGATAGCATAACAGGAATTGGAACGCTTACTTATATAGATCCAGAAACTAAAATATTTGGTGCGCTTGGACATGAAATAATTGAATCAAATACAAATTCTATAGTTGAAGTTAAGGAAGGTACTATATTTAGAAATTCGATTCTTTCAATTGATAAAAGTTTAGATGGTGTGCCAGGTTCTAAAAATGCTAAATTTTATTATGATACTCAGTATGGAAGTGTTTTTGAAAATACTAAATATGGTATTTTTGGAAGTTATAATTTATCTTTAGATGATTATGATGTTGTGCCTGTTGCATATCCAGAAGATGTAAAAATAGGTGAAGCTGAAATTTATACAGTACTAAATAATGAAAAAATAGAAAAGTTTAACATAAATATAACTAAAATAAATGAAACAAGTGATATTAAAAATATGACTATTGAAATAACGGATAAAGATTTAATAGATAAAACTGGTGGAGTAGTTCAAGGAATGAGTGGATCTCCAATAGTTCAAGATGGAAAAATAATAGGTGCGGTTACACATGTTATAGTAGACAATCCAGTTACTGGATATGGTTTATTTATTACAACAATGCTTAAAGAGGGTGAAAATTAACCCTTTTTTATTATGTGATTTTACTAGACAAAGTAAATCATATTTGGTATAGTAAAACCATTAATGGAGGATATTATGAAAAGAAGTGAAATTGATGAAAAATATAAATGGGATTTAAGTTTAATATATAAAACTGATGAAGAATTTTTATCTGATTTAGAAAAAGTAAAAAATGAAATTAATTGTATTTTAGGATATAAAGGTAAAATAGTAAAAAGTGCTAAAAATTTACTTGATTATTTAAAATTAAGTGAAAGTTTAGAAAGAAAAATATATAAAATAGGATATTATGCACAGCTACATAATGATGAAGATAAATCTAATGTTTTATATCAAGATTTTCATGGAAGAGCAACTAATTTAGAAAAAGAATATAATAAGTTAACATCTTTTGTTAAACCAGAAATGATGAGTGTAGAGTATGAAGTTATTAAAGGGTTTATTAAAACAGAAAAAGCTTTAGAAGAATATGACTTCTTACTTGAAAATATTTATAGATACAAAAAATATTATTTAGATGAACAAGGTGAAAAAATATTATCATCTTTATCAAATGTTTGTGAAACTGCTTATAATACATTTTTTAATTTTACATGTTCAGATTTAAAATATAATGATATCTTAGATAAAGATGGTAATAGTCATGAACTTAATTCAAGTAAATATCTTGCATATATATCATCAAAAGATAGAACGTTAAGAAAAAATACTTTTAATGAAATGTTTACAACATATGGTAAATATAAAAATATGCTTTCTACTTTATTATCTGGTCATATAGAAACATTATCTAAAAGTGCATCTATAAGAGGTTACTCTTCAGCATTACAAGCATCGATTTATGCAGATAATGTCGATGAGTTAATATATAATAATTTTATTGACGTAATAAATGATAAATTACCAATACTGCATAAATATTACGCTATGCAAAAAAAGTGTTTGAAACTAGAAAAAATGCATATTTATGATACCTATGTATCATTGGTAAATGATAATGATAAAAAATATTCTTACGAGGAAGCAAGAAAAATAATTGTAGATGCACTTAGAGTTTTAGGTGATGAATATATTGAAGGAATTAATAAAGCTTTTGATGAAAGGTGGATAGATGTATATAATAATGATGGTAAATACAATGGAGCTTATTCAACTGGTTTTTATGATATAAAACCTTATATATTAATGAATTATAATAATACCATTAATAGTGTTAAAACACTTGCTCATGAGTTAGGTCATTCTATGCATAAATATTTTTCTATAAAAAATCAAAACTATTCAAATTATAGGTATAAAATATTTATAGCAGAGGTTATGTCGCTTACTAATGAACTTCTTGTTAATGACTATTTATATAAAAATGCTAAAACTGATGAAGAAAAATTATTTTTCTTAAA
>CAYJNS010000056.1:0-7119 GCA_964371745.1 uncultured Muribaculaceae bacterium
TTACATATACACTGAAACATAATTAAATATAACTATCAATAAAAACTAGGCAAGTTAATAGTTCTATGTTAAGATATAAATAGGAGGATATATATGAAAAAAATTAATTATTTAGAAACTGGGTACTTTATTAATCAAATTTATAAATATCAACAACAATTTCCTAATTTAATGAATAAAGAAGATCTTTATCAAAATATAGTACAAAATAAATTTAATAACGGAAGTGCAGAAGTTTTAGCTAAATATGGAGATTGGAAATATTTTACACCTATGACAATTGAAATATTTATGAATAATTTAAACGCCGTTAAAACATTAGTAGATCAGGGGTACGATTTTAATGAAAATGTAAGAAATGGATTAACACCTTTAATGATTGCAACTTATTTAGGCAGAAAGGAAATCCGTGATTATTTATATTATTTAAATAAAGATATTGTAAATCAAAAAGATTCTAAAGGAAGAGATTTATTAAAGTTTGCTTGCGCAGTAAAAGATGTGGAATTTGTTTATCAATTAACTAGAGAAGCGGATATAAATAGTGAAGATAATAAAGGATTAAATGCATTGCATTACAATTTAGCGTCTTGTCTAAATGTTGTTTATCTTGAATTACTTGATGACTCGGTAGAAGGTCTAGTGGAGTCTGATTTTAAAGAAAATTCTATGAATATTAATGAGATTATTAAAGCAGAATTTGAAATTAGCAAAATATTAATTGAAAATAAAATCGATCTTTCTGGTATAAATCCCATTTCAAGTATAAATTTTCATTGGTCTTATAAACATCTTGATAGAACATTAAATTTATTATTACAAAATGGTTGTTCAACTACATTTGATAGAAATATAATAACTATTTTTGAAGAAAATGGATATTCATTTAAAATGCTTTTAGAAGATATAAAAGATTTTGATTTATCTGAATGGTTAACTTTTCCATATGCATATAAGAAATTTAAAAATTTTGAAAAATTAATAAAAAAATATAATTTAACAGTAAATGATTATGAATATAATTATTCAATATCATGTGGAAGAGAATTAAGTAAAGTTAGAACTTCATATGAAAACGGTGTTAGAAAAAAGTATAAATAATTTTATAATATATGACATAAAAGTTACTTTTATTTTTATTAAATGTATGATATAATATATTCATTAGAAAAAGCGAAGATTAAGAAATAGTAATAAGTAAAAGGTTTATAGAGAGTCTATGTTTGGTGTAAATAGATAACAAATAACTTATGAATTCAACTTATGAGCTTTATGGGTGATGCCTTATAATCTTTAAGGTGTATTTATACACGAATTAAGGTGGTACCACGTAATCACGTCCTTATAGAGGATGTGATTTTTTTTAGGAGGAAAAATGAAAGAAAAAATTAATTTAATTTTAGAAGAAATTAAAGAAAAGTCACTAAGTATTAAAACAATGCAAGAATTAATCGAATTAAAATCTGAGTATTTAGGTAAAAAAGGACCTATTACAGAGTTATCTTCTGGTATGAAAGATTTATCACCAGATGAAAAAAAAGAAGCGGGAATATTACTTAATGAACTAAGAGTGGGCGCAAATCAAATATTTGATAATTTAAAAGAAGAGTTTGAATCAAAAGAGCTAGCTAAAAAATTAGAAAAAGATACTATTGATATAACACTACCTAGTAAAAAAATTAAAAGAGGATCTAAACATCCAATGAGTAGAATTGAAGAAAAGTTTGAAGATCTATTTACTAGTTTAGGATATACAGTATATTCTGGCCCTGAACTTGAAAGTGATGAAAATTGTTTCCAAAAATTAAATATTCCAACAGGACACCCAGCAAGAGATGCTCAAGATACATTTTATTTAGAAAATGAATTTGAAAAGTTTTTACTTAGAACTCAAACATCTACTGCGCAGGTTAGAGCAATGGAAGCAAACGTAGAAAAAGGCCCTTTAAAAATAGTTTGTCCTGGTAAAGTATATAGACGTGAAGAAGATGCAACTCATGCTCATCAGTTTATGCAAATTGAAGGTCTCGTAATAGATGAAAATGTATCTATGGCTGATTTAAAAGGAACACTTGAATTATTTGTTAAAGAGTTTTTAGGTGAAAAAACAAGTGTTAGATTTAGACCAAGTTTCTTTCCATTTACTGAGCCAAGTGTTGAAGTTGATGTAACTTGTTTTAAATGCTCTGGTAAAGGCTGTAATTTATGTAAAGGAACAGGGTGGATTGAAGTTTTAGGTGCAGGTATGGTTCATCCTAATGTACTTGAGATGTGTGGATATGATTCTAAAAAGTATCAAGGATTTGCTTTTGGTACTGGAATGGATAGATTTGCAATGTTTAGATATGCAATAAACGATATAAGAACTATTTATGGAAATGATTTAAGATTTTTAAAACAGTTTGATAGAAAGGATGTAGATTAATATGATATTAAGTAAAAAATTTGTAAGTGATTTTATAGATTTGCCAGATATAGATATTAAAAAGATTGCTGATGCGATGCTTTATGCAGGTAATGAGTATGATGAAGCTAGAAAACTAGTTAATGCAACTAATCTTGTTATTGGTGAAGTTATAGAGTGTGAAAAACATCCTGAGGCTGATAAATTAAATGTAACAAAAGTAAATATTGGAACAGAAGTTTTAGATATAGTGTGTGGTGCTCCAAACTGTAGAAAAGGTATTAAAGTTATTGTTGCAAAAGTAGGTGCAGTCCTTCCTGAAATTGAAATTAAAGCATCAAACATAAGAGGAGTATCATCAAATGGGATGTTATGTTCTTTAGTTGAACTTGGAATAGATACTAAATTTTTAAAGGAAGATGCAGCTTTAGGTATTCATGAGTTGGGTGAAGATGCCTGTGTTGGAGAAGACCCTATTAAATATTTAGGTTTTGATGATGAAATAATAGATTTTGAGCTTACTTCAAATAGAGGTGACTTATTATCTGTAATGGGTATGGCCTATGAGCTTGGTGCTATTTATGAAAAAAAGATTAAAGTTGTAGACAGTGCTTTTAAAACTATTGATAGAAAAACAACAGATGAATTTAAATTAGATATTAAAACTGAAGACTGTCCACTATTTTTAGCTAGAAAAGCGGTAAACGTAGAAATAAAAGAAAGTCCAGAATTTATAAAAACAAGACTTATAGCTTCTGGCATAAGACCGATTAATAATGTAGTTGATATATCAAACTATGTAATGATTGAAACAGGTCAACCACTACACTTTTATGATGCTGATAGATTAGGTGATATAATAGTTGTAAGAAATGCAAATAAAGATGAAAAATTAATAACGCTTGATAATAATGAAAGAATATTGGATGAATCTGATATAGTAATAGCTGATAATAAAACGGCAATAGGACTAGCTGGTGTTATGGGAGGTTTATCTACTGAAGTAGAAAGTGATACTAAAAACATTATAATTGAGTCAGCTATATTTGATAGTGTAAAAGTAAGAAAAACTTCTAAAAAGATTCTTAGAAGTGAAGCATCTAATAGATTTGAAAAAGGATTAGATCCAAAAAGAACATATCTAGCAATGGATAGAGCTTGTCACTTACTAGAAAAATATGCAGGAGCTAAAATACTTGATGATATGTGTGTACATGATAAAACTAAAGATGTTAAAAATGAAATAAAAGTAAACTTTGATAAAGTATATAAAGTTTTAGGTATGAAAATTGAAGATGATAAAATAATAAACATACTTTTATCTCTTGGTTTCGAAATAAAAAAAGAAAAAGACTATGTAGTAGCAACTATTCCATCAAGAAGATTAGATTTAAAAATTGAAGAAGATTTAATTGAAGAAATAGGTAGAATATATGGAATAGATAATATTGAAAGTAAACTACCAACTTTAGCTGCTACTGTAGGAAGTTTTGATAAAACTAAAAGAGAGATAAGAAATAAAATGATATCTTTTGGACTTAATGAAACATTATCTCATACATTAATACCAAAAGAAGAGGTATATAAATATACTACTGATAAGTTTACTCATATTATGCTTGCAGACCCAATGAGTAGTG
Source organism: uncultured Muribaculaceae bacterium (assembly GCA_964371745.1). GTDB lineage: Bacteria > Bacillota_I > Bacilli_A > RF39 > UBA660 > CAKOSP01. The sequence goes on from CAYJNS010000056.1 coordinate 4,045, forward strand.
ATAAAAGCGCACTTAGATATAGTTTAATACATTCTTTAAAAGAAGTATATTTATATAATAAAGCTAGAAACTTAAAAGATGTATCTATATTTGAAATAGGTAAAGGTTTTTATAAAGAAGATACTTATAAAGAAGATTTAAAATTAGCATGTTTAATGACTGGTATATATCAAGAAGGAATAAATAAAGAAAAAGCAGACTTTTATACTCTCAAAGGTATTTTAGAAGAACTACTTGATTATTTAGGGTTTGCTGGTAGATATACTCTTCTAAAAGATGAAAACATAGCTAAAGAATTTCATCCAGGACAATCAGCTAGTATAATTATGCAGGGGAAAATTATTGGTGTAATTGGTAAACTTCATCCATCAGTTATAAAAGATGATTTATATGTATTTGAAATAAATTTAGAGAAATTACTTATAAATAAAGCAAGTAAAATGCAATTTAAAGAAATATCTAAGTTCCCAAGTATTAAAAAAGATTTGGCGTTCATTATGAAAAAAGATATAGAAGCAGGTTCTGTTGCATCAGTTATTAAAAAATCTGGTGGAAAGCTTTTAACTAATATAGAAGTATTTGATGTATATGTTGGAGAAAACTTAAACGATGATGAAAAATCGATAGCGTACGCTCTTACATTTGCTGATCAAAATAAAACACTTACTGAAGAAGAAGTAATGGATATATTTAATAAAATAATAGATGAAGTAACTAGTAAATGTAAAGTAACACTTAGAGATAAATAAAACAGTAATTTTACTGTTTTTTTGTTGACAATACTATTAAAAAAGTATATTATAAATCCCATGAAAGAAAGAGGGATAAATATGGAAATATATAATTTTGATAGAAATACAGGTTTAAATAAATATGATTCATATATTGAATTATTAAATGATTATTTGAATCTATTATATTTCGCGCTTAATAGTGGTCTTTGTTATAATACAAATAAAAATTCAAGATTAGCTAAAGTTGTATTAAAAGAAGGAAAATTAATTAATTATGTTCAAACAAAAATGGGTGAATGGGATTATACTAAAAGTAGATTTCAAAGAGAAGTTTCAATGGATTTTGTACTTTATTTATTTAATAAAACTTCATTGTTTGGATCTATGTTAACAATGTCAAATTTATCTGTTACTAAATCACATTTAGGAATACAAGATACAACTAAAAAAATTGATTTTGAATCAATTATTAGCGAAAATAGTTTTATTGCATATCAAAAGCACATTGAATCATATTCTGGTAATGGATATATATCAAATTTTACATATCAAGAAAGAGAAGAGAATGCTTTATTATATAATATTATATTAAAAATTATGGAGTATACAAAACATATAAAAAATGAAATAAATATTATTAATAAGGGGAAGAATTTAAGTTTATTACTACAAAGTGGCGAATTAAAATTAAGTCAATTATCAGAAAATGATAAACAAATATATGAGTACGTAATTAATTATGATAAAGTGGCTAATCCAAATTTGAATCCTTCTCTAGAAAATTTTTGCGATAATATTAATTGGGTTAGTGAAAAACAATTAAAATATAAATGTAATAATACTGATGATCCAATAAATATAACTTCAATAATAAATCCATATACTGGAAAAAGTGAATCAACTATCATAATTGATTATGCAAATTCTAAAGAATTTATTGAACCAAATAAAAAAATAATTAAATTACATTAATTATTTTTTTTTGAATTGTTTAATCTACTCGTTTCATATTAACAAAATATTTTTTTAAAAATTCATCTGGATAATGTTCATCACAAAATTTATCTAATTTGTTTTCAGCTTCTATGCCATTATATCTTTCATTTTGTCTATCTAATGCAGCGAATGAAATAAAAGCATTTAATATGAAGAATATAAATAAAGGATAAAATAATATATTTTTTAAAAAAGGTTTCATGTTATCAATTATTTTAGATAATGGGGGATATAAATATACAACAAATAATGCTCCAATAAAACCAAAAAATAACATATATATAACATTAGTTCTTCCATGTATATTTAAAAATTTATCATCATAATTCCAGGAAGTTGCGTCGAAAAATAACTCTTGAAAAAAACTAAATGAATATTCAACAATCCCGCCAATTAATGAAATTAACAATACTTTTTTCCAGAAAGATAGCTTGCTATTTGCAAAAATTAGAGTTATAAAAAATGCTCCCAATCCGTATACTGGATTAAATGGACCATATATAAGACCTCTATGAAGTCTCCAACTAGTATCATCATAATCTAAAATAAGCCTTTTAATATATAAATAAGATTCTTCCCAAAGTACCCCAATAATACAACCGATAACAAAAATCAAAAATAATTTTTTAAATGTCAACTTTCTTTTTTTTCTTCTTCCCATTATACTACACCTATTATTAGTATAACTCTTTAATTAACCGGTTTCAATTATAATATTTTTTCTATTGTAAAATTAGTGTAAGATAGTATATAATAAAATAAATGTAAAATATTTTAGGAGTAAAAATGAATGTTATAAATAAAGTAATTATTGATGAAAAAAATTGTTCAATTGTTTTTAAAAGTGATAAATCAATTCTTAGATTCTTTTTAAGTGGAAATGGTGATATTTATATAGCTTCTGGAATCTTTACTTCTGATAATGATTTTTATTTATCTGATGATAATATTGTTTCTATAATTATAAATGCTATTGAAGAGTTAAAAAATGATCCGGAAGTTGAATTGCACCAAATAAAGGAAACAAATTTCGAAATTTTTACAGATGATATATTCAATTGGAAAAGTGATGAATTTAATCCTGAAGGTAAATTTAATACAATGCAAATAAAAAAATATAATAAAGGAATTATTATATCAATTAATAAAAATATGGATAAACCTGAAAATACTCCATTTGGAACAATAGCTTTTAATACTGATCGGAGTCATAATAGATGCATTGCTTTAAAATTTGTAAATCTTTTATATTCTATTTTAGATAGTAGAAAAGAGTATGTAAATAAAAAGAAATAAATTATACATACTAAAATATAACAAACAAGATGTAAATCTTGTTTTAAAA
>CAYJNS010000057.1:0-7117 GCA_964371745.1 uncultured Muribaculaceae bacterium
TCTACCGACTGAGCTAAACGAGCACTGCAAAATAATTATATAATAAATAATACTATTTTGTCAAACATTTTATTAATATTTTATAGTAATTATCTATTTTTTTAATTATTTTTATTATTTTTTTAAGCAACTTCTTGTACAACCGCTATAATCATTGGTTTACATTCAGTTTCTTGATATAAGAATTTACTTAAGTTTTCTCTTATTTCACTTTTAATATTATTAAATTCTATATGTGTTGGCATAATATTTCTTGTAATTATTTCTTCACATAAAGCTTTTATTTCTTTAATTAAATCATGTGAATCTTTCACATAAATAAATCCTCTTGTAGTCACTTCTGGTCCTACTATTATTTTTTTAGTTTTTCTACTTATAGTAGCACTTATTAATACTATTCCATTTTCTGAAAGCATTTCTCTATCTTTTATAACAAGTTCACCAATATCATCATTACCATGACCATCAATTAATATATCAACTGCTTTTATTTTTTCTGTTGTATTAACAAACTTTTTATCTTCAAATAATACTACATCACCATTTTGTTTTAAAATGATATTTTCTGGAAGCATTCCTAATCCACTTGCTAAATTTGCATTTCCTACCATATATCTATATTCACCTTTAACAGGCATATAATATTTAGGATTCATAAGTTTTATCATAAGCATAAGGTCTTCAGATGATGCGTGATGAGATATAATTTTAGTTTTAGGAATATTTATAATATTACAACCAAACATAGCTAATTCATTTTCTAATTTTACAAGTAACTTTTCTGTTGCATCCACCCTTGGTTCTGCCATTATAATAGTATCATCTTTTCTTAAGTTAATAAATTTATCATAACCGCTTAATATTTTATTTAAATTAGCATATGGATTTGTTTTATCATTCGGCACCAATATAATGGTATTCGGGTCATTTAAATGTGATAAATCTCCTAAAAGAGAATCTGTAAAATTAATATATCCCTCTTTTTTAGAAAAGTTAATTATATTTTGTAATTTTTTACCCATTACTACTATTTTACGATGTTTGTTTTCTGCAGCTTTAAATATTTCATCAATTGTATATAAATGATATGGTAATATTGAAAATATAATCCTTTTTTCATTTTTCTTAATAGCATTTTCAAAAAAATCATATAAATGATGATTTGGAGATGTATGTCCTTTTTTTTCAGAAAAAATCGATTGACACATTAGACAAAGTACATTTTGTTTACCAATATAAGCAATTTTACCTAAATCCATATCATAATTGTTATTCATAGATGGATCTATTACAAAATCTCCTGTATAACATATGGCACCATCTTTAGTATTTATAACATACATTACTGCATCTGGAATACTATGTGATACAGCAATTGGAAATATAGAAATATCATCAAAAACTATTTTTTTGTGAATAGATATTTCATTAATATTTTTAAGTTTGATACCATCTTCTAGTAAAACAAATTTAGTAAATTTTGTTGCATATATTTTGATTTCTGGTATTTCTATTAATAAATCTTTTACAGCTCCCATATTTTCTTTATGACCATGTGTTAAAAATAATCCTTTAATTCTTTTCCTATTTTTTATTAAATAAGAAAAATCAGGTATTATATAATCTATACCAAATAAATTACCACTTGCATATTTTAATCCGCAGTCAAATATATAAATATTATCATCTATTTCAACTACATAGGAATCCTTACCTTCTTCGTCAAGTCCTCCCAAACCAAAAATTTTAATTTTACTCATTATTATCACCTCAAATTATTTTTCAAAAGTTTTTTGGTAAATTAATTATAACATTTTTTAGGAAATAAAGCAAATTTTAAAGAACATGTTAATGTAAATTTGAACTATAACAAATTTATATTCTAATTTATTACAATATAATTATTCAGAAATATACCATTAATATCTTTCAAAACATAATTTTTTATGGGGCTAAAAATTCACCTGTTCCATCATTTGGATAAAATACATTACCTATTACATCCCAATATCCTATTTCACCAACATTTGGTCCTTCTAAGATTTCTGCCGGAACATAATATCTCAAAATAGTATCATCTTCAGCATTAGTTATTTTGAATTCAGTCATATAACCTTTAAAATGTCTATCATCTTCTCCCTGTGCTACTGAATAAGCCGCTGTTGCCCCACCTATTCTAATCTCTCTTGCATATTCTTCAGGAATTATTTTCCCACCATTTACTGAATAATTATAAGAGCCAATTGTATGTTTTACCCTAGAAAAATATAAAGTATACCATGTATTTAAAGTGATATGAGGTAATTTAGCTGATGTTGTTCCGCCATACCCATTAAATACACCTGATTTTCCATTGAACACACCTAAAGTATAAGCTGCTGTAGTTCTACCTGAAATAATCCATCCACCATCACCAGATGTAAATTCTATATGATTAAATTCTGTTTCAAATATATAATCGCCTGTATTTAATAAACCTGTATTGATATATTCATTTCCAGAAAAAACTAAATAGTCTAAATTTAAATATGTGACTTTATTAAAATTAAATCTTAAATTCAAATTGAAATCTGTATTATCTGCGATATATGAATTATAAGAAAATGTAATTTTTATTTATGTAACACTATTAGGATTACAATATAATATTTCTTTATTTAAAATTTCATATGTAATATTTAAATTATTATTTGTAGATCCTTCAATTATATCTAAATGGTAATTATCATTAGTATTATTACTAACCTCTACTACGATTGTAATTGTTGAATTTTCATTAGGAAGAGTTACACTTATATTACTTGTACTATTTGTAAATGTTGGATTATATGTTGTATAAGCCCCTTCTTCAACTGAAAGAACTTTCATATCAGTTATTTTAATCTCTCTTTGTATTTCAACAATTGCATCTGCAGTTATAGATAAATTAGAATTTAGTGCAGAGTAACCAATAGACATAAATGTAATAAATACAAAAATAATAAACGTTATTAAAGGTCCTATTAACATATTTTTTTTCATTTAAGTAACTCCTATGATATAATCATTTTATCATATTAGTATAGTATTTTGCAATTAATATAAAATCATTTCTATTTTTAAATAATTTTAATAAGAAAAATATAAAAATAGAAATATATATGTTATAATTTATTCGAGGTATAATTATGATTTTATTATCAAACATAATTGCGATTATAGGATTTGGAACTGAAATATTTTGTTTTTGGAATAAAAAGAAAAAGGATATTATAACTTTTCAAATACTAGCAAACACATTATATGGTTTATCATATTTTGTAGCAGGAAGTTTATCCGGTGGATTTACAAATCTTATAAATGGTTTAAGAAGTTATTTGTGTAATAATCAAAAAAATAAATATAAAATCATTTTACTGCTTGCATTATATATTGGAGTTTCTATTATAAGTTATAAAGATATTTTTAGTTTATTACCAATATTAAGCGGTATTATATTTACATATTGCATTTATCAAAAAAACACTATGATTATAAGAATTGGAAGTATAATATCTAACTTATTATGGATTATATATAATTTACATGAAGAGTTATATATATTAAGTCTAACTGCATTAATAATTTTATTATCCACACTATTATCTTTAATAAAACTTAATTTACTAAAAAAATAGAAACTAAACGTTTCTATCATATTCATCATCTATATTACCCACAATTTCTTCAATAACATCTTTCATGAGTATAATACCAACATACTCTTTTTTTTCGAGTACAAAAGTTAAATGATTTTTATTTCTTTTCATTTTATTAAAAGCAACATTTACGAATTCATCTCCTGAAATAAATTTTGGTTCATACATGATTTTTTCTAGTGTAATATCCTTTTTAGATAAATTTTTAAATATATCTTTTATATATAAAACACCTACTATTTCATTATTATTAAAAAGCGGAACTCTACTATATTTAAAATTTTCTTTTTTGAGCTTTTTTAAAGCATCTTCAAAAGATAAATTAACATCTAAAGAAAATACTTTTTCTTTAGGTAACATAATATTTTTAATAAGTGTATCATTAAATTCTAAAACGTTATTTATTAAATTTTGTTCATATTTTTTAATCGCACCTTTTTCTTGACCTTCACTTATAATCATTCTAATTTCTTCTTCAGTTATTGTTCATTAACGCCAAATATTTTAGAAATTTTATTTGTAACAAATGTTAAAAAGATAACAAAAGGTTTCGCAATTAAAGCAATTAAAGAAACTATTCCAACTGTACTATAAACAATTTTTTCATCATGTTTAAGTGCAATTCTTTTAGGAATAAGCTCTCCAAATATGAGCATAAAAAACGATAAAATTATAGTTATTAAAACTATTGTAATTGTATTCCATGTATTTAAACTAACACTTGGAATTAAGTCACTTAAAAGTGGAGCTAGTTTTTCTGCGAAGGCTTCTGATGCAAAAGCAGAAGATAAAAATCCTGCAAAAGTTATCCCTATTTGAATTGTTGCTAAAAATGCACTAGGTGATTTTAATAACTTTAAAATATCTTTTGCCTTTTTATTTCCTTTTCTTGCTTCATGTTCTACTTTTATATCATTAATTGAAATAAATGCTATCTCAGTTGCTGCAAAAAATGCATTTATTAAAATTAAAATAATTAGTAATATTATTTGTCCCATTGCTTCACCTTTTTTCCACTATTACATTCATTTTACCAATAATTAAAATTTAATACAAGTAAAAAAGACTTTTTACATTAAAATGAATTTTACGTTTTATTTAAAATATTAACAATTTCTTCATTTACTATTTCATCATCTACTAGTGTTGGCATTTTTTTATTCACCTCCAGTCTTTTTGTATTTCCAAGTAAATCAATACTTCTTATTTCTCTGGATGGTTATCTATTATACATACTTTTTTTTACTTTTCAACACTTTCGACAAGATGCGATTAAACCTTACATTTTTCGATATTTTTCGACAAAAAAAAACACATATGTTATGTGCTTTAGTAAACTTATTTAGTTAAAGTATATGGTTTATTTTCTTCAGCTATGATTGTATTTTCAAAAACTACAATTGCTTCATCTAAATAATTATTTTTATTTTCTTCAGGCCAAAAATGGGTTAACATAAGTTTTTGTACATTTGCATTTTTAGCAAGTAATGCAGCCTCCTTAGTATGCATGTGAGTATTAGATATTATATTATGAGACTGAATAAATGATGATTCACAAATTAATATATCTGCTTTTTCTACTCTTTGACTTAACTCCATTAAATTAGTATTACCAATATCAGATGTATATACTACTTTATTAACATTATTTTCAAGTATTATTACATAAGTTAAAATATTATGACTTTGGTTATTATAAAATGATATTTTCAAATCATCTAAATATAAACAACTCAGTTCATCAATCAAATTAAAATTTGAATGGGTTTCTTTAATATCTACTATTTCGTTTGTTAATTCTGGTAAATATATATCTATTTTTTCGCTTAATAAACTTAAATTTTTATAAACATATGATGCATACATTATTGATGATAAATCACCATAATGATCTTTGTGTAAATGACTAATTATGACATGTAGGTTATTTAAACAATTTGGAAATAATAAATTACTACAAATACCATTACCTGCATCAAGTAATATATTATAATCTTTATATTCAATTAAAAATCCTGGACAATTTAAGTTACCTTTAGCATATGGCGACACAGTTCCTAGTGGTGTTATTTTCATTTAAATCCTCTTCTTTCTAACTAAATATTCAAATACATTTTCATCTACATATTTTGAAAATGGTAAATCGTTTTCATAAGCAAACCTTAAAGCAGTTGATGATATACTTCTTTTATTATCATCCGCTACAAAATACATAGTTTCAAGATTTGCAACATCTTTATTAAAATCTCTTAAAGATAGTTCATCATCTAAATCTTTAGAACTTCTAAGTCCTCTTATTAAATAGTTAACATTATTATTTAAAGCAAGCTTACATGTTGCACCATTATCAGTAATTACCTCAACTTTGTTATTATACTTATATATTTTATTTATTAACTCAATTCTCTCATCTAATGTTAAAAAAATTGTTTTTTTATTTTGATTAACCATCACTGCAACATACACTTTATCAAATAAGTCACTTGCTTTATCAATAATATCAATATGACCAATTGTAATTGGATCAAAACTTCCAGCATATAGACCTACTTTAGATATATTTATAGCGCTATAAATATCAAAATAATTATTTCCAGTAAATGTTATATCAAATTGATATTTTGTATAATCAACACTATTATTATCTCTTTCTATTATTTTTTCATTTGATATATTATCTCTTTGTTTAATTCTTTCATATCTTTTTTCCTTAGATGCATTACAAAGTATTTTTAAATCACATAAATCAAACAATTCAGTAAGGGGTAATAATTGCCAATCAAGTATAACTGTTTTATTTTTATTATTATTTAATCTTACAATTATTTCATCATACATATAAGACCATGTTATATCTGTTAGTATAGCCATACACTCTTTAGAGTTAAAAACTATATTACTTAATTTTTTTCTATTAATAATTCCATTATCTATTATATCTGAACCAAAGGCATTTATTAATTTGTTTATTACATCATTATAAGTAATTACTTTATGACCTATTTTATCTATATCAATATGTACAGTGTTATCAAAACCATTTAAAATACTATTTGCTAAATAAGTTTTACCTGCACCTGTTGGTCCGCATACTCCTATAATTTTTTTCATTTCCCATCACCCACTTTAATTATATTATAAAATATGTTATAATGATAATATATATTTATTATATTAAATATAACCGGAGGTTATGATGGATGTTAATTTAGAATATTATAAAATATTTTATGTTGTTGCTAAAAATGGTAATATGTTAAAAGCTTCAAAAGAACTTAATATATCCCAACCTGCAATAAGTAAGACAATTAAAAATTTAGAAGAAAAAATAGGTTCTACTTTATTTATAAGGACTAAAAAAGGTATGATTTTAACAAATGAAGCTAAAGAATTTTATAATTACATTGCAAAAGCAATGGAATTTATTAAAAATGGAGAAA
>CAYJNS010000058.1:0-7009 GCA_964371745.1 uncultured Muribaculaceae bacterium
ATATCAGTTCCAAAATTTATTGAAGAAAATGGAACTTGAGCTCCCGCTCTTGAATGCATTGTATTTAAATTATGCACAAACGCTTCCATTGCTTGATATGTCCTTTTATCTGTTTTTTTCATAGCTTTTTCAAGCGACATTTCAAACAACCTTTTTAATACTTCATTTTCTTTATAATGTTTTTCAAAATAATCTAGTTTTACATCTATTGTTGAAATTTTAGCAAGATCTTTTTCAAGCCCGGCCATTCCAACAAATTCAGTAATTCCATGAAAATCTAAATAATCTACTATTAAATCTTTTAATATTTTTTTAAACGATTTTAATACACCTGGTGCTAAATAATAATCAAATGCTGGAATAGATTGTCCACCATGTTGATCATTTTGATTAGACTGAACAGCTATTGCAGCTAAAGCAGAATAACTCATTATATCATTTGGAGTTCTTAAATAACCATGTCCTGTTGAAAAACCACTTTTGAATAATTTATCTAAATCTATTTGGTTACATGTTGTAGTTCCCATTGGTAAAAAGTCCATATCATGAATGTGAATAATCCCTTCATCATGTGCATCAGAATATTTCTTTTTGATTAAATAATCTTTTGCAAATTCTTTAGAAACAGTTGAACCATACTGAAGCATAGTTCCCATTGCTGTATCTCCATTTACATTAGCATTCTCTCTTTTGCCATCATTTTCAGCAGCACTTTGAAGTCCTAAACTTTCAAGTGTTTTTAAAAATTTATGTATTTTTTTATCGTATAAAAATAATTCTCTAGATTTAGATCTTTTTTCTCTATACTCTGAAAAATGATTATATACATCTTCGTATTTTTCTTTTTGTAATTTTTTTTCTATAATATCTTGAATTTCTTCTATCTTAATTTTATCTTTATCTTTATAATTTTCATTAATCGACTTAACTACTTCATTATAAATTTTTTGAATATCTTTTTCACTATATTTAAATGTTCTAGTGACATCCATTTCAGTTTCTACATCATATTCATCTTCTATATTTACATTATCAAAAGCTTTTTTAATAGCCATAATAATCTTAGTCCCATTAAATCCTACTTTGCTGCCATTTCTTTTGACTACTAAAATTTCATCAATTACTTGTTTTTCTTCTTTTGCCATTACTACACTACCTTCCTTATACTCATTATATAATATTCTAAAAAAAAAGTAAAATGTTTTTTTGGCATTTTACGTAAATCATATTTTTGCAAAAGTTCGATATTTAGGGGGTTTTATTTTTTTAAAAAATACAAAAAACGTCTTTGTTCCCTTTGTTTAAAAGGAATTGTTGTTTTTTCGTTTTTTTGGAAAATTTTACTTTTTTTATTTGTTCGATTTTCACATATTTGACATTTGTGATTTTTTGACTACTTTTTATTATATCTCATTTGATACTAAATTGCTATATTCCTCGATAATATCTAGGTACTCGCATTGATTTTTAGCCTTGATAAGTCTAGATTTTATAGCTTTAGTATTTGGCATACCTTTTAAATAATATATTAAATTACTTCGAAGTTCTAAACTTGCTTCAAATTCATTCTTATCATCATACATATTATTAATATGTTTTTTCATCATCTCAAGTTTTTCTGTGATAGTTACTTGATCTGGAAGTTTACTGTTTTCTAAGTATTCAACACATTCTTTGATAAGCCAAGGGTTACCTAAAAGACCTCTTCCTATCATAACTCCTGCACAACCAGTTTCATCTAACATCTTTTTAGCTTCAAAACATGATAGTACATCTCCATTACCAATTATTGGAATATTTACTGAGTTAACAACATCTTTAATAACATTCCAGTTTGCTTTTCCAGAATATCCTTGACTTCTCGTTCTAGCATGAACGGCAATAGCGCTTGCTCCTGCTTTTTCACATATTTTAGCTATCTCAACGGCATTGATACTATGTTCATCCCAGCCACTTCTTATTTTTACAGTTACAGGCACGGTTGATACTTCAACTACTGCTTTAACTATTTCATAAACCTTTTCTGGACTTTTTAAAAGAGCGCTACCAGCTTGAGCTCGAAGAGCAACCTTTGGAACAGGACAGCCCATATTAATATCAATAATATCAGGTTTCATTAACTTAAGTATTTTTTGAGTTGCAATTACAAAAGAATTAACATCAGAACCAAAAATTTGTTGACTAATAGGGCGTTCATAATCATCCATTTTAAGTAAATCTAAAGTCTTTATATTATCATACATAATAGCTTTATCAGATACCATTTCAGCTACAATTAATCCAGCACCCATTTCTTTACATATTTTTCTATAAGATGTATTGGTAATACCTGCCATAGGCGCAACAACTATATTGTTATCAAGTTCTATATTTCCTATTTTTAATTTCATTTTTTTCACCAATAATAGTTTAACATACATTAGAAAAAAAAACACGAAAATCGTGTTTATTCATATTCTTTTTTTAATCTTGCTGCAAAATCGATAGATAAATCTTTAAGTACGGCTTTATCGTCTTCAAATGCTAAACCCATTTCACCATCAGTATCTTTTTCTTCAAACATAATTTGAACATTATCTAATAGTTCTTCTTCTTTATCAATTTCATTTAGCATATAATAAGTTTTACCATTTTTAGATAGTGTATCTAAAACAATAAAATCCTTATCTTCAATTGTAAATATATCAAATTTTTCTAACATTATCTAACATTTCCTCCATTTAACTTTTCTACATCATCAGGTGTAAATGAACCAGTAAAGTCAATTACTTTTTCCACAGGAATCATATCACCTCTGTGGTCATATAAATTACCATTTTCTATTTTATTTACTAGTTTATTACCATCAATAGTTTTAACAATAGAACCTTCATTAATTACTTTAAATGCAGTAGTATCTCCTTTATCATTTTGAATAGTATCAATTACTAATTTTGGAGTGTTACCTTCAAAATATGCATTTCTTGTATTATCGCCTTCAATTGCAGCTTGCATAGAACCATTAATGTTTTCATTATTTACAGTAATTATATCCCCAACTTTAATTTTAGTTACATCTATATTACTACCGTTTAAATCCATAATATTTGTATTTTCTTCAGGTACCACTGAAGTTGTTTCTTCATTAGTAAAATTATTTTCTATTGAAGTTTCTTCTGGTACATAACTTTCCACAATTGCCATAGGTTCACTTGTTTCTAATTCCTTAGGTAAACCTTCATTATTTATTGACAATGGAAAACCAATAAACATGCCTACTGCCATTAATCCAGTAACAATTTTTTTCCTATGTTTTCTTAATTTTTCAACAATCTTATTTTGATCTTTTGCTTTTCTTTTATTTTTTGGTTTAAATATTCTTTTAATAACACCTTTTTTCGAATGTTTCAACTCTTCATTTTCTTGTTTTAACGCTTCATTTTCTTTTACTAATAATTCTATTTTACTAGCCATTTCATTTAATTTTTGTGTTAACAATTCTATTTTATCATTAGAATTATCATTATTTTTATTTGGAACAGTTAAGGGTTTTCTACCAGGTACATCTTTATAAATTTGTCTTTTAGAAATTTTTTCTTGTTTAATTTTAAATATTTGTTCTTCTAGTTTTCTTATGTCATTATCATAAAAATCATAATTATATTTTTCATTCTTAGCAATTAATTCATCTCTTTGTTTTTCTAAATCATTTAGTAAAAACATTTCTGAATCTTCTTGTTCTTGTTTTAGTTTAAATATTTGTTCTTCTAGTTTTCTTATGTCATTATCATAAAAATCATAATTATATTTTTCATTCTTAGCAATTAATTCATCTCTTTGTTTTTCTAAATTCTCAATTATTTTGTCATTGTTTGCATTTTCTTTTGAAATTCCCATTTCAAAAAAACTTTTATTTTTTTCTAATCTAGCTAATTCTTCTTTTAATAGTTCTATGTTTTCTTCAAAAGGATTATTAATTTTATTTTTTAAAGTCTCTATTTTTAAATTAATTTTTTCAAGTTCAACAGAATAATCAAGTTCTTTATCATCTTCCTGGTCCTGTTTAAGTTTAGATATTTTTTCTTCTAGTTTTCTTATATCATTATCATAAAAATTATAATTATATTTTTCATTCTTAGCAATTAATTCATCTCTTTGTTTTTCTAAATCTTCAACATTATCGATTTTAACTGCTAATTCAATATCATTTTTAGCTGTTTCTATATTTTTTTGCACTTCAGTAATAAAATTATCACTTGGAACTTTTCTTTTAAGTTTTGCTTTTAATTTGTTGAAAATATTTTTTAATTGTTTTTTTGATAATACAAATACGTTTTTGCTTATTTCTTTTATTTTCTTTGCAACACTAAATGTTTTTGTAACATATTTATTCATTTTTATTCTCCCTCTGATATTAATTCTTTTAAAACTTCAGTAACTTCAGCTAATATTTTTTCATCAGTGATAGCTTTAAGTTCTACTTCGTTATCCTTTTCTATAACTTCTGAAGAGTATACAAGGATATCTCCTTTTTCATCTTCTTCATTTTCAGTATATATTAAATAATCCTTATTATTTGAATTTAAAGTAAAATAATGTAATACTTCAACTTCTTTTTCTTTTCCATTTTCATCTGTAATTTTAATAGTTTCTTTTTCTTCCATAATAAAATCCTAATCCCTTCTATGATAAATCAATTTTAACACATAAATTATTACTTGTCAAAATAAATTCCATCTAAACTAAAGCTTTTTGCTTTAGTAATTTTAACATTTATAATTTCACCTATTTTATCTTTTGCTTTATCTATATTAACTAATTTCATAGTGTCTGTATAACCATATACAATAGCTTTATTTTTTTCGCTTATTCCCATAACTAATACTGATACTATTTTATCTTCTAATTTTTTATTGTTTATAAGTGAATACTTATTAACAAACTCATTTAATCTTGCTAGTCTTTTTTCTTTTTCTTCTTTTTTAGTATTATCTTCCATAAGTGATGCAACTGTTCCCTCGCGAGGCGAATATATAAAAGTAAATGCCCCATCAAACTTACAATACTCTACTAAGTTAAGAGTTTCTTTAAAGTCTTCTTCAGTTTCTCCTGGAAACCCTACAATAATATCTGTAGTTATAGCTATATTATCTATTTTTTTTAATTTATCAAATAATATTTTATATTCTTCTACTGTGTTTTTACGATTCATTTGCTTTAATATATTATTACTACCAGATTGCATAGGTAAATGTACATAGGGCATTACATTTGAATATTTTTTTATAATTTCAATTCCTTTATCTGTAAAATTCCAAGGATTACTCGTTACAAATCTAATTCTATCAATATTTGTTTTAGCTACTTCTTCTAATAAATTACTAAATTTATAATTTTCATAATTATATGAATTTACATTTTGTCCAAGTAATATAACTTCTTTATAACCATTTTCTTTTAAAGCTTTTACTTCATTTATAATATCTGTAAGCCTACGCGATCTTTCTTTACCTCTTGCAAAAGGAACAATACAATATGTACAAAAGTTATCACAACCATACATAATATTGACAAAAGCGGTAACGTTAGAATCCCTTTCATATTTAATATTTTCTTTTACTATATCACTATTTGAATATACATTTATATTTTGTTTATTTTCTCTACTGATAATAAATTTAGGAAGATCTTCTAAGTTATGTGTACCAATTACTATATCAACATATTTATGTTTTTCTTCTAAAGTATTAATTTCGCCTTCAACTTGCATTAAACACCCTGCAAGGCATATTATTAAATCTGATTTATATTTTTCTTTTAAATGTTTAGCGCGGGACAAAAAACCAAATAACTTATCTTTTGCATTTTCCCTAATGGCACATGTATTTAAAACAACTACATCAGCTTCATCTAATATATCAGTTTCTTTATATCCTAAAGTAATTAAATTATATTTAATATTTTCTGAATCGTGAATATTCATTTGACAACCATAAGTTCTTATAAAAAATTTTTTATTAGAAACTATTTTTATATTATCGTCATCTAACACTTCATATTTTATAGGTGTATTGCTTCTATTTTTAGCGTCATTAAAATTTGGTTTCACTTTGTCACTTCCTTTGGTTAACTTATTGTACCATATATATCATTTTTTTTCTAGTTATTTCAAGAAAAAAAGAGTTTATAGTACTCCTCTTTGTAACAGTTCTTTTTCTAGAACATCTTTAATAGCATCTATCCTAACAATATAATGTTGTGCAATATCACTACCTGCTTCATTGCTATTAACTAAACATAAACCATTTATAGTGGCCCCACTTTCTAACATTAAATCAGCGATATTTGCATCTTGAAATGTTATATATAAACTCTTACCATCTGGAGTATCATAATTTATAGATTTTATATCATATTTCATCATATCATTTTCAGGTATTATTTTAGAATTTATATTATTTTCCAAATCACTAAAACTAGCATAGTAATTAGCATTATCTTTAAGTATTATTTGTTTATCAAAACTAATACTTTTCATAAAAGGATCTATTTCTACTTTTTTTTCCATATTACCAGCTTCATAGTTTACTTCTAAAGTGGTATAATCTGAACTATTTGTTTGAGTTGGTAAACTTTCCATTTCAACAAACTCTTGGGTTACACTTGGAGTCACTGTTGCTACTTGTTTAGAATCAGCTTTAGTTATTGAATTTATTCCATATATACTTCCACCAATTATTCCAATAGCTATTACTGATGTTAACACCTTCTTGTAATTTTTTTGAATTTTAGAAAACCATGATATTTTATCCGTTTTTCTTTTAGTTTTGATTTTTTTAACTTTTTTTTCAACTATAGGTATTTCTTTTATTAAAAATTCTTTAGTCCTATTTTCTACCTTTTGAAAATCATTTGAACTATTTTTTTGTAATTCTAAACAATTATCAAGTTTATTTATATTATCATCTGCTTTCTTTAACAATTCATCAATATTCATATATACATATCCCTCTACTTTATATATATATTA
>CAYJNS010000059.1:0-6992 GCA_964371745.1 uncultured Muribaculaceae bacterium
TCTAATTCTGTTAAACTCACACCGTAATTACCAGTATTTTCAAAAGATATTGGTGATGCTGCATTTACCTTAGCCATGCCTAATAGCATAATTCCAAATATAAATGCTATTAATTTTAAAAATTTTTTCATAATATTCCTCTTTCTTGTTTAGTATTATACCCTAAATGAAATAATATATCAATGTTTCATAACTTTAAGTTTTCGTTTTTGTGATTAACTTATGATAATGTCTTAAGTAATATCTTTTGAAAAAGTTAAAGTAATTTATTAAAATTTTTTAAGTGTCTTTTAAAAATTATAATTCAATATTCGATTTATCGTGCTAGAGCCAATTTATACTATTGAACTATAAACTTATCCCACTATCTCTTCAACAAACTTCATACCATCTATAAATGATGAAGTAATACCTCCTGCATATCCTGCACCTTCACCTATTGGGTATATTCCTTTAATATTACTTTCATAGTTTTCATCTCTTATTATTTTAACTGGGGATGATGTTCTTGATTCTACTGCAGATATTATTGTGTCATCATCTGAAAAACCTTTTATTTTTGTTCCAAAATTATCTATTGCTTCAATTAAAGATTCATTTATATATTCTGGAAATACTTCTCTTATGTTTGTTAATGTATAATCCCCTTTAAATAATGGTTTAACATTACCAAAGTTTTTAGAAATATTATTTTCTTTAAAATCTTTATATAACATAGTAGGTATTTTTCCATTTCCTACTTTAAACGCTTTTTCTTCTAAACTTCTTTGAAAGTCTATTCCTGATAAAGAAGAAGTACCAAAATCTTCTTCATTAACAGTTACTATAATAGCACTATTAGCGTTATCAGATGCTCTATCATGATAACTCATTCCATTTATCGCAAGTCTTCCCTCTTCACTTGAAGAGTTAACTACATAACCTCCTGGACACATACAAAAAGTATAAACTCCTCTGTTAGTTTTAGTTTGATATGTTAATTTATAACTTTGATTTTCTAGTTTAGAATGCGTTTTAACACCTATTTGAGACTCATTAATCATACTTTGTTTATGCTGCACTCTTACACCTACCGCAAAGGGTTTAGACTTCATATCTATTTTATTATCATGAAGCATAGTAAATGTATCACGAGCAGAATGCCCTATTGATAAAACTAATATATCTGTTTTTATTTCTTCATTATCATTTACTATTATACTTTTTACTTTATTATTATCTATATTTATATTAGTTAATTTAGTATTAAATAAAAATTTACCACCCATAGAAATAATTTCATTTCTCATATTGATAACTACTTTTCTTAATATATCTGTTCCAATATGTGGTTTTTGTTCATATAAAATTTCTTCTGGAGCACCAAACTTAACTAATAGTTCAAATAAATATTTAGATCTATTTTCTTTATCTTTTATAAGAGTTACTAATTTTCCATCTGAAAAAGTTCCAGCTCCACCTTCACCAAACTGTATATTAGATTCATTATTAAGAACTCCTTTAGTAAAGAAATTATCTACATCTATTTCTCTTTCTTTAACCATTTTACCACGCTCAATAATAAGTGGTTTATATCCGTATTTAGAAAGTAAATATGCACTCATTAATCCTGCTGGACCTGCACCTACTATTACTATATTTTCAAGCGTTTTATTTTCATTTATTTTAATTGAATATTCAGATTCAATAAACTCAAGTACATCTTTATCTTTATTAAGTAATAATACCTCTTTTTCATTATTAACTGTCACTAATAACTCTAGTATAAAAAATATTAAGGGTTTCTTTCTAGCGTCTATTGACTTTTTATTTATTTTATATGTAATAATATCATTTGGATTAACATTTAATCTATACTGTATTTGCTTTTTTATTGTTTCATCACTATACTTATTAACATCTATTTTAACTTGTCTAATTTTTATCATTTAAATACTCTCCTATTATATATCCCGTTATAAATGCATTTGCTAAATTATATCCACCACAATCAGCATCTATATCTAAAAGTTCACCTGCTATAAAAACATCTTTATAATTAATTAATTCTAAGGTTTCACTTACTTCAAAAGTATTAACTCCTCCACTTGTAACTTGAGCTTTATCAAAGTTTCCATAACCAGTTATATTAAGAGTATAATTTTTAAGTATCTTTTCTAATCTTAATAAATTACTTTCATTAAGATCATCATAACTAATATCTACATCTAATTTATTATTTTTAAATAATATATATAATAAGTTAGAATTTATTATACTTTCTAAAAGTTCTATTAAAGTTCTATTTGGTAAATCTTTATTTCTTTTTTCTAAAAATTCTAAGATATTATTATATTCTGGCATAAAGTCTATTGTTACTTTTACATCTTCTTTATTACTTATAGACTTTACTGCTTTTCTACTAATATTAAATGTACATATACCACTAATACCATTATTTATTAATTGTAGTTCTCCTTCTTCACTTTTTATAAATTCATCATTTATATATAATGAAATTCTAGAAAATATTCTTATACCAGCCCACTTATCAGTTGCTTTATTATTAGTTAAAAGTGTAGTAAGTACTGGATATGATTTATTTACTTTTATATTTTTTTTACTAAGATAATTTTGAAAATATCCATCACTTCCTGTTTTAGGATAAGATGCACCACCCGTTGCTATAATGATTTTATCTGCATTAAAATCTTTTTTTACTTCATCTATATTATCAACATTATATTCATATATAATTTTTATATTTTTATTTTTACATTCTAATAAAAGTGCATTTAAAACTGATGATGAAACCTTACTTACCGGGTAATAATAATCGTTAATTAGACTAGGTTCTATACCTATTTCTTTTAAATAATTAAATACTATATCTTTATGACTAAGTATATTTCTAAGTAGTTCTTTATTTTCACAATAATAATTTTCTTCTTTGATATTTTTATTGTAATAATTACATCTTCCACTACCTGTTATTAATAATTTTTTACCTGCTTCTTTATTTTTTTCAAGTACTATAATATTATTATTTTCATTACTAGATCTTATAGCAGCCATTAAACCTGCTGGACCAGCTCCAATTATGATTATATTCACGATAAACACCTCAAATGTATTGTACCAAATTTTTAATATAAAATCTATTAAAGCATAACCTTTATTTATAAATAAAAATATAAAAAATCAATTCTCTCCAGTAGGCATAATAGTTGTCTAGTAATACTAATCAACTGAAATAATTTTTATTTTAGTATTTATTTTATATTTTTTAATTTCAGTTGTCGACAATTTGTCGACAACTAAATTAACGATTAAAGTGTTAAGTTCTCAAAAAGTTTTAATAAAAAAACAAATACTTAAGGTATCATTAGTATTTGCCCTATTGAAAGTATATCACTTGTTAAATTATTAATTTCTTTTATTTTATCAACAGTTGTACTAAATTTTCTTGCTATGGAATATAAACTATCACCTTTTACTACCGTGTATGTTTTATTAACACTTTCCCCTTTAGGTATTTTTAGAACTTGTCCTATCGAAAGTATATCGCTTGTTAAATTATTTATTCTTTTTAATTCATCTACTGTTGTATTATTTGCTCTTGCTATAGCATACAAACTATCTCCTGACTTAACTATATAATCTACGTATTCCCCAGGTGCAGGTTCTTCACTAACCCCCGGAACTTTTAATGTTTGCCCTATTGATAATAAATTACTTGTTAAATTATTTAAAGCTTTTAATTCATCTACTGTTGTGTTAAACTTTTTAGCAATCGAATATAAACTATCTCCACTTACTACTATATAAGTATTTTCTTCTTCAGGAACTTCAGGTTCAGGTAAACTTGTCCCTTCTTTTAAATATAAAACTTGTCCTATACTTAAAATATCTGATGTTAAATTATTTATTCTTTTTAATTCATCTACCGTTGTATTAAATGTTCTTGCTATTGAATATAAACTATCACCTGCTTTAACCACATAACTATCTGGTTTTACTGTATCATCAGTATCCCCTTCATTACTATCTGCAGTTAAATATATTACTTGCCCTATTGAAAGTATATCACTAGTAAGTTCATTTATTCTTTTAAGTTCATCTACTGTTGTATTAAATCTTCTTGCTATTGAATATAAACTGTCTCCCGCTTGCACCACATAAAAGTTTTCTTTTTCAAGTGGCACATAAGTTCCTCCTGCATATTCAACAGTAGCTTTTACAACTGCTTCAGCAAGTGATTCCCAATTATTTTTAAGCTGTGATACATCATCCCCTGTTGAATCTAAAAAACCATATTCAACAATAACTGTTTCATTATTAGGAGTATTCCTATGCATAAAATAATAATCTAGAGATGGATCTGATGTTCCTCTTCTTTGATATGAACTACGATAATTTTGACCTGCCTTAACAAACTCAGTACCTATCATATCAGAAAGTGTTGAATCATTTCTAAGTGCATATATTACTTCAGCACCATCACCACCACGCGATTAGAAAAATGTAGTTCTCTTGACAAAAATACGGATAAAACATTAATTTGAAGTATTTTTGTCAAAATATTATTTTATTTATGTGATTGTAAAAAATCAATTAAACAAGGTGATACATCTGCATATCTTGATAAAATTGATAATGTATTTTTTGTTGCTTCTATTTGTACTCTTGATATTTTTTTTGAAAAAAATTCTTCATTCTTTATATTAGCTTTTAATAATTCAATATATTTAACCACAAAAGATAGTTGGTTTTTTCCTCTTAAATTATTTGGAAAAATATTTGAAGATAATAACTCTTTTCTTTTTAATTCTACTTCTTCAACTGTTAAACCAGATTCTTCTATTAATTTTAAAATGTTTTTTTCATAATCACTAGATTTACTAACTTCATTTAGAGTTATAGTAAATAACTTTTTGATTTTAACATCAGATATTTTTATTTGTTTTACTTCAGGATTCATTCTAGCTTTTTCCCTATTAAGCAAGAAGATTGCATTGAAGTCAACAATTATATTGTTGTACACATTAAAATGTTTTTTAAACACAGATACACATTTTTTACTATCTTCTGAAGAATAATTTAAATAGAATTCAGTTTTAAGTATTTTTTTTATGCAATTTTCACTACAATAAAAATTTTCTACTGAATAACAAGGTGTGATATATACATTATCATCAAAATCGCTATTTTCTTCGTTATCATTATCTATAAAATAAAGCTTTTTTATATTATCATATTCTCTATTATAATTAAAATATTCCCAGAGTTTTATAACATTATTTTTTGAACCAACAGGAAAAGAATTAAAGTCATCCGTCAAATATTTTTCGATTTGATAATCGTAATATTTACCATCCTCTCCTTCATAAAAAACTGACATTAAATCTTTATCATCATTTACTTTCATAATAAATTCCATTAATGTTGGAGAAAAATTAAATCGAGTTTCTCGCATTTGATTCAGCGTTGATTGTTCTACTACCATACTTACCCCTAAATATTAGCGCTAATGAACTTGCTAATCTCTCTTGTATCAAAGTCAAATTCATTTTCAAAAATATATGGCGAATGAGTTACTGTAATTAATAATTTACATTTCTTCGATTTCATAATGTCAGGAAGTAACATTCTTTGCCATATTATTGAAAGAGATAACTCTGGTTCGTCAATTATTAAAATAACATCATTTTCTAATTCTAAATAAAGTCTAGCAAAAATAGATACAATTTGTTTTTCTCCAGAAGATAATTGAGTAGTTTTGATATTTTTATCTTCTTTGCTATCTAAAACAAGATTCAAATTCAATTCACTTTGATCATAAACAAATCTTTTTCCTTTTAAGTATTTATTACATGTATTAGCAAAACTATTTATTCTATTATCATAATCTTTTTGACTTTCATAATTATCCATCAGTTTATTAATTAAATCATATAAATAATTGAATTTTTTATCATAAATTTTCCCTGTTTCAACAAGTTTTAATATTTTATTTTTATCATCTATGTTTATTAAATCTGCTAGCCTATCTAAAATTATTTGCACTTGACTAAAGTCCATTTGTTTATCTCGTTCTAAATCTTTATTTCCTTCAGAATATTCACTCAATAAAATACCCGTCATTTTATTATAACTTTCAACAGTGTTTTTTCTAATTTCACTTAATATATTATCAATTAGTTTATCGACATCTGACATACCAAAACGCATTAAATTAGAATCATCTTCCAATAGCATTTTTTTTCTATTTACTTCAAAAATATCATTTTCTATTCTTCTGTATGTTGGAAGATACAATATTTTCTCTTTAATCATAGACTCTATAATATTATTAAATTTATTAATTTTATTTTCCTTATTTATTGACTTTTTTGAAATGGTCATATCATTTCTTATAAAGCTTTTAATATAGCTTTTGGCTTTACTAAAACTTATTTCTTCTCTTCTAGAAAAATACATAGCTAACTCTTCAATCTCAGCATCATCATCAATGCTTAATGTTTTATGTCTAGTTCTATTTCTCAATTGCATTTCTAAAAAGCCAGAATGAACTCCTGAATATAAATTGTATTCTGATATTTCATTATATTCTAACAAAATTTTTTCATTACCAAAACTAATTTCAATACTGTCGAAATCTATATCTAATAGTTTATCATAATTTCTATTCAGAAGATAATATAAACAATTCAATATAGTGGTCTTTCCTAATCCATTTTCTCCAACAAAAATGTTAACTTCTTTTTGAAAATCCAATTTAACAGTCATTCGTTTAAAAAGATTATTAATTTGAAACGATTTTATATTAGTAGTATTAAATCCATTTTCATAAATATTTCCCTTATTTAGCATAAATTCATCTCCTTTCCTGTATTATATCATTAAATATAGTTTTTTTATAAGTAGTTTGTCATTTTTATGTAATCTTTGTTCTACAAGAACAAAGACGAATATTATAATTGATTAAATTTATATATTATTTCAATATTTTT
>CAYJNS010000060.1:0-6393 GCA_964371745.1 uncultured Muribaculaceae bacterium
TATAGGTTTAATGTTTTTTAACTGGTTTGGTAGAGTTAATTCAAATATAAATATTCAAGGTTTAATTATTTTGACAAACCCGTTGACTATTATATTTTTACTTATGTATTTAGCAGGAGTTATATTAAATTTTAAAAAATTTAGAAGATTAGTTACTTTTATAGGTTTGTTAGGTTTTATAGCAATGGAACTATGGTACTTTTTTACCTGGCATTTATTAGGGTACTATCAAATGTTTAGTATAGAGGCTAGTGTTGAACTTGCATTAGAGACATTTTTTATAGGTATACTTACATCAATTGTACTTCTTATAACTACTATTATATATTCTAAAAAATATAATTAATAAGTGTGAAAAACACTTATTTTTTTTTTGGATTTTTCATAATATTATTTAGGAGGACTTTTTTTATGGGCTTAACTGAAGAAGAAGTTTTAATATCAAGAAATAAAAATGGTAGTAATGAATTAACAAAGTTAAAAAAAAATACATTTTTAAAATTATTAATTGAAGCAATGGCAGATCCAATAATTAAAATATTATTGTTGGCTTTATTAATAAAAACTATATTTTTATTTAGGTCTTTTGATTGGTTTGAAACAATTGGTATATTAGTTGCAGTACTTTTAGCAACGTTTATATCATCAATATCAGAGTATGGTTCTGAATCAGCATTTTCTAAACTTTTAAGTTCTACATCTAATATTACAGTGAAAGTATATAGAAATAACTTATTAAAAGAAATATCTATAAATGAAATAGTTGTTGGAGATATAATAATTTTAGAAACTGGTGATAAGATACCCGCTGATGGAAAATTAATATCTGGTAATTTATCTGTAGATGAATCTTCTTTAAATGGTGAAACAAAAGAAGTTAAAAAAAGTATAATCAAAGATAAAAATATTTATAGAGGTTGTACTGTTTATAATGGAAATGCTAAGGTTAAAATAACATCTGTTGGTGATAATACAGTTTATGGTAACATATCTAAAGAACTACAAGAAAATGTTCCAGATAGTCCTTTAAAACTTAGATTAAGAGGACTTGCAAAGACTATTAGTAAAATTGGTTATATTGGTGCGTTTTTAGCATCATTTGCTTATTTATTTATGAACATAGTAGTAAATAATAATTTTGATATTACATTAATACTTAATACGATAACTAACTTTAATGAAATGTTTGAATATTTACTATATGCACTTACTTTAAGTGTTACAATAATTGTTGTTGCAGTACCAGAAGGCCTTCCTATGATGATTACATTAGTACTTTCATCTAATATGAAAATGATGCTTAAAGATAATGTTTTAGTTAGAAAATTAGTAGGTGTTGAAACTGCTGGTTCCCTTAATTTATTATTAACAGATAAAACAGGAACTCTTACTGAAGGAAAATTATCAGTTAATAGTTTCATAAGTTATGATGGAGTTGAAGTAAATAGCTTTAAAGTTTTAAAAAAATATGAAAAATTTTTTAAACATGTGTATTATAACTTATATTATAATAATGAAAGTGTTTTAACATGTGATAAAATAATTGGTGGTAATTCAACAGATAAAGCACTGCTGGAATTTGTTTCAGAAAAATATTTTGATGCTAAAGTTATATCTAAAAAACCATTTACTAGTAATTTAAAATATAGCCAGGTAGTTATAAATGATTTAATAGATAAGCATTATATAAAAGGTGCACCTGAAATAATAATAGAAAAATGTACTTATTATATGGATAAAAATGGTAATATAAAAAAAATTCTTAATAAAAATAGTATTAATTACAAATTAAAAGAATTAACTAATAAAGGACTTAGGGTTATAGCTCTTGCTTATCAAAAAGATGATACATATATTTATCAAGGTCTTATAGCTATTAAAGATAAATTAAGAAAAGAAAGTAAAAATTCAATAAATGAAATTAAAAGAGCTGGAATAGATGTTATAATGATTACTGGTGATAGTTTAGAAACTGCTAAAGTAATTGCAAAAGAATGTGACGTAATTGATTGTAAAAGTAATATAGTATTAGATAGTTATCAATTTAATAAATTAAGTGATGAAGAAGTAATGCAAAATCTTAATAATATAAAAGTAATAGCAAGAGCTATGCCAAGTGATAAAAGTAGACTTGTTAAAATAGCCCAAACAAAGAACTTAATAGTAGGTATGACTGGAGATGGTGTAAATGATGCACCAGCTTTAAAAAAAGCCAATGTAGGATTTGCTATGGGAAGTGGAACTGAAGTTGCAAAAGAAGCTAGTGAGATAGTAATACTCGATAATAATATAAATTCAATAAGTAAAGCTATTCTTTATGGAAGAACTATTTTTAAAAGTATAAGAAAATTTATAATATATCAGCTATCAATCAATGTTTGTGCGCTTTTTATATCTATAGTAGGTTCGTTTTTAGGTATTAGTGAACCAATAACTATTATTCAAATGTTATGGCTTAATATGATAATGGATACGTTTGCAGGTTTAGCATTTTCATTTGAAGCTCCACTTCCTGAATATATGGAAGAAAAACCAAAAAATAAAGATGAACCCATTTTAAATAAATATATGTTAAGTCAAATATTAGTAAGTGGATTATATACATCAGTTATATGTTTATTATTTTTAAAACTACCATTTATAAAAGATATATTTAGAACAGGAGATGATAATATGTATTTATATACTGCATATTTTGCTTTATTTATCTTTATAGGTGTATTTAATGCATTTAATGCTAGAACTACTAGAATTAATATATTTGCTGGTTTATTTAAAAATAAAGTATTTTTATTAATATTTGCTTTTATTTTAATAACACAAATATATATTATCTATTTTGGAGGAGAACTATTTAGAACATTTGGTCTTACACAAAAAGAATTAATTATATTAATAATAATTTCTTTAAGTATTATACCAATAGATATTATTAGAAAACTATTATTACGTGAAAAAGGCTATAAATTAAGCGTTTAGAGTTGATTTTTCCACAAAAATATACTATAATGTATATGCATGTGGGAAAATGCTCCCTTAGCTCAATTGGATAGAGCGTTAGACTACGGATCTAAAGGTTAGGGGTTCGACTCCCTTAGGGTGCACCATATTTTCGAGAAGTAGCACAGCTTGGTAGTGCACTTGGTTTGGGACCAAGGGGTCGCAGGTTCGAATCCTGTCTTCTCGACCATTTTGAAATTAAGATTATGAAAATAATCTTTTTTTTATGAATTTGCATTTTTGTAACAAATGTGATATAATATATATATATATAGTTAAAAACTATATAAAATTTATGTAAAGTTGTATGTTTTAAGTCGCTCACTATTTTTAGTTTTGCTATAATACTTATAGGAGGCTATAAAATGGCGAAAAAAAGAACAAAAAAAGAAATAGCAAAGATATTAATTAATCAAGATTTAGAAACAATAAGTGATGATGATTTAATTGATATGATTTTAGATGAAGGTGTAGCAATAGATGTTGATAAGGAAGCTGAGTCAAATAAAACCTTAGGTAATAAAATGGCTGACTTACTTACTAAAGTAGCTGGTTCATGGACTTTTATTATTTGTTTTACATCATTTTTAATTCTATGGATACTACTTAATATATTTGTATTAAAATTAGATACATATCCATTTATACTTCTTAATTTAGTACTTTCATGTATTGCGGCGCTTCAAGCTCCAGTTATAATGATGAGTCAAAATAGGGAAGCAGAAAGGGAAAGAAGAAGAAACCATAATGATTATAAAACAGATTTAAAAAGTGAACTTATTTTAGAAGCATTATACGATCATATTGAAGAGTTACAGTCAAATCAACGTAAAATATTAAAGTTACTTGAACAAAATAGTGATATTTCTAAAAAAAAGTGATATAATTAATAAGAACTCGAGGTAGTTAGAATAAAATGGAAAAAGAAATTGAATATAATAATATCGTTGCTGATATTATAAGAAATGATAAATTTATAAGTTTAAAGGATGAAAATCATCATGGTATAACTAGATTAGACCATTCTTTAAACGTGGCTAAAATGGCATTTAAAATTGCTAAAAAGTTAAAATTTAAAGATATTGAAACAGTTACAAGAGCTGCTCTTTTACATGACTTTTATGTCGATGAAGAAATGGAAGGTAAATTTAGTTTATACTCTCATCCTAAGGTTGCAAGTATAAATGCTAAAAATTACTTTAATATTTCTAAAAAAGAAGTAAATGCAATTGAAGCTCATATGTTTCCAATGTCTCAAGCTCTTCCAAAATGTAAAGAAGCATGGATAGTTACTTTATCTGATAAAATGGTAGCGATATATGAAATGTTCAGATATAAAGCACCACTTAAAGCTGGTACATATTTATTTTTATTAGTTAATTTTTTAACAATGCCAATTTATCCTAAGTAATGTCCTCATGGCACAGCTGGATAGCGCGGCTCCCTCCTAAGGAGCAGGCCGAAGGTTCGAATCCTTCTGAGGACGCCATGTGTAAAATATTAGGCTTTAAATTAAGTCTTTTTTTGTCGGAAAATATCGAGAAATTTAAGTATTTGTCGAAAGTGTTGAAAAGTAAAAAAAAGTATGTATAATAGATATCCATCCAAGAAAAAAAGCGGCAGATGACCATTACGGAATGGCTTTAATAAGAGAAGAAAATAGAATAGCAAGAGAAGAAAGTATTAAAGAGCAACGAGAAAAAGTTTTAGCCGAAGGTAAAACAGAAAATCAAAAAGAAGTTGTTTTAAAAATGAAACAAGAAAATTTTGATATAAAAATAATTCATAATATCACTGGTTTAAACGAAGAAGAAATTAATAATATAATAAAAGAAGCTTAGGCTTCTTTTATTATATTTCTCTTGCAAAATATTTTTTAATTTGTTATTCTTATATTAAGAGGTGAGGTTATGGGAAAAGTAAATACAGTATCATGTTTATTTGAATTTGATGAAGATGAATTTATTTTAGATAAGTTTATTAAAAATGGGAAGGTAACAAATAATTATATTACAGATTTAGATACAGGAAAAACATATTGTAATATTAAAACACTTAAAGAAAGAGAATTTGACAGAGGTTATTTTTGGGTAGATATAGATATTAATAAATTAAAACTTACTATAGATGAAAATGCAACTGAAGATGAAATATATGAACTTGTATATAATTATATATTTGAATCTGATTTAGATATTAATTTTGATGATGATGTATTAGTGGAAGTAGAATTAAATGATATAACAAGTGAAAACTATGAAAAGGCAAATAGTTATAAAAGTGATAAAATAAAAAAATTTAATTGTAAGCAAATAAGTAATGAAGAATTTATAGTTGATTTACCTAAAATAAGTGAATTATATGAATCAATTATTAAAAATGTTAAAGGTCAAAATGAACAAGTGAAAAAAATATTAACTAATATTTATAAGCATTATTTGGATCATATAAAATCTAATATGTTATTTTATGGACCAGCAGGTGTTGGGAAAACAGAAATTATGAGACAAATTAATAAATTATTAGATATACCATTTACTGTTGGAAATATGACTGCGGTAACATCAAGTGGTTATTACGGACAAGATGTTGAAGGTATATTTGAAGCATTATATAGTGCAGAAAACGAAAATATAAATAGAGTACAAAATGCAATTGTTTTTTTAGATGAAATAGATAAAAAAGCTGGAAATGCATCAAATGGAACAATTCATAAAAAAGATGTTTTAGATAGTTTGCTTAAAATATCTGAAGGTGGAAAAGTAAATTTATTTAATCACAGTCATATGAGAGATTCTGTTGAAGTAGATACAACTAATATGCTTTTTATAGCGGCTGGAGCCTTTAGTGATTTAAAAGATTTAAATGAAAAAAGAGTAATCGGGTTTTCTAATCAAATAAGTGAAACTACTTTAGAAAAAATAAATGTAAAAGATTTTATTAAATATGGTTTATCACCTGAGTTTTTAGGTAGATTTCCCAATCAAGTTTGTTTTAATAAATTAACCACTGAAATATATATGGAAATATTAAAAGAAAGTGATAATAGTCCACTAAAAATTATAGGTGAAAGATTAAAATTAAAAGATAAAAATTTTGAAGTACCTCTTGAAGTATATGATGCAATCATATCTAAAATAAATAAAGAAGTTGGTGCTAGAGAACTTAAAGGTATAGTAGATGAATTATTTGATGACTTATTATATGAAAGATATAATTATGATAATAATATTAAAACAATTTTTATAGATGGTGTAGATCAAATAGCTGATAAATTAAAACTTAGATATACTATAGATACTAAACCAGCTAAAAGAGTTAGGAAAAAATAGTTAAAAGACTTTCAAAGTCTTTTTTTTATTGCAATATTGTTACTTTTGTAAAACTCTAATT
>CAYJNS010000061.1:0-6373 GCA_964371745.1 uncultured Muribaculaceae bacterium
AATAGATTATTTAAAAGAGTTAGAGATTTCGCTTTAGTACTTGGTAACGGTAAAATAGATTTAGATATTACAAAAAAATCTTTAGGTATATTAAATGTTGATGATTTTGGTCTTGATAATATTGATATAGAATATTTAAAAGCATTAATAGAAAAATTTAATGGCGGACCAGTTGGAGCATCAACTATAGCAACAAGTATTGGTGAAGAAGTAACTACTATTGAAGATGTAGTTGAACCTTTTTTACTTCAAGAAGGATTTATTAAAAGAACTAGAAGTGGAAGAGTAGCTTGTGATAAAGCCTATAAACATTTGGGTATTACTTTAAATGAAGGGTTATTTAATATTGAAGATAATTAAGGTTATCTTTTTTAATAAAATAGTTTGATATATATTAATATTTTTGATAAAATAAAATAAATGTTTTGAAAGTGGGGGATAAATATGAAACAAGTTGCAATGAAAACAAGTGGTAATTTTTTTACTGAAGGAGCTAATAATAATCTTATGAATAATATAGCAAACGCTATAAATGATAATATTCAATTTTTATTAGTTACTGGCGGTGGAAATGGTAACAGAGGAGATGAAATGGATAAAAGTATTTTAAGAAGTACTAGAGATACTATTGGAATGCTTTATACTATGAAAAATGCTATTACGTTATATAAAAGTGCTAAAAAGATGGGACTTGATAATATAGTTTTAGCCTCTGGTATGTCAAATCCTGAAAAATATTTAAATATTATGATAAATTCTGCTAAAGAAGATTGTATAGAAAATGTTTTAGAAGATGTTGAAGTAATGAAAGAAATTTTAAGTAATGGATATATTGATGTAACTCCAAGTTCTTTGCAGGATAATTTAAATAAAGGTAATCATATCATTGTAGGTGGTGGGTCTAATTATATGGGATTTACTACAGATGGCGCAGTATCACTTATGGCTGGTAATGCAAATATAAATACTGTTATAAAAGTTTTAACGGATTATGCTCATGCTTATGATGTTAATCCAAATAATAATGATGAAGCTAGAAAAATAAAATATATTTCATATCAAAAAGCTATTGAAGGAAATATTCGAACAGTAGATTCAAATACTGTTTATACACTTTTAAGTGATAGAGATATAACACTTAGAGTTGCTGGTATAAAAGATTCACTTCTTAATATATTAAATAATGAAGAAAAAGTAGGATCTACAATGAGAAAGAATATAAAAAGAACTGTTTATAGAAAATACTAATGAAATTATTAGTGTTTTTTTTGATTATATGATAAAATATTTATAGAAAAAGGTGATACATTTGAAAATACTTGAGGGTAAATTTGTAAGTAGTAAAATACTTGAAGAAATAAAAAATGAAATAAAAAACATTAAAATAAAACCTACACTTGCTATTATTTTAGTTGGTGATAATGAAGCAAGTTTAGTCTATGTAAAAGCAAAAATAAAAGCATGTGAAAATGTAGGTGTTAAACCTATACTTATTAAATATGATAAAAATATTAGTGAAGATGAAATAATAAACAAAGTAAAAGAACTTAATAATGATAAAAATATAAATGGTATTATAATTCAAAGTCCACTTCCTAGTAATATAAGTTTTGATAATATTATTAATCATATTCATCCTTTAAAAGATATAGATGGATTAAATAGTGAAAGTGTATATGCTAATTATATGAATAAAAAAGGTTTTTTACCATGTACTGTTAAAGGTATTATAAAATTATTAAATTTTTATGAAATAGACGTATGTGATAAAAATGTTACAATAATAGGAAGAAGTAATTTAGTTGGTAAACCTTTAAATATTGCTTTAAATAATTTAGGTGCAACTGTTACTATGTGTCATTCTAAAACTAAAGATATAAGTTTATTTACAAAAACTGCTGATATAGTAATTAGTGCAACAGGTAAATGTAATTTAATAACTAAAGATATGGTAAAAGATAACTCTACTATAATAGATGTTGGAATTACAAGAGTTAATAATAAACTAATAGGTGATGTAGACTTTGAAAATGTAAAAGATCATGTAAAATATATTACTAAAGTACCAGGTGGTGTTGGACCTATGACTGTTTCTATGGTGATAAGTAATACAGTAGATGCATATAAAATGCAAAATAAATAAGGATGGTGTTATATGGATAAAGTATTAAAAGAGGCTTTAGATTTAGAAACTAAAAGACAAAATGATAATATAGAATTAATAGCGTCTGAAAATTTTGTTTCAAAAGATATTTTAAAACTTCAAGGAAGTATTTTAACTAATAAATATGCTGAAGGTTACCCAGATAAAAGATATTATGGTGGATGTGAGTATGTAGATATATTTGAAAAAAAAGCAATAGAGTACGCTACTAAATTATTTAATTGTAAATATGCAAATGTACAACCTCATAGTGGATCAAGTGCTAATATGGCTGTATATAGAGCTTTACTTAATAGTGGTGATAAAATACTAGGAATGAATTTATTAAGTGGTGGACATTTAACTCATGGTCATAAATTATCATTTTCAGGAAAAGATTATAATGTAATAACATATGATGTAGATAAAAATACTAATATGATAGATTATGATATATTAGAAAAAATAGTTCTAAAAGAAAAACCGAAATTAATAATTGCAGGAGCATCAGCATACTCTAGAACAATAGATTTTAAACGGTTTAGAGAAATATGTGATAAAGTAAATGCTTATTTAGTAGTTGATATGGCCCATATTGCGGGGCTTATCGCAGCTAATTATCATGTATCACCACTATCTTATGCAGATGTTGTAACAACAACCACACATAAAACATTAAGAGGTCCAAGAGGTGGACTTATACTTTCTAATAATGAAGAGTTGATGAAAAAAATTAATAAAGAAGTATTCCCGGGATTACAAGGCGGACCATTAATGCATGTAATAGGTGCTAAAGCACAGTGTTTTTATGAAGCTTTAAAGCCAGAATTTAAAAAGTATATAAAAAGCGTAGTAGATAACGCAAAAGTTTTATGTGAAGAATTGACTAAAGAAAACGTTTCAATTATTACAGGAAGTACTGATAATCATTTACTTTTAATAGATGTAAAATCTTCCTATAATATAACTGGAAAAGAAGCAGAAACTTTATTAGATGAGATAAATATAACGGTAAATAAAAATACAATTCCCTTTGATTTAGAAAATCCTACTGTTACAAGCGGTATTAGAATAGGTACAGCAGCTATGAGTACTAAAGGCTTTAATAAAGATGATTTTAAAGAAGTAGCAAGTATTATTCATAACTGTTTAAGTAAGAAAAAAAATCAAAATGAATT
This sequence comes from uncultured Muribaculaceae bacterium, assembly GCA_964371745.1. Classification (GTDB taxonomy): domain Bacteria; phylum Bacillota_I; class Bacilli_A; order RF39; family UBA660; genus CAKOSP01. The sequence goes on from CAYJNS010000061.1 coordinate 3,322, forward strand.
ATTAATAGATGTAAAAAAATTAACAGATAAATATAAGGAGTAAACATGAAAAAAGAAAATATAGAAAAAAAAGGTAAATTAATAGTAATTGAAGGGACTGATTCATCAGGAAAAGCAACTCAAAGTGAACTTATATTTGATAGACTTGATACAGAAGGGCATAAGATTTTTAAAACATCTTTTCCAATGTATGAATCACCAACTGGAAAAATAGTTGGGGGGCCATGTCTAGGTAAAGAATATATAACTAATGGATGGTTTCCTGAAGGTGCTACTCATATTAATCCTAAAGTAGCAAGTTTATATTACGCAGCAGATAGATTATATAATATAGAAACAATTAATAAGTATCTAAAGAAAAATTATATAGTGATACTTGATAGATATGTAACTAGTAATATGGCTCATCAAGGTGGTAAAGCAAAGAGTAAAGAAGAACAAATTGAAATAATAGACTTTCTTGATAAATTAGAATATGGTTTATTAAATTTACCAAAACCTGATTTAACTATATTTTTACATATGCCTTATAAAGTTGGTGAAAGCCTTAGAAATAATCGTTTAGAAAAATTAGACCAACATGAAAGTGATGAAAAACATTTAAAAGACGCTGAAAAAACATATTTATATTTAGCAGAAAGATTTAAATTTAAAACCGTTAGTTGTTCAGAAAATAATAAACCAAAATCAATTATAGAAATATCAGAAGAAGTATATAAAGTTATTAAGGACATATTATAATGAATACTAGTGAATATGATTATGAACTGCCAGATTCTTTAATTGCTCAAACTCCACTTTTAAATAGAGAAAAATCGCGTCTTTTAGTTATGGATAAAAAAACAGGGGCTTTAAAAGAAACTGTTTTTGAAAATATAATATATTATTTAGAAAAAGGAGATACATTAGTTTTAAATAATACCAAAGTATTACCCGCTAGAATAATAGGAACTAAAGAAGACACTGGAGCTGTTATAGAACTTTTACTTCTTAAAAATACTTTAAATAATACATGGGAGTGTTTAGCTAAACCGCAAAAAAGATTAAAGAAAAATACTATTATTAAATTTAGTGATCAGTTATCTTGCACTGTGAAAGAAATTCTAAATGATGGTATTACTATAGTAGAGTTTAAATACACGGGAATATTTAATGAAATACTTGATAAATTAGGTTCAATGCCACTTCCTCCTTATATACATGAAAATCTTAGTGATAAGGATAGATATCAAACAGTATACGCTAAAGAGGTGGGATCTAGTGCCGCTCCAACTGCTGGTTTGCATTTTACAAACGAACTTTTAGAAAAAATTAAAGATAAAGGTATAAATGTTTTATATGTAACCTTGCATGTAGGGCTTGGTACATTTAGACCAGTTGAAGTAACTAATATAAAAGAACATATTATGCATAGTGAGTGGTATAAAATAGAACAAGATGTTGCTGATAAATTAAATGAAGTTAAAAAAAATGGCAAAAAAATAATTGCTGTAGGAACTACATCTGTTAGAGTATTAGAAAGTATTATAAATAAACATGGTAAATTTATAGCTTGTGAAGATAATACAGATATATTTATATATCCTGGATATAAATTTAAAGCAGTAGATAGTTTAATTACTAATTTTCATTTACCTAAAAGTACTCTTTTAATGCTTGTTAGTGCACTATCAAATAAAGAATGTATAATGAATGCATATAGTTATGCAATTAAAAATGAATTTAGATTCTTCTCGTTTGGTGATGCAATGTTTATAAAATAAAAATATTGTATTAATTTACACAATATTTTTTTTATGTTTTATAATCTATTAGTTATTTAGATTTAATTTTTTGATTGAACGAAAACATTTTTCTACTCTATTTTGATTTAACATAATTTGTTCATCAATTATTTCCAAACTATCATTTATATATTCATTAAAAGTTTCTTCATTAGGATTAATTGCTAATATATTAATCAATTGTCTCATATTTGATCGTTTGTTTAATATTTGAATTGCTTCTGAAGTATATAATGAAGGTATTTTTGTGTTAAATTTCAAGTTGTTATTGGTTAAATTCCATATTTGTGTTGTTTTCAATATTCTAGCTAATCTAGTATTTCCATCTGGAAAACATTGAAGAGCGGAAACTAATATTTCTAAAATAATAGGTTGTATAAATATGTCAGATTCAATTTCAATTTTAGTCATATTATAAATTTCCAAAAGAAATTCAAGTGCAAGATCAATATAATCTATATCTAACGCGTAGTAATCTATTTCAGTTATGTTGTAATTTGTGGTTCCAACAAAATAATTGTTATGTAATCGCTTATATTGAAAACTTTCATTTGCTTTTTTTAATCCTTTCAATAATATATAGTGAATATCATATAAATCATTAATTGTAGCAGTAGAATTTTTTATTTTTTTTGAATTTGCTAATATTGTTGCAGATGGAAAATTTGAATTATAATACATTTGAATTAAAAAAGGTTCTATGCCTTCAACAATTTGATTATTAATTGATTCTTGTCTTCTAAGTTCTTTTAAAAATGACAACTCATTATTGCCTAAGAGCTTAAGGCTATTTAAATAAACTTTGTATTGATTTAAAACGTGTTTAATATACAGTGCATTATCTTTGGATAAATTAAATTTCATCATATCATCAATAATGTCAATATTAACTCTTTTTTCCATATAAACCCCTTAGTTAAATTGTATTATAATTGTTTTTTTAGAAAATGTCAAATAAAAAAATAATATTTGCATGTTATATGCTAGTTTTTTTAAACCTATAATGATATAATCTTTATGTGGTGATGCAAATGATTAAATTTAAATTAGAATATACAGATACAAAGACAAAGGCTAGAATAGGTACTATTATACATAATGATAAAGAATATAAAACTCCTATGTTTATGCCTGTGGGGACGCAAGGCACTATTAAAACTTTATCCCCAGAAGAAGTAAAAGATATGGGTAGTGGAATTATTTTAGCTAATACATATCATTTATGGTTAAGGCCTGGTGAAGATATAGTAAAAAAAGCTGGTGGATTA
>CAYJNS010000062.1:0-6096 GCA_964371745.1 uncultured Muribaculaceae bacterium
ATGCAAGAGTTAAAGAACGTAAAAAATATGGTCTTAAAAAAGCACGTCGTGCACCACAATTTTCAAAAAGATAATCAGCTATTATGGTTATACAAAATTACTCGTATTTGCGAGTTTTTTTATGCAAAAAGATGTTTTATAATATTTTGGGCATAAATTTTATGCTTTAAAACAAATTAGTTTAAAATATATATTATTTTTTAATAAAATTAAATAGCTATAATTATAAAAATAATTATAGTTTTTTTTAATAAATTATAGTATAATAAATTTGTGGTAGAAATATGAAATTTAATAGTGATGTTTTTAAGCAAAATAAAAAGTTTTTTATAATAGCTATTAGTGGTTTATTAATAGCTCTTTTAATTGCAATATTTTCTGATATTGAATTTAAAAATTTAGAAAAAAAAGCGTTAACTAATGAAGAAAGTAATATTACTAAACTAATAATAAATGAAGTTACATCTAATAATAACGGGATTATTGCTGATGAAAATGGGAATGTGTATGATTTTGTAGAACTTTATAATGGAAGTAATAATGAAATAGAACTTTTAAATTATGGACTTACAGATGAAAGTGGCGAAGTTAAATGGACTTTTCCAGATGTTACAATAAAATCAAAAGACTATTTAATTATATATTTAAGTGGTAAAAATGAAAGTGGATTAAATGCTCCATTTAAGTTAAAATCTGGTGGAGGAGAAACTATTGCTTTATTAAAACCAAATGGAAGCGTTCATGATGCAGTAGAGCTTACATCGCTTGAAAATAATTATTCTATGTATAGAGATGAAGTTGGATCTTGGGCTATAACAGATACTCCAACACCAGGATATGCAAATACTATTGATGGTCATGAAGCATTTTTAAAATCATTAATACTTGAAGATCAAACATTAATAATAAATGAATTTTTAATTAATAATCAAGGAAACTATTTAAATGAAGAAAATAAATTAAATGGATTTATTGAAATAAAAAACATAAGTGATGATACAATAAACTTAGAAAATTATAGTTTATCTAATGATGAAAATGTAAGTTTTAAATGGCAATTTCCAGATGTTAAATTAAAACCGGGAGAAATTATTAGTGTAAGTAATTCGGGAGATAGTAACAAAAGCGATAACTTAAGTACTGGCTTTAAATTAGATAATAATACTGGGGATGTAGTTTTAACAAATAATCAAGGTAAAGTAATTAATAAATATAGTTACGAAAATATTCCAAATGGAGTATCTATGATTTATGGTGAAGGTGGATACTTTGAAAGCTATACTATTTCACCTGGTTATGAAAATGATTTAGACGGAATAAATGAATTTCAAGAAAAATATTTAAAAACAAATGAAGATTTAATAATAAGTGAAGTTGTTAATTCAAACTCTAGTTACTTACCTCAAAATGGTGCTAACTATTATGATTTTATTGAAATATATAATAATTCTAATAAAGAAATAAATTTAAGTGATTACTGTATATCAAGTAACTTAGATAATATATGTGAGTATAAAATGCCAGACGTAACTTTAAAAGAAAAAGAGTACTATGTAATAATGGCATCAGGTGATACTAATTTAACAAATAATAATTATTATCATGCTGGATTTAAAGTTGGTGATAAAGAAGGTATATATATTACAAAAGGTTCTAAAGTAATTGATTCTATATTTGTAGGAGGAGTAGATAATAATAAATCAATAGGTAAAAATATAGATTATGGAGTTTACTATTATGATGAAGTAACACCTCTTTCAAAAAATTCTTATGGTATTCAAGCTATCTCTTCAAGCCCAATAGCAAGTGTAGACTCAGGAGTATATAATGATTCAACATTAGAAGTAAAACTTTTAGGAAGTAATGATATATATTATACACTAGATGGATCAACTCCAAGCGCTTCATCAAAAAAATACAGTAGTCCATTAGAAATAAATGAGACTACTGTTTTAAAATTAATAAACAAAAATGGAAGTATGAGATCAAGTGAAGTTGAAACATATAGTTATGTAGTAAATGAAAACCATAATATTGCAGTTATGTCCTTGACAATAAATCCAAATGACTTATCAACAATACATAATGATGCATGGACACTCGGAGTTGAAAGGCCAGTACATGTTAAGTATACAGATGTAAATGGCGAAGGTTTTGAAATAGATGCAGGACTTAAATTATTTGGCGGATCTACTAGAGGTCATCCTAAAAAAAGTTATGAAATAAAGTTTAGAAGTGAATATGGACCGACTCATTTACATTATCAAGTTTTTGATAATAGAGAATCTACTGTTTATAATTCACTTGTATTAAGAACTGGTTCTCAAGATGAAATGGGTATAGCCTCAAGAAAAACAATTATAAAAGATTTAGTACCAACTAGTTTAGTAGATGAATATACAGATGTAGATGTTCAAAGTTATAAACCAGTTGCACTTTATTTAAATGGTGAATATCATGGACTTTATTTTATAAGAGAAAAAGTAGATGAGACATTTGTATCCAATAATTATAATGTTGAAGCTACGAAAGAAAACACTGATATATTAAGAATAGATGGAGAAGTAAAAAGTGGTACAATTGATAATTATAATGAGCTTATGGATTTTATTTCTAACAACTCTTTAAAAGATGAAGAAAATTATAATTATGTTAAAAAGCAAATAGATATTGAAAATATATGTGACTTTTGGATTGCTGAGAATTGGACTGGTAATTATGATATGGTTAACTTAAGATATTTTTCTAATCCAAATATAGATGATGGTGCTTGGCATTATATATTTTATGATTTAGATTTTTCAATGTATATTGTTCAAAGAGATTATTATAAGTTTTCAACAAGTACTGAAGGTATGACCGAATATGCTTATTCAACATTTTTATTAAGAAATTTAATGGAAAGTGAACAGTTTCAAAAAACATATTTAGAAAGACTTTCTTATAACTTGAAAAACACTTGGAATGAAGAAACAGTAATAAAAAAAATTGATGAAATTATAAATGAAATATCAACTGAAGAAATAGCTAGAAACTTAGATAGATGGGATATGAGTTATTCTAAATGGGAAGAAGATATTGAGTTTATGAAGGAGTATGCTAGAAATAGAAATGAATATGTTTTGAAACAAACTAAATCTTATTTTAACTTATCAAATGATGAGTATGAAAGTTATTTTGGTGATATATCATGAAGACATATAAATATAGGCATGAATTAAAGTTCAAAATATCTCTTGGAGCAGCAAAACTACTTCAAAAGAAACTATCTTTATTTATGGACATAGATAAAAATGCTAATAAAGATGGAAAATATTTAATTAAAAGTTTATACTTTGATGATCATAATTCTAATTTTTATTATGAAAAGTTAGATGGTGTATTATATCGAAAAAAGTTTAGAATTAGAACATATAATAATGATGAAAATTTTATAAGATTAGAAAAGAAAGTTAAGCATAATAATTTAACTGCTAAAGAACAAACTTTAATAACTAGAGATATTTATAATAAAATATTGAAGGGTAATTATAATGGTATAAAAAGTAAAGGTCTTTTAGAAGAATTTTTATTAGATATTAAAACATTAGCGTTAATACCATCAATTATAGTGTCATATCACAGAACAGCTTTTATTTATCCAGTAAGTGATGTAAGAATTACTTTTGATGAAGATATAAGAAGTGGAAGATATAACTATAGTTTATTTGATAATAATAAGATAACTTATAAAGTTGATGAAGATGATAAAATAGTTATGGAAGTAAAGTTTAATGAAGTATTACCTCTACATATAGCAAATATGATTAGTGAAATTCCTTCTTGTAGGGAAGCCGTTAGCAAATTTGCAATATGCAGAAGTATTAAGTAAGGAGAGTAAAAAATGAGTATTTTAGATACAATTAAAGATTCAGTATTAAATAATTTTAGTGGTAGTATATCAACAGTTGATATTATTTTATCACTATTAACAGCGTTTATAATCGGTATGTTTATAATTTATATTTACAAAAAAACATTTACTGGGGTAGTCTATTCTAAAGCATTTGCTTTATGTATATTACTTCTTGCTATGGTAACAGCACTAATTATTAGAACAATTAGTTCAAATATTGCTTTATCACTTGGTATGGTTGGTGCACTTTCTATTGTTAGATTTAGAACAGCGGTTAAAGAACCAGTTGATACAGGTTTTATGTTTTGGGCAATAACTGCAGGTATTATGGCAGGAGCTAGTTTATATATTCCAGCACTTGTGGCATCACTTGCACTTGGTATATTATATTTTGTTGTATATCTATTTGGATTTAGAACTACTAGTAGATATTTATTAGTAGTAAAGTATGGTAAAAATATTGATAACAATGTTATTGAGTTAATAAAAAAAGAATTACCTAAATATAAGATAACTAGTAAAACAGCACACAATAGTGAATTTGAATTAACTCTAGAAATAGATATTAATAAAGAAGATATCAATAGCGTTAATATAGTTAATAGTTTAGAAAAAATGAAAAACGTTAAAAGCGCAAGTTTAATAGCTTATCAAAATGATTTTGGAAATTAGCACACTTGTGCTTTTTTTGTAAAATGAATGTTAAATGAAAATAGTATATTAATTAATTATTGACAGTTTTAATTAATAAGAGTAATATTTAATTAAGGAGACGAAATTATGAAAAAAGACAAAACTAAACAAAATTATGGACTACTTGCGATGATGTTACTTATAGGTGTATTAATTGGTTATTTAATAGGCGCTGTAATAGTAAATCATGATCCATATGTAAAAGTGCCAGTTGCTAAACAAATGTTAACTTCTAATGAAGAGATTCTAGAATTAAATATTCATTATGTAGATGTTAAAAGAAGTATGGTTGATGAGTTTGATATTATAACTGACGTAAGTAAAATATATGGTTATCATGTTGAAGCTGGATATGTTATACCAGAAGAAGGTTTTTTCTATGAAGAAGCAATTAAGGAGGATTATATAAGTTCATATGAATATAATAATATAGAAGAAGGATATACTTTATTTATTATTGAAAAAGAAGATGAAGAAAAAATAACTACTGGTGATAAAGTAACTATATATGTTGATTATGAAGAAGATAATGAAGAAAAATATGGTGAATTTTTAACTAATGTTTTAGTAATTGATGTAAATGATGATAATGTAATAGTTAGTATATCTGAAGATGACTATACTTTATTAACAGCAGCTAAGTACATTGATGATTTAGATATTTCATTTAACGAAAGTTTTGATAAAGAAAAAGTAGATAAAATTGAAATTGAAAACTTTATAAATTCAAAAATCAGTCCAATAACTTAAAAAAGATTATGTTTTTAATAACATAGTCTTTTATTATGTTATAATAAATACGGAAAGAAGTGATGATATGAAAACACTAGTAGATATAAATACTTTAGAAAGAAAAGAAGTATATGAAAGATATATGAATTTTGAAAATCCATATTTTAATTTAACTACAATAATTGATGTAACAAACATAGTTAATTATTCTAAAGATAATAAAGTTTCTTTTTATGCATTAATGCTTTATGTACTTTTAAAATCAGTTAATAAATTAGATGAATATAAATATGTTTATGAAGATAAAAAGTTATATAAATATGATAAGATAGATGCGGGTTTTACTGTTATAAATGAAAATAATCTTGTTAGATTTTCTGATGAATTAATATATGATGAAAAACTAGATTCTTTTATTAATGATTATAATAAATTAAAAAGTGCAGCTGTTAATAGAGCTGAGCTTACGGGAATACAAAATGGTAATAATAAAATATATGTAACATGCCTTCCTTGGATAAGAATAACTGGTGTTACGCATCCAATAAATTATAGTGCTAAAAGTAGTATTCCTTTAATCTGTTATGGAAAGTATTTTTTAAAAAATAATAAATATTATGTTGATTTATCAGTTCAACTTAATCATGCTTTACAAGATGGTTATCACGCAGCTATGTTATTTAAAACTATAGAAGATGAAATATTAAAAATTTAAATACTAGAAATAGTATTTTTTTATTTGAATATAATTAAATATGAAAAAATATAGTTTTATA
>CAYJNS010000063.1:0-5335 GCA_964371745.1 uncultured Muribaculaceae bacterium
AACATGTTCTAAAAAATGAGCTATCCCTTTAGGTACTTTATAATTTTTACCATCTATACTAAACTCTGTATGAATTGATCCATATTTAACACTTAAAGTTGCATAACAAGAATTTATTTTAGGATTAACCCACATATATACTCTTAAACCATTATCACAAACTGTTTCATATATTTTTTCATCTAATCCTTTAATATTTATTTCTTTCATTTATTAACCCCACTTTTTAAACTATATATAGTATTAAGTTTTATCTTTTTAGCAATATCTACTAAATCTTTAATTTCTATATTTCTAATCATTTCAATTCTTTTTTCTATTGTCGGTAAATTATCATTAATTCTAAAGATATAATTTGATAACATACTTACATTATTATCATATACCATCTTTAAAGATAACTCTAAATTATTTTTAGCGTCGCTTAAATCATCTTCAGTAAGAATACCTTTTTCCATTTCTTTGAAACATTCTTTAATTAACTTTATAGCTAATTCTTTATTAGACTCATCTAAAGAAACTTGAACAATTAATAAATTATCATACTTTAAAAATAAACTATATACACTGTAACATAAAGAATTTTCTTCACGTAATTTTTTTGTTAATTTACTAGAAAGTACTCCACTACCTAATATATAATTATATACTTGAAGTGTTATATTTTTTTCATCTTTAGTTAAATTATCTAAATTATAAATCATATTAAGCTGAGTTTGGATAAAAACTCCTTCATCTTCTTTTATTTTAGGTTTTTTAACTAATTTATTATCTACATGTAGATTTAATTTTTTTGTTTTTATTGTTTGCAATTTAAACTTTTTAGATATTATTTTATATACTTCATCTGGATCAAGATTACCAGTTACATAGATATCACATATAGAGTCTTTAAGTAAATTATTATACTCTTTATAAAGTGTTACTGGACTTACCTTTTCAAGTTCATCTAAGGTACCCATAACTGAAAATGATGCAAAACTTTCATCATCCATAAATTTTAAAGCATTAGATATTGCAAGTTTAGATGGATTTTCTTTTAAACTTTCTATATCTACTTTAGTTCTATTTTTTATCACATTAAAAGTATTAAGTTCAAATTCTTCATTAATTACACTTGGATTAAGTATCATTTCTATGGGTAAGTCTAAAACTTCTTCTAAATAATTTTTTTCCTTTATAAATGTTGGTTCTATAAAATCATATATGAAAATAGTATTTATTACTCCACCAGTTTTTGATACAGTTCCATAAAAAGTAGTATTATAAAGTTCTTCACTTTTTAGTGAAACATCTTTTCTTGTTGGATATTTTATTGAAGAATCAGATAATATATCACATAACATAGTTTTATAAACTAATTTATCTTTTATTACCTCATCTCTAAAATGAATTTCCATATGACATGTTTTAGATTTATTAGATTTTAAAACATGTAATTTATACGAATTTAAATCGTAAACTTTAACTTTCATAGCTAGCCTCCTTTATTATTATTTACAGATTAAGGCTATCATATGCATTTAAAAAGTACATATCAGTCATTCCTGCGATATAATCTATTACTATTCTGGCATTTGTATTTGCCTTATATTCATCACACATATTATTTAAATAACTTTTTATAATTGGTGAATCTATATTATTTTTTTCTAAATCGTTTAAATATTTATTAAATAAAGTATCAAACATCAATTTAATGTTTTCTCTTTCTTTATCTGTATATGCTTTTATATAAATATTTTTATAATTAAATTTTTTTAAATCAAGCATTGCTTTATAAATATTTTCACTTAACTTTATATAATTTTTATCAATACTATTATTTATTAAATCAGTTACTATTGTATTAACTATTTCTCTATTAGTTTTACCAAGTATATCAATAATATTCTTAGGTATATCATCTAATTTTATTATACCAAGCATAATGCCATCTTCAATATCTCTTCCAATATATCCAATAAGATCACTTATTCTAACAACGCAACCTTCAAGAGTTGATGGAACTAAAGAGTATACCTTCTCTTTGGTAACTTCTTTATATTCCTTTAAAAAATCATCTATATTTTTTTTCTTAGGAACATAAACTTCATTTAATATTTCTCCATTATGACAAAGTATTGCATCAAGTACCTGATATGATAAATTACTTCCCTTTCCATAATTTTCAACATTCATAAGTACTCTTACACTTTGATGATTATGCTTAAAATAACCTTCATTATGTTTTAAACTTAAATCATTTAAAAATACCTCTCCAACATGACCATAAGGAACATGTCCTAAATCATGACCTAAAGCTGCTGCTTCAATTAAATCTTCATTAAGACTAAGTGCTCGACCTATAGTTCTAGCAATTTTGCTTACATACTGAACATGAGTCATACGCTTACTTACATGATCATTATTGTAATAAGTAAATACTTGAGTTTTATCTAAATATCTATTATATGATAATGTATAAATAACTCTATCTACATCTCGAAAAAAAGATGTTCTAAAATCACTTTGCTCTTCTTTTATTCTAATTGATGCATCATCCTTACAGGCAAATTTACTTAGATAATTATTTTTTTTATTCATATTTATTTTTATTTGATCCATTTAACTCTCCTAATTATATTATACACTATATTTTTACTTTTTCAAGGAAAAAAAAGTAGCCTTTTGGACTACTCTTCTTCTTTTTCAGTAATATCACTTAAGATATCTTCTTCTTCTAAAATAATGTCTTCAACTGAATCTTCATCAGTATCAGCAAGTAATTTATCTTCTAAAATTTCACTAGCTTCATCATCAAAAAATTCATTTTCAAGTTCAATTTGTATATCACTATACTCTCTTGCACCTGTACCCGCTGGGATTAATTTACCAATTATTACATTTTCTTTTAATCCTTTTAAATAATCAACTTTACCTCTAATAGCTGCATCAGTTAAAACTCTTGTAGTTTCTTGGAATGATGCTGCTGATAAGAATGAATCTATTTCAAGTGATGATTTAGTAATACCAAGCATGATAGGATTTCCTTTAGCAGGAACTTTACCTTCCATGATAACTGGTTTATTACCTTCAGCAAATTGTTTTAGCGATACAGTTAAACCATCTACAAATTCAGTTTCTCCTGCATCAGTAATTCTTACTTTATTTATCATACGTTTAACAATAATTTCAATATGTTTATCATTGATATCAACACCTTGAAGTCTATAAACGTTTTGTACTTCTCTTAAGATATATTCTTGAGCTCTTTGTGGATTAGTAACCGCTAAAAGTTCTTTAGGTGATACTACACCTTCAGTTAACTTATCTCCAGCTTCAACTTCATCTCCAACAAATACACGAAGTTTCATATTATAGTTTGTTGTTACCTCAGTAATTCCAGCTGCATTTTCTATTGCTATATCATGACGACCAGAATTTTCTTTAATATTTACAACTTTACCAGTAACTTCAGCAAGTGTTGCTTTCCATTTAGGCATACGTGCTTCAAAAAGTTCTTCAACCCTAGGAAGACCTTGAGTGATATCCTCTCCTCCAGCAACTCCACCTGTATGGAATGTTCTCATTGTAAGCTGTGTACCTGGTTCTCCAATTGATTGAGCAGCCATAATACCTACAGCTTCACCAGTTTCAATTAAGTTACCTGTTGCAAGGTTACGTCCATAACATTTTTGACATACACCATTATCACATTTACATGTAAGAACAGATCTGATTTCAACTTTTTTAATTCCAGCATTTATAATTTTAGTTACCATATTCTCATTAATCATTTCACCAGCATTTAAAATAACTTCTTTAGTTTCTGGGTGAATAATTTTTTTACTAGAATATCTTCCTAAAATACGCTCAGCAAGTGGTTCAATAACTGATCCATCTTTTTCATTAACTAAATCATATACTTGTAATCCTTGAATAGCTCCACAGTCATGCTCACGAACTAAGATATCTTGAGCAACATCAACAAGTCTTCTTGTTAAGTACCCAGAATCCGCTGTTCTAAGCGCTGTATCTGCTGATCCTTTACGTGAACCATGTGTTGATAAGAAGAATTCTGATACATTAAGACCTTCAATAAAGGCAGATGTAATTGGAATTTCAACTGTTTCCCCACTTGGTTTAGCCATAAGACCACGCATACCAGCAAGCTGTGAAAACTGACCAATTTTACCACGAGCACCTGAGTTCATCATCATAAATATTGGATTTTCATAATTATCTTTAGATATTTTATTAAGTTCACTTTTTACAGCATCTGTAGCAGAAGCCCAAGTTTCAATAACTTTAGCATAACGCTCTTGCTCTGTAATCATCCCTCTTAAAAACTGTTTATTAATTTTATCAACTTTTTCTTTAGACTCGGCAATAATTTCGCCTTTTTTATCACTTGTAACAATATCAGATATTGAAACAGTAACTCCAGCTTTTGTTGAATATTTAAACCCTAAATCTTTTAAGTTATCTAGCATAACTGAAGTTTCAGTAGTTTTATATCTTTTAAATACTTGAGCAATCATATTTGATAAATCCTTTTGAATAAATGGACTTACCACAGGCATTGAAACTACTGCTTCATAAATATTTTCACCTTGTGCAATAAAGAACTTAGCTGGTGTAATACCTTCAATATTTTCTTTACTAGCTTCATTAATATATGGGAATGTATCTGGTAGTACTTCATTAAACTTAATCTTACCTACTGTAGTAACAAGATATTTATTCATTACATCTTCAATAAATAATTTATGTTTAAATGTTTTAACAGGAATAACTATTCTTGTATGTAAAGTAATATTTCTTCTTTCATAATCCATAATAGCTTCGCTTGGATCTTTATAAACATGTCCTTCGTTAGGAAGTCCAGCTTTTTCCATTGTTAAATAACAGTTACCAAGTACCATATCTTGTGAGGGTGTAACAATTGGTTTACCATCAGTCGGTTTTAAGATGTTATTAGCACCAATCATAAGAATTCTTGCCTCAGCCTTAGCTTCTTCTGATAAAGGAACATGTACTGCCATTTGGTCACCATCAAAGTCGGCATTAAACGCAGCACATACTAGTGGATGAAGTCTAATTGCTTTACCACCAATTAATTTTGGTTCAAATGCTTGAATTGATAATCTATGAAGTGTTGGTGCACGGTTTAAAAGTACTGGATATTCAGTAATAACTTCTTCAACTATATCCCATACACTCTCATCACGAGAATCTATTAGTTTTTTTGCTCCCTTAATATTATGAGCTAAACCTTTTTCAACAATACCAGAAATGATATGTGGTTTAAATAGTTCAATAGCCATTTCTTTAGGAAGTCCACATTGATACA
>CAYJNS010000064.1:0-4738 GCA_964371745.1 uncultured Muribaculaceae bacterium
ACCATGTGCACCAGGTGCATAATTTCTTTTTAAATCTTTTCCATTTTCAAGAGTAGAGAAACCTAATCTTCTTGACTTTTTATGAGCTGGACCAGTATATCTTGACATTTTTTATTCTCCTTTCTTTTTATTACAAAAATAAGGACATTTCATACATTCTTTGTAGGGAGTTTAATTTAATTTCACTAGGGCAGTCCTAATTACTTTATAGTTAATAAACACATTACAATTTATGCATAAATACTGCCTAAACAATTGCATATATATTATATAGTTTTATTTAGTATTTGTCAAGAAAAACCAAAAGTGATTAAAATGTTACAAACAAATTTTATAAATTGACTAGTTTTATTTGAAATATGTATCAAAAAATGATAAAATTAATTTAAGGTGAAATAATGACAAGAGATACATTTATACTTTTAGCAATAGCGTATTACGCAGTATCAATAATTTTAATTGTTGTTTTTTTACTGCTATACAATAAGAAAGAAAAGAAAAAGTATCAAACTCAATTACAAACTTTAGAAAGAGAAAAAAATTTAATTATTTCAGCATCTATTTTATCAGAACTAAACAAAGTTGAAACACTTGCAAATAATGATGATTTAAAAAAGAAGTTTGATGATTGGAAAGAAAGATTTGAATATTTAAAAAATGAAGAATTAGGAAAAGTTACTGATGAAATAAATGATATTGAAACTTTATTTTTAGATAAAAATTATAAAGAACTTAAAAAAGTTATTTTAGAGTGTGAACTTGGACTTCATAATTTGAAAACTAAATCAGATTTTTTACTTAATGAAATTAAAGAAGTTACTTTATCTGAAGAACGTAATAGAGAAACAATTACTAAACTTAAAACTGAATATAGACAAATTCAAATAATTTATAAAGAAGAAGAACTTGCATTTAATTTAATAAAAACACCACTTGAACTACAATTTGAAAATGTAGATAAACTTTTTGCTGCATTTGAAAGTTTAATGGAGAAAAATGAATATACTGAAGTTAGTAAAGTAGTTAAAGCAGTAGATGATGTAATAGGTAACTTAAAAGCAGTTATAGGTGAAACTAAATCTATTATAACTCTAGGTAAAAATTTAATACCTAAAAAAATAGAGCAGGTAATGTTTTTAGAAAGTAAACTAGAAAAAGAAGGTTATAATTTAGAATATTTAAATATAACATATAATAGAGAAGAAGCCGAAAAGAAAATACTCGATATATTTCAAAGATTAAATGTTCTTAATATAGAAGATTCTTTATTTGATTTAAAAACAATACACGATTATTTTGATTCACTAATAAGTGATTTTGAAAAAGAAAAAATTGCTCGTAAAATATTTGAAGAGTTTGTTAAAAGTATAATATTAAAATCAAGTAAACTAGAAAAAATAAATAATGAATTATTAAAGAAAATTGATGATATAAAATATAGTTATGATTTAAGTGATGATGATGCTAGTGTTATATTTGAAATAAAAGATGAACTTGCATATGTAAGAAGTAGTTATGATAGATTAATTGAACGTCACAGATCAAGGAGTATGGCATACAGTAAACTTGCAAAAGAGATGGAAATACTTAATGTGAAACTATCTAAAGCTGAAGAAAAATTAAATGTGGCACTTAGAACACTGGGTTCGCTTAAAGAAGATGAAGCAAGAGCTCGTGAACAACTTGATGAAATTAAAACAATATTATTTAATGCTAAAGAAAAATCTCGTACAATCAAACTTCCATGTGTACCAAAAAACTATTATGTAGAGTTATCTGAGGCAATGCAGGCAATAGATATTATGGCAAGCGAACTTGACAAAAAACCTATATCAATTAAAATACTTAATACAAGAGTAGATACAGCAAGAGATTTAGTATTAAAAGTTTATAATACTATAAATGAAACTGTAAAAACTGCGACAATGGCTGAGGCTGCAATTGTTTATGGAAATAGATATAGATTAACAAATAAAGATGTAGATTTTGGTTTAATAAAAGCAGAAAATGCATTTTATAAAGGTAATTTTAAAATATCTTTAGAAAATGCAATAGGTGCAATAAATATTATTGAACCAGGAATACATAAAAGATTATTAGAGGAGTACAGATAATGATATATTTAGATTACAGCGCAACAACACCAGTATCGCCTGATGTATTAGATACATATAATAAAATTACTAAAGAATTTGTAGGTAATGCAAATTCTTTAAATTATTTAGGGATAAAATCTGATGAACTACTTAAAGAGTCTATTAATCAAATAGCAAAAAATTTAGGTTGTTTAGACGAAGAAGTAACGTTTACATCTGGTGCAACTGAGGCAAATAACTTAGCTATTATTGGAACCGTTATGGCTAATCATAAAAAGGGTAACCATATAATTGTATCTAAACTTGAACATCCAAGTATATATGCTATATGTGATTATTTAAAAACAATAGGTTTTGAAATTAGTTATGTAAATAATGATAAAGATGGATTAGTTGATTTTGATGATTTAAAAAGGTTAATGAAAAAAACTACAATACTAGTAAGTATAGCTTTAGTTAATTCAGAACTTGGAATAAGACAACCTCTTAAAATGGTAAGACAAGTTATAAAGAAGGAAAATAAAGATACTTTTTTTCATTCAGATATGACACAAGGTATTGGTAAAATACCAATAAATATATTAGATGTTGATTTAGCAAGTATGACTGGTCATAAAATATATGCACCTAAAGGAATTGGATTACTTTATAAAAGAAAAAGTCTTAAAATTAATCCTTTAATTTATGGTAGTGGAAAAAGTAATGAACTAAATCCTGGAACTCCAGCACTTCCGCTTATTGGTGCATTTTCTAAAGCTTTAAAACTGGCTATAAGTGAACAAGAAAAAAGAATATCTTTAATTGAAAGATTAAATGAGAAAATAGAAGGTGAACTTAAAAATAAAGAAGGAATACTTATAAATAAAACAACATATTCTATTCCTCAAATATTAAATATTAGTTTAGTAAATATTAAACCAGAAACATTTATTAGAGCAATGGATGAGAAAGAGATATATTTAAGTACTAATACGGCTTGTTCATCAGGTAAATTATCAAATTCAGTTTTAGCTTTATATAATGACAAAGTAAGAGCAAGTCATACTATTAGAATAAGTATATCTCATTTAACTACATTAGATGAAGTAAATAGATTTTTAAAATATTTCAATGAAGTATATGAAAAGTTAAATAATATGTAAAAAGACTTCCATATTTTTAAGTTATAGTGTATCATATTAAATGTTGTTTGCATAACAAATAATAGTTAGGGTGTGTTTAAAATGAAAATATCAAAAATTTTAGAAAATATAAAATATATAAAAGTATATAATGAAATGGATGCTAAAATTAATAATTTTTCTTCAGATACTAGAGATATACTTGAAAATGATCTTTATATAGCAATTAAAGGAGAAACTTTTAATGGGAATCTATTTTATATGGATGCATTTTTAAAAGGGGCTACATGTGCTGTTGTTACTGAAGTTATTGAAGTAGATGAAAGTTACTTAAAAGAAAATAATAAATGTTTAATTTTAATAGATAATATTGAAGACTTTTTAAAAGATTTAGCTATTTATAAAAGAAGCACTTTAAATGTACCAGTAATAGCGATTACTGGATCAGCTGGTAAAACTAGTACTAAAGATATTACTCATAGTATTCTAAATGAAAAATATGTAGCATATAAAACAGAAGGTAATAAAAATAATCATTATGGATTACCTAAAACTATTTTAAATATAAAGGGTGAAGAAATTATAGTTCTTGAAATGGGAATGAATCATTTTGGAGAAATAAGTTATTTAACTAATATAGCAAAGCCTGATGCAGTAATAATTAATAATATAGGAACTGCTCATATAGGTAACTTAGGTAGTAGAGAAAATATACTTAAAGCTAAACTTGAAATACTTGAAGGATTAAAAGACGGTGGCTTAGTAGTTATTAATAATGATGATGATTTACTTAATAAGTGGGCTATAGAAAATAAAGATAAATATAATATTAAAACATATGGTATTAATAATGATAGCGATATTATGGCTTATGATATTAAAACATTTGAAGATCATAATGAGTTTACTGTAAATAATATAAACTTAATATTACCTGTACCAGGTGTTGCTTATGTATATAACTCTTTAGCGGCTATTACACTTGCTAAAGAGTATGGTGCTATTGATGAAAATATTATAAATGGACTTAAAAATTTCAAATTAAGTAGTAATCGTATGGAACTTATAACAAAAGATAATATAAATTATATTAATGATGTATATAACGCTAATTATGACGCTGTTAAATATGCAATAAAGCATTTAACAGATTTTAAAGGTAGAACTATTGCTTGTCTTGGTACAATGAAAGAACTTGGTGAGTATTCTAAAGATTTACACAGTAAAATAGGAGAGTCTATTGTAGAAAATAATATAGATATATTAGTAACTGTAGGTGAAGATACAAACTTTATTAATGAGGAAGCGATAAAATTAGGTTTTAATCAAAATAATAGTTATCATTTTAATTTAAATGAAGAAGCTAGTATTTTAATTAATGAAATAAAAACTGAAGGTGATACCATCTTAATTAAAGCATCCGCTAGTTGTAAATTTAAAGAAATAATAGAAAAAATCATAGATTAACTGAAGTTGTAAAATGAAAGTATACACAAAAAAAGTGTATGCTTTTTTGATATA
>CAYJNS010000065.1:0-4444 GCA_964371745.1 uncultured Muribaculaceae bacterium
TAATATTATAACTAGTAGCTATTTAATGAGTGGAGCAAAAAGTAGTGAAGAAAATTATTATCCTTTTACAATTAGTTCTACAGGTAAAATCTTAGATACATCTATTGGTTCTACATTCTTATCTTTAAGGCCTGTTATAAATATTGTTAAAAATATAGAAGTTACGGGCAGCGGTTTAATAGATGATCCTTATCTTATTGATAATTAAATACATTACCAAGATTGACAATAAGTAAAAAAAGATGTATCATTAATATAAGGTGATCAAAGTGAAAGAAATCAATTTAGATAAATTAGTTATTCTAAGAAAGGAAAAAGGTTATACTTTAAAAGATATGGCAACTCTTTTAGATATAAGTGAGTCTTACTATTGTCAACTTGAAAGTGGTAAAAGAAATCTTTATTATAAGATGGCTATAAAAATAGCATCGTTATTTGATTTAAAACCAGATGATATTTTTTATGTAGACTAAAATTATCCCTTTACATATATTACCGTAGGGGGTAACTTATGAAACTTAATGATAATTTATTTAAAAAAATAGAGAATAAAACTAATGTGAACAAAGATACTATTTTATCACTAGCTGAAAAACTATCTAATGGTAATATGAAAGATGAAAATAATTTACGAGAAGTTATTGGAGTGTTAAGTAAAGCAACGGGTAAAAACGTAACTGATGAGCAAGTTAATAAAATAGTTAGTAAAATTGTAAAAGATGAAGTACCAAAAAATGTCGATAAAATGTTTTAAAAAGAATTATTATTCTTTTTTTTTGAATAAATCTATGATATTATTTATTTAAGGGTGGTTTTTTATGAAGAAAATAAGTAAGGAAATTTTAGATAAATATAAAGTAAATAAAGAAATTATTTTTAAGAAGATAGGTCCAACATTAGAAAAAATTTTAGGTAATGTAAATTTATCAAATTTAGAATTATATACAGAGGTGGATTTTTTTATATTAAGAAATTATTTAATAAATATAATTACAAAGAAAAAAGAAATGTGTGATTTTAAGTTATATAAGTATTTTATAAATAACTTATGTCAAGAAGAAACTGATATAACTTTTGAAATATTTAAATGTGATGAGTTCTCTGAAGAAAGAGAAAGGTTTTATACATTTATTAATAATAATGTGGAAATAGATTATACCGATAATGATTTATTAAATGGTTTTATTAAACTAGATGGTTTAGATGATAAGAATAAATCAAAATGTATTTTTAAAAGATGTAAAATATTGGAAAGAGGATTTTCGTATTTAAAACCTCATATATATGATGAATGCTCTAAGTACGGTATTGTAAAAGAAAACATAGATGCATATGAAAATATGTATGAATTTTATAAAAAATTACGTGATGATTTTAATAAATTAAAAGATTCTTTTGAAAATGAATTTTTGTTTTTAGATTATTCTTTTGATATATTTTTAAAAGAATTAGATAGATATAAATTATTATATTATAAAGCTATTTTAAAATTACTTCCTGATGCAAATAAACCATTTATTAATGAAATTATTTTAGCAATACAAAATAATGGAAGTTATATAGATAATATTTATTTAGGTGACTCACTTGAAGTATCTGGACTTATAAATTATTTTTCAAGTGAAGCTGATAAATTAATTGAAGAAAATAATCCATTTAATAAATATGAAGTGGTTGAATGTTTAGTTCAAAGAGATTATTGTAAAGAAGCACTCGATGGTAATATTATTGATTCAAAAACAGCAGATAAAATCCTTAAACTAAGAGGATGTTACTTAGATAAATGTTATGAAAAGGTTGCATCTTTAACTGGTAATTTTAAAGAAATGAAATCTATTTTTCAAAACAATTTTAAAAAAAATATTAGTTATAATGATTTTCAAAATTCAAAAGTATATATAGATGAGAAGAATAATAAATTAATGTGTATATTGCCATATTTAAATCCTGAAAATAAAATTGACTTTCATATTTGTTATATTATTAGTTTAGCATTAACTCATAATTTAATTATGCTTGGGTCTGAAAATGTAAATGCATTTGGATTAATGTATTATACCGATAGTATGCTTGATGCTAATAATTTAGAAAATTTAAACGATATAATATTATATTTATTTGCATTAAATATTTTTCATGGTTATGATGGCGTAAAAAAATATATTGTAAACGAAGAATATTTGAAACTTGATAATTTTGCTTATTTATTAAATGATTTTTATATTACTTATAAAGATGTATTGAATGATATATTAATTAATAGTGATTTTAATCTATTAATTGAACTATTTGGAGAAGATAATATTTTTGCATTAGAAAATTCCTTAAAAGAATATATAAACATAGTGGAAAAGTCTACTGTGTTTAATGATTTACAAAAAGAACTTAAAGCTTTTGAAAAACAAATAAATTGTATAATAACATTAATGAATGAACACTATCAAAATAGTAATTATGTATATGAAAGGAAATAAATAATGAAAAATAAATTATTAGATAAGTTAATAGTTGATAAGGAAAAAATAAATTCAGTATTAAAGGATTCTTTAATAAAAGTTTATGGTGAAGATTATATATCTTTACTAAATGAAAAAATAAATGATTTTGAAGTTATAACATTTCTAGATTATGAAATAATAGCCAATCATTATGCTGAGATTTGTGATGCATTAGCTTATTACTATGAGTATATTATTTTTTCCAATATGAATACACTTTTTTCACATCAAGATAATATTAGTTATAAAGTATTTTTAGATGATGAAAATAATGATTTTAGAGAAAAATTTTTATTAGAGTATAATATAGGTGTTCCACTTGCATTTAATTCATCTGATCCATTAAATTGTTTTGAGCCACTTGATGAATTAACTGCTGAAGAAAAGTTGCATAATATAATTTTAAGGTGTGAATTTTTTAAACCATATATTCCTAATATAACTTTTGAAAATTATGAAAGTTTTAAAGAAGATGAGACTTTTTTAACCGTTTTAAATATATATACCAATTATTATATAAGTTATAGGGAAATTTCAAAAGGTTATAATAATGATTTGAAATTATATAAAAGTTTAACTGATTATTTAGCCTCTACTGAAGATATATATTATGATCTTCAAAGTGAATATGAACTTAAAATGTTTAATAAATTAATAACTATATTACCAGATTATTTAAAAGATTATGTTAATAACATAATTAGTAAAATAGAGGACGAAGAAGAAGTAGTAGATGATATATTTTTAAATGGAAACTTATATGCTTACGGATCTATAATAGCGTTTACTAAAAAATGTAATGAACTTTTAGAAAGTAATAATCTTTTTTTGAAAGATGATATAGAAGCTATTATAGAAAAAAGATTGTATTTTTATTCTTTACTAGGCTATGAAAATATTAGTGATTTAAAAGAGTTTGAATATAATAATCAAGAGTTAAAACCAAATTGCAAATTAGTTAGTGAAGTTGAAAAAATAATTAAACATTACAATTTAGAGTTTTATGAAAAAATGAAAATAGAAACTGGTAATTATCAAGAAATGAATAGCATTTTAAAAAAATATGGCATAACAAATACTTTAGAGTTTATTAATGGAATATATAACTATTCTTTTTATAAAGATAATAAACTTATTAAATTCATGATATTTAATTATTTAGATAATGAATATATTCATAATGTTGATTTAAACTATATATATAATTTAATTAAAATTATAAGTACAAATGCATATCCTCATAATAGTAATAAATGTATTTATAGTGGTCTTGTATCTTCAAAAAATGATGAGTATAGTAATTTAAATACTTTAATATTATTATTAATATCATTTGATGTATATAATGAAGTGATTAAAGAAAAAAAAGTTTTGTTTATGTATGACCCAGTTTTAGAAGAGGATTTTGATATTTATGGTGACTTTGTTTTCTTAATAAAAGATTTATATTTAAAATTAAAAGATATATTTTTACAAGCAACTATTAATAATGATATAAATATACTAAATAATTTATTAGGTGAAGAAAATGTAAATAAGTTAAATTCTTTAATAGATGAATATATTAATTTAAGTTTTAATAATTATGAAAATATCTTTATTAATAAAAAAAGTCGTTTGAATGAAATATACTGCGAAATAAAAAAAATTGAAAGAAATATAATAATGTTTAATACAAATTATGTAAATAAAAGAATGTAATGTAATATATTCTTTTTTTATGCGTATATTTAAGTAGTAAAAGAAAGAGTTGGTGTTTATGGAAAAAGAGGAAATTATCTCTTCGATTGCTAAAAGAGGCAATGGAGAAATATATTTAGGTGTAGTAGGTGCAGTAAGAACAGGTAAATCTACATTTATTAAACGCTTTATTGAAAACTTAGTAGTTCCAAATATTGAAGATGAATATGAAAAGAAAAAATGTTTAGATGAAATACCACAAAGTG
>CAYJNS010000066.1:0-4375 GCA_964371745.1 uncultured Muribaculaceae bacterium
CCATCTATTTCAAAACATTCACTAAAACTTCTTGTATAACCAAGACCTGGAATAGTTGAATCAAAGTTAAGTGCATCAGTATGGCATACTTCAATTACTTTAAATATTTCATTTTTCTTAGTTTGTACAGTTTCATTACTAAATAAAATAGCTATTAAGGCTTTAGCGATCAAATGATTTTTATATTTTTCACTACTTTCATTATTTAAAGAAAATATTTTAGATAATTTAATTGTATTTTCAATAATAGGTAGCTGAGAGTGCGTATCGGTTTGTAAAAGAAGTGCAAAATCATCAAGCGTCATTAAGTTAAGTGGTATCTCCAAAGGTAAATCCCCTTCATCAGCTATATTACTTGTAATAAATTTATATTGATATTCTGGATTATACTCATGTAACTTTGAAAAAGCCGTTTTATATTCTCCAAAAGAATCAAATATTATGACATTAGCTCCAAAAGAATTTAGTTTTTGGTTATTAAATATATTTTGCATAATTCTAGAAACCCCATAAGATTTACCAGATCCTGAATTACCAAATATTGCTAAATGATTTGCAAATAATGTATTTAGTCTAGGTGCTACTTTAAAACCTTTATATATAGCGTGATCACCAAGTACTAAAGATTCTCCATCATCTGCTCCAACAAGCTCGGCAAGCTCTGTTCCGTTAATGATTCTAATATTACTATTTAATAACGGTTTTCTTAAAATACCATTTAAATATCTATCTCCAACAAATTCTCCTAATAAAGTTATTTTCATTATCTCTTTATTAAGTTCAGATATTTCACCTAATATTCTTTGATTTTCAGCTTCAAATACTACGTGTAAATTCATTAAATCTGTACTAGTAGCTTCAACTATTTTATTTTCTACATGAGCAATAGATTCTCCAATATAAAGTATTTTTCCAAACATATAAAAGCACCTCTTTATTCTAATAAAATTATAACACAAAATAAAAAAAAGTAAAAGAGACTTTCATTTACTTTTTCAACTTTTTATATCTTGTTATTGGACTATTATTTTCACAAGGTAATCCATTATTCCTAGCTATTTCATAATTAGAATAACTTTTATCACTAGTTACTTCTTTTTCTATATTGAAAAGAGGTAAATTAACTAATTCGTTAATATCATTTAATTCTATTTCAAGTAGTGCATATTTATCAGAATAACTTGGATATATATCAAGCTCAAAATGTTGACTTTTATAAATAAAACAATACCTAGTTTTATTTATTGGAACTAAAGATAAATCTTTTTCATATAATAAACGATTATACTCCTCTAGTGTTATTATTTCTTCATTTTCAATTCTTTCTCCATGACCAATTTCAGTTTTTTCAGTATAATAATAGCTATAACCATTGAGATTACTACCCCTTTTTCTAACTCTTCTTTCAGTATTATTAATTTTATTTAAATAAATTTGAGTGATATTAATTTTATTACAAGGAGTAGGAAGATTTTCTAAATCAGGGATAACTACTAAAAATTTTCTTTCTATTTCTTTTGGAATAGGTTCACCTAATACACAATATATTTCCTTTATCACTCTTTTAATTTTATCTTCAAAATCTCCTGAATTATCAATTACTTTTAAATGAGGATGCCCTATCCATGACTCAAGCGTTTTTGCATCAGCTGCTTTAGCTTCGTGTGGATTTTCTCTTCTAGCAGTATTATTGCACTCATCGCTCCCTATCCATTGATAATATTTTTCTGCTCCATCAGCTGCAGTTACTAAATGAAGTACTGCATCATATCTATCATATGAACTTTGATAAGTTAAATTTTTTAAATTCATCAAATGATTAAAATTTTTATTTTTGGGTATATATGCTTTTCCATCAAGCACACCTCTATCGTAAAAAACTACTACTTTATCACCATACCTTTTGGCAGCTTCGTTAAATGTTTTTTCCATAACTAGTTGCACATCTATAACATGTTGTTGAAAATATTCATCTTTGGGATTTAGTCCATTAGTTATAAGTGGTGTTGCAGTTTCTGGTACTATAAATATTTTATAACCAAGGTCTTCTAATTTTTGAACAGCTGTTGCTAAAATAGTTGTTTTTCCTCCACAGGGACCACCAGTTAGTACAATTTTTTTCATAAATTATTTTTCCTTGTATTTTGATATTCATCTATTGCTAAAATATTTAAAGTATCTCTAATACTATAACTAACTAAAACTTTAGGTTCACATATAGCATCTGCACCTTTATATTTTGAATAATTTTCATCTACCATAAATCTATATATAATATTATTTGTATTATTAATCTCATTTATAGTTTCTAAATGTTCACTTTCATCTAACACTTCCCAATTACTCCAGTTAGACCAAGCTCCATAATTTACTATTAAATTATTATTATTAGGATTATTTATCTGATAATAATATTTATTACTATTATCACTAACATCATGTACTGCTTTTACAAATAAATTACCACTATAACTGTTTGGAAGCTGTGAAATATGATCTACTTTTATATATTCATTTTCTAAGCTTATTTCATTTATCGCATCTAACTTTACATAAGTATATTGTATTTCTAATTTTTCTTTTTGATCATGAGCTATTTTATCTTGAACTAAAAACATAATAAAACCTGTAGTTAATATAACTGATGTTCCTATAACTATGATTTTTTTTGCTTTTTCATTAAATTTTTTCTTTTTTATTTTTTCTTGCATTACTTAAAACCTCCTAATTAATTTTATTTTGTTTTACTACATTTGATGATATTAAATAGAAATATTCAATGTCATCTTTACTTTCAATTTTTAACATTTTAATTTGTTCAAATAAATTTTTAATTAAATCTTTTAAAACAATAATAAAATATCTATAATCTGTTCTATCGCATAAATCCCAAAAATCATTCATTTCACTGCCTACTAAAGAGCTATATTCATCAAATATATATTCAATACCACTACAAATTGTTATATCTCCTTTGCAACATAAAAATATATAATTTGAAATCACAATAAACAGTTCATAGTTTTTTGTATACTCATTTATGTATTTATCATAAGTCTTTAAAATTAAATCTAATTTAAAAGGATCGTCCACAAAAGATTCAATCAAACATTTTTCTCTAAAAAAAGGATTTTGATATAAATTGAATTTATTAAATTTTAGACTTTCGCTTTCGTTTAAATAAATTAAAACATCAATTAACCTTTCATTATTAAATTCTTTTAATTTACTATAAGCAAGTTCTTTTACTACATTTTCATTTTGCATTTCTTTTACAAATTCACTAAAAATTCTCATTACATACCCTCCTAATTAAAGTTTATCACAATAAAAAAAGAATATCAATAAATATTCTAATTTCTAAGGTAAAATAATTCTTGTTCTTGTTTTTGCTAAAGAAGCATTAATATTGCCATCAATTTTCGGCCCTTTATCACCATCTATATTTAAATGTGGATTATCTGGTATATCATGACATAATATATCTATCTTACTTGCTGCTGCTACCTCTATATATTTTGAAGGGTAATTATTTATATTTATGTTTTTTGTTATATAATCAAAAGCTATTTTTGTTAACAATGATGGAGAATAACCTTTAACTAGTAATAAATTCATATCAGTATCATGTATATTATAACTTAAGTTAATTGTTGCTTTAGAAAAAGATTTTCCTTTAAATATAATTCCAAAGAGTATTTCTTCTTCAAAGGAAGCGTCATCTAAAGTAATTGTTGTTTTTATTTTGTTAGATTTTTTTAATAAAGATTTTAAAACATTTTTATAATAAAATGACATTGAAGAATACATATATTCTCTATTAGCGTATGTAATGTCAGAGTGAGCGCCAAACATAGCAACATATGCCATCATATAGTTGTTGATTAGAACGTTTGCTAACTCGTACTTCTTTCCATTATTAATGTGAGAGATTAATTCATAAACATCTATATTTTGAACATCTAAATTTGAGGCCATATCATTAGCGGTACCTGTAGATACATGACTAAACTCACAATATTGCCCAAGTTCATAAAATGTATTAATAGCTTCACTATATGTTCCGTCTCCCCCAAAAGTAATAATTAAATTATAATTCTTTTGATAATCTTTTATAATTTTGTTAGTATGCCCCTTATATTTTGTAAATAAAATATTGACTTCATAATTATCAAGTAGAAAAGCTATTTCGCCCCAATTTATATTTTTTATTTTTTTATTTATCGAATTTGCTATAATTAAACATTTTTTCATAAAACCCCCCTAAGCGAGCATTATTGTAACACAAATGGAACAAATAGTCAAATAAAAAGATAAGATTTACTGAAGTTGTAAAATGAAAGTATACACAAAAAAAGTGTATGCTTTTTTGATA
>CAYJNS010000067.1:0-4164 GCA_964371745.1 uncultured Muribaculaceae bacterium
TTATGAAGTTTAGAAGACTATCTGAAGATTCAATTAAAAAGTAATAATAAATTATTGCATATTATATTGAATTTTGTTATTCTATTTTATAGGAAAAGAGGAATTATGGAGAAAGACTTAAAAAAAGTACCTGTATTATTTGAATATGATGAATTTTATTCCTTATTAGGAATAAAAATATTTACTGATTATCAAATAGTTAATAATAATTTATTTGATAATGAAACAGGTACTATATATAACTCAATTAGAAATATTAATGAAATAAATGATAATCATTTTTGGTCCTATATAAATTTTAATTTATTAAAAACAGAAATCCAAAAAGATATTAAGTTAAACGATGCACTACTAAATGCATTATATGCTTTTAATTTATTTTTAAATGAAAATGGAAATATAATTATAAAAGAAGAGTTAGCAATATCTTCAAATGATTTTTCTTTAGAAAATTCATTTATTAATCAAGTAAATGATATAAAAAAATTACCATCATTTCAAATGGATATTAGAGCTACTAAAATATCTGAAGTATATGATGAGGTAAGAAAAGCAATTAAAGGGCAAGATAAGCAAATTAAAGAAATACTTACACATATCTATCAGCATTATTTATTTGGTTTAAAATCTAATTTACTTTTAGCGGGTCCATCTGGTACAGGAAAAACAGCAACGATAGATGTAATAAGTAATATAATTAATAAACCATTTATAAGTATTAATATGGGTATAATAACATCTCCTGGTTATGTTGGTGAAAATATAGAGTCAATGTTTGAGTCACTTTATGAAAGATACGATAATAATATAAACTCAGTAGAAAATTCTATAGTATTTTTAGATGAAATAGATAAAAAAGCAAATGGGAATAGTAATGAAGAAAGTAAAATGGGAGTTATAAATGCACTTTTAAAACTAACTGATAAAAAAGGACATAATGTAAGGCTTTATATAAATAATTCTCGTAAAGAAGATTTAGTTATAAATACTCAAAATATTTTTTTCATAGCAGCTGGGGCATTTAGTGATATGCAAAATAATAAAAATAAATCTTTAATAGGTTTTAATCGAGCAAATGAATTTGAAGATGAAAGTTATCAAATATCTGATTTTATAAAGTATGGTTTATCAAAAGAGTTTATGGGTAGATTTTCAACTATAATTAAATTTAATGAACTATCTACTGATGTTTATTTAGATATTCTAAAAAATAGTAATCAAAGTCCTCTTAAAGTATTAATTGATAAATTAAAACTTATTGATAGTTCTATAAAGGTGCCTTACTCAGTTTATGAAGCTTTAATATCAAAAGTTAATAGTGGTATAGGATTTAGAGAACTATTTGGTATTGTAAATAAATTATTTGTAGAGTTAATGTTTGATTTACATGATATACCAAATAAAAACGGAATTAAACTAGATATTGAAGGTATTGAAGAAGTTGATAATAATTTAAAGTTAAAGTATAATATAGATGGGCAAAGAATAAGGAGATTTAATGTTAGTAGCGAGTAATTGGGAAGAATATAAAATAATAGATGCATCAAAAGGTGAAAAGTTAGAAGAGTGGAATAATATAATGCTTTTAAGACCTTCTCCAGAAATAATCTGGGAAAAAGGAGACTTAAGAAGTATATATAAAGATAGTATTCATGCAGTATATAATAGATCAAATAAAGGTGGAGGTTCTTGGGAAAACTTAAAACGTGTACCTGAAAGATGGGTAATAAACTATAGAGATTTAAAGTTTAATTTAAAACAAATGGGTTTTAAACATACAGGTTTATTTCCAGAGCAAGCAGTTAACTGGGATTATATAATAGATAAAATATCTAAAGAAAATAGAAAAATAAAAGTTCTTAATCTTTTTGGTTATACTGGAGCAGCCTCAGTTGCCTCCCTTTATGCTGGAGCTGATGTAGTACACGTAGATTCATCAAAAGGTATGAATGAGTGGTGTAAGGAAAATGTTTGTTTAAATAACTTACAAGACAAAAATATAAGATACTTAACAGATGATGTACTAAAGTTTTTAAAAAGAGAAATAAGAAGAGAAAATAAGTATGATGCGATTATTATGGACCCTCCATCTTTTGGAAGAGGCGCAAATGGGGAAATATGGACATTTGAAGAAAATATAAATGAATTAATAGATCTAACATCTAAAGTATTAAGTGATAATCCACTATTTATACTTGTAAACTCTTATAGTGCTGGGATAAGTGGTAGTGTTATAGAAAATATATTAAAGTTAAAAATAAAAACTAAAGGTGTTACATCAACTTCTGAAATAGGACTTAAAATAGAAAATAATAATTTAGTTTTACCATGTGGTGTAAGAACACTTTGGGAAAAAGGAGAATAGTTAAATGTTTGATGAAAAAGTATTTCTAAGTAAATTTATAAATAATAAAGATATAGAAGAAAATATAATTAAAATAATGAAATATTTTAATTTATATATAGATTCAAATAATATTATACAAGCTAATAATATTAAAAGTGATAGTGTTAATATTATTAATTTAAGTAATAAATTTAATGGTGAGATTGATTATGAATATGCAACTTTACTACTAAATAAAGAACTAAATGCAACTTTTATTAAGATAGGTGAGGCTATAAATTTTCATGTATCTCCATATAGTATATTATCTGTAGTACATTCTGAAAGTTTTCCTAAATTAGGTGATAAAGAGTATAATAGTTTTGTTGTTGAGTATTCTGATAATAAAATAAATATTTTTTATGGAGAAGAAAACTGCTTATTTGTTTATCAAGGTTCCTGTATTAGTTTTAAAAAATATTTAAGTATGGTAAAAAAACTGACAAATGGTACAATGACTTATAATGAATTAATTTTAAAAAGTAAAATTAATAATGTATTTTTTAATAAAAATGATTTTACAACAGCTTTACCTAAAGCATTAATTTTATCAAATGGACTATCATATAAAGATTCTAAATTAAACACTTCAGGTGAGTATGAAAGAGAATTTATTTTATTTGATGAGTATTTAGGAGAATTACTTTTTGTAATTGATGAAAATAAATCTAGAACAACTAATATTAAAATTTATAGTGATGAAAACCTTATAGGTGAAATAAACTTTAATGAAGGTGAAATAAACCGTAAAACTGGTGAATTTTATTTAGATAAAGGTGATTATATAGTAAACTATGATGGTATTAAGTGCTATGTTACTGCAGAAGGAAAACATGACTGTTATAACCTATCTTTATATAATGATGATACAGTTAAATATATGGATGCACTTAATTCATCAGAATGTAAAATTGATGCATTTGATGCGTGTAATCCAGATAGGCAAGTTAAAAACAAATCACTTTATGTATTTGCATCTAGTGTATATGATGTTCTTGTAAATACTAAAAAACGAGCTGATCAAAATAAAAGAATTAAAACTAATGAGAGTAATTAACATACTTTTGAAAAAAGGAGAGAAGAAAAATGTTTGATGAAAAAAGGTATTTAGGTAATTATGTAGGGAATATAAATGGCGTATTTGATGAAAAAAGATTTTACTTAGATATAACACAAGATGATGGTTTAACAAGTGTTATACTAGCGCATACAAAATATTTAGGATTTTCTATAAATGATGTAGATATAAAAAATGATGAAAAAGCAATGAATGATTTTTATGGACCTCTTCCTGATGAGGTTAAGAAGTTATTTTATAATCCTAATAGAGCAGTTATTAAGATAGGTATTTATAATCCGGTTATAGATGAAAGTGCGATTATTAGAATTAAACCTGGTTCAGCAAAAATTGAATTTAAAAACTGTAGTCAAGTAATTGAACCTGAATACATAGAAACAACTTTTGATATACCAGAAAATTTAAGCAAAGGTGGAGCTAAAAGATTATATGCAACTTATATAAAAGGCTCTAAGCATGTAACTTTTTATTATGAAAAAGAAAATGGTGAAGAAAGATATGGTAATTACTTTTTTTCATATAAAAAGCATTTATCATTTTTAAAAAAAGTAGTTGATGGAAAACTTACCTTGGAAGATATAATAAGAAAATATAAAGTATTTGAGTTTGCTGATAATACAGAATATACTAAAGAAAGAAAAATAGCTATCAGATAGTTGTTTTTTTTGTTGCAATATTGTTACTTTTGTGATAGAGTAAT
>CAYJNS010000068.1:0-3851 GCA_964371745.1 uncultured Muribaculaceae bacterium
CACCTTCACTATGAGTTTTAATACCTTTAAAGTCTGTAAGTGCACTATGAATAATTCTTCTTTCAAAAGAGTTCATAGGTTCAAGTTCTACTTTCATTTTTGTTTTTAATACTTCTTTTGCTGTAGTTTTAGCAATTCTTATAAGTCTAGCTTCTTTTTTATCTCTGTAGTTTTCTACATCTAAATTTATTTTAAAATTTAAATTTGTATCAGCGTGAATCTTTTGTTTAACTAAAGTTTCAAGAGATCTTATTGTTTGCCCATTTTTACCTATTAAGATAGAATTATTTTCTGAAAACATTTTGATAGTTGTTCTTTCATCTTTAGTTTTAACTTCAAAAGATACATCAAGGTTTAATCCTTTACATATTTCTTTTAAATACTCTTTAACTGATGCATAAATATCTTCCTTTTTATAAGCAGTAACTAATACAGTTTCTCCTTTAAAAAGCTTTCCTTTTACTTTTTCTTTTTTATAAAGAATATCTTTTTCTTGTAAATTATTTTCTTTTAAAATACTTTCATATGCATCTTCAAATGTTTTAGCTTCTTTTTTTATTTCTTCCATTTTTCTTACCTACTTTACTTTTTATTTTAGTTTTATTTTCTTCAACTTTTTCTACCTTTGGTTCATCAAGTTCTATTACTTCAGATTCTTTAACAGTTTCTTTTTTTTCTAATCTTTCCTTGATTTTAGATTTAGATGATTTACTTTCTACATCTTTATCTTTCTTTGGTTTTCTATCTCCTAAATAAATTTTAATTAAATAAGTTTGTACTGCTATAAACGCATATGTTACTATCCAGTAAAAATGAAGTGCAGCCGGGAAACTAAATGATGAAAGTACTATTACTACAGTCATTATATTCATCATCATTTTACTAGTTTTAGCTGCTTGTGGATTTAAACTAGCAGTTTGACTCATTGAATATCTAAATGAGAAGAACGTTGATACTGCAATTAATACAACTAATATAATGTAAGTATAATCTCCATTTTGAATTCCAACTGATGGTGTTGTTCCTAAATTCCATCCAAATAATGTTTCTTCATAAATTGCTGGTGTTCTATATATAGCATCTAAGAATGCAAAGAATATTGGTAATTGAATAAACGCTACTAAACATCCAGTCACTGGATTTACTTTATATTTTTTATAGATCATCATCATTTCTTGACTTTTCATCATTTGCGATTCACGATCTTGTCTATTTCTATATTTTGACTCTAATTTTTGAATTTCTGGTCCAGCTTTTTTCATATTGTGAGTTTGTCTTGAAGTTTTTATTTGTAGTGGTAATAATAAAATTCTTATTAATAATCCTACTATTATAACTCCTACTCCAATACTTCCAACTAAGGCACCTGCATTTATAATAGCCCAAGCAGTCGGTTTAACAATTAAAAATTGCCAAATTGAATTTGCATCATTTGATGCTGGTGTAAAATCTTCACATTTTGGTAAGTCATTTAATTTAATATCCATTTGATTTTCATGTTCTTTATAAATTTCATAAACATCACTGTTTTCATCTGGTCTACATAAAATATCTTTTCTAAGCCTTTGCCCTGTAGCTTCATCTATAATGATTTCATCACTATCATTTTGCAAATAATCATCTGCTCCACAACCTGTTGACATTAGTATAAACATCACTGCAAATACTGCTAATAATTTCTTTTTCATTTTTCTCCTTTAATTAAGCCTTTAAGTGACTTTTCTTTTTCTTCGAATGACAGTTTTGAACCATCACTATTTATCATTATAATATATTTATGATTATTTTTAAAGTCTAACTTGATATTATCTATAATATTTCTTAATTGTCTTTTAATTTTGTTTCTTGTAACTGCATTACCAATCTTTTTAGAAACAGCTAATCCAAATAAAGGTATATCTGTTTTAACTTCTTTTGAAAATATTAAAAAATATTTATTTCTTACTTTTTTACCTTTTTGAATAATTTCATCAAAGTCACTAGCTTTTTTTACTATTTCCCTTTTTTTCATAAACTTCCTTTCTAAAAAAAATACACATTAAAGTTATTAATGTGTTAGTCTTTTACGACCTTTTTTACGTCTACCAGAAACTATACCAGTACCAGCTTGTTTTCTAGCAAAAAATCCATGAGTCTTTTGTTTTTTTCTTTTATTAGGTTGCCATGTTCTTTTCATAAATAATCACTCCTTTTTTCCAGTTGCTTACATATTATAATATCATTATATAGAAAATGTCAAGATAATTAGCGATAATTGCTTTATTTTAGTACATTTTTTAATGTGTTTTGCATTTGTTCTATTGTAAATGGTTTTGGCAAGTATCCACTAAATCCTATTTTTATATATTTTGATTTTGCTCCTACTACTGTATCTGCTGTTAGAGCTATTACTGGTGTTTTAAAACTTTTATCCTCTTTTAATTTTTCTAATACTTTTATTCCATCTAAATCAGGCATCATTATATCCATTAATATTAAATCATATTTATTAGTTTTTAAGAGCTTTATTGCATCTTTTCCACTTAAAGATTCATCTATTTTAAAATTAAATCTTTCCATAACTCTTCTTCCAACTTTAACATTTAATTTATTATCATCAACAATTAATACTTTTTTACCGTGATAATTAACTTCAAACTCTACTTCTTTTTCAATCGTTCCAGTCATTTTATTAATTTTCTGAGGAATATTAACTATAAATAATGAACCTTTTCCATATTGACTTCTTACATTTATTTTTCCATTCATAAGTTCCACTAATCTTTTTGTTATTGCAAGACCAAGTCCTGTTCCTTCAGTACTTGAATTTTTCTCTACATCTAATCTTTCAAATTTATTAAATAGTTTAATTACATCTTCATCTTTTATTCCCCTACCAGAATCTTGTACACTAAACATTATAATACTTTCTTTATTTTTATTAATACACTTAAGAGTTATATTTATATTTCCCTCTTCTGTATATTTAATTGCATTTGATATTAAATTATTCATTATTTGCTTCATATGAGCTTTATCACCCATAAGTTCAAATGGTATATCTTTTGCTATATCTAAATTTATATTTAAAGGCTTATCCCCTATTCTAGTTGAATTTATTCTTACCAACGCTTCAAGCTCCATCCTTATATTATAAGGAATAGATATTATTTCCATTTTAGAACTTTCTATTTTACTAATATCCATTATATTTCCAACTATTTCTAAAAGTGTATTACTAGCGCTTAATATATCTTCTGTATCTTCTTTTACTTCTGCAGGAATTTTATCATTATCTCTTAAATCTTGACTTAATCCCACTATTGCATTAAGTGGTGTTCTTATTTCATGACTCATACTTGATAAAAAATCAGTTTTTGCCATATTTGCTTTTTCTGCTAATTGTTTTTGGATAGTTAATTCATCAACTAACTTTTTATCTGGATTTTCTATTGTAAAATACATAATTAGATTTATAAATACTATTACAGCATTAATAATAATTAAATTTGGATCTATTTCTCTTAATATAATTGTTATTACTAAAAATAAAACTATAAATATTAAAGGTAAATACTTTTTATTTTTTAAATTTTTAAAATTATATATTAATACTACGATTAATGCTAGTATATGAACGCTTGCTCCAAATATTAAAATATTTAATGATGGCCCATAACTATATATTGCTTTTGTAGGATCAGATAAATAAACATTAAACATAAAAATTAAAACTACTAAAATTAAATTAAAAACAATTGTTATAGATGAAAAAATATCATATTTATTTTTATTTTTTATAGAAATATATAATATATATAAAAATATACATGCTATATATAATAAATATAGTGTAAATTTTACTTTATTTT
>CAYJNS010000069.1:0-3475 GCA_964371745.1 uncultured Muribaculaceae bacterium
AGATAAAATTTTAAATATTAGTTTATATATAATTGTTCTTAGCATTACACCTTTTGCTATATTCCCTTTTATTATTGAAATTTTAATACTGATAACTGGAATTTTGATGTATAAATATAATCAAAATGTAAAAACAAATATTTTTGGTAAAGTAAAAATGGTTATAGCATTTTTAACAATAATAATTACACTTTATTTAAATTCTCATATAATGAATGAAATTACATATTTATATATTTTTATCCCTTTAATAGTGATTTATGTATTAACCTTTTCTAAATACTTAACAGATTTTTTATTAAATCCTAAAAGAAATATAAAATTATCTAAAATTAATTTAAAAAACAAATTATTTGATAATAAATTTTATGAAAAAAATAAAAATAAAAAGTCAAAAAAGTTATTAAAATAGTTAAAAACATTATTACTATACTTTTTCTTAATTTGTGGTAAAATATATGTGTGGTGAAAATTATGGAATTGTTTACTGATATATTGGAATTTTTAAAAACATTAACATTTGTAGATTATGTATTTTTTGCTGCAATTATTTTATTACTTATTTTAATAATTACACTTATTTATTTTATTAAAATAAATGAAGAAGTACTTAATATAGAAGTTAAAGAAAAAACTGAACTTGAGAAATTAAGTGAAACATTATCTAAAGAACAAAAACCTAGAGTGGTTAATATGACAACATTTGAAAAGGAACAGGAAGACAGAGCAATAATAAGTTATGAAGAATTAGTTAAAAATAGTAAAAATTATGATATCAATTATAGTGAAGAAAAAAATATTGATGGTATATCAATAAAAAAGATAGATTTAAATGGTGAAAAATTAATAAATAAATCTACAATAGATATAAGGGTTGTAAGTTATAAAAAAGAAGAAGAGTTTTTAAGTATGCTTAAAAATTTACAAACACTTCTTAATTAGGGGGATAAATGACATTTAATATTATTACATTAGGTTGTAAAGTTAATACATATGAAAGTGAGTTTATTAGTGAAAGCCTTCTTAATGAAGGTTTTTTAGTTTCTTCTTTAGAAGACTCTGATATAGTTATTATTAATACTTGCACAGTAACTAATACATCAGATAATAAGTGTTTAAAAACTTTAAGAAGCATTAAAAAAAATTATCCAGATAAAATATTAGTAGTATGTGGATGCTCTTCTCAGTATGATGTTACAAAATATGATGAATATAATATTGATATATTAATTGGTACAAAAGATAAATCTAATATAACAAAGTATATAAAAGAATATTTAATTAATAAAAAGCCTTACAAAAATATTGCAATTCTTAAAAATATAGAATTTGAAGATATGATGATTACAAATTTTAATCAAGTAAGAGCATATATAAAAATTGAAGATGGCTGTGAAAACTTTTGTTCATATTGCATTATTCCTTATGTAAGAGGAAACCTTAGATACAAAGATTTTAAGACAGTCTTAAAAGAAGCGAATATACTTGCTGGTAAAGGTTTTAAAGAAATAGTTTTAACGGGGATTCATACAGGAGCTTATCCGAATTTAGTAAATTTAATTAGTGAACTTTCGAAAATAGATCAAATAAAAAGAATAAGGTTATCAAGTATTGAAATTACTGAACTTAAAGATGACTTTTTTAAACTATTAGCAAATAATGATAAACTATGTAAACACTTACATATTCCACTGCAAAGTGGTAGTGATACTATTTTAAAGAAAATGAATAGAAAATATGATACTAAATATTATGAAGAAGTTATTGTTAAATTAAGAGCTATAGATAAAGATATAAATATATCTACTGATGTAATAGTCGGCCATCCTTATGAAACTGAAGATAACTTTAATGAAACAATTAATTTCTGTAAAAAAATGAAATTTTCTAAAATACACACTTTTCCATATTCAGATAGAAATGGTACGGCCGCTAGTAGAATGGATGAAAAAGTTGATGGTAAAACTAAAAAAGAAAGAGCAAGAATATTATTGAATCTTAGTTCTGTCTTAGAAAATGAATATATAAATAAATTTTTAGAAACTAATAAAACTATTTTAATTGAAGAAAAGAAAAATGATTATGTTATAGGTCATACAGATAACTTTATAAAATTAAAATTAAAAAAAAATAAAGAAATTAATACATTTATAGATATAAATATAAAAAATGATAATTATTGTGACAACTAAGTGTAAAAATAATTATTTAATGTTTAAAAATATAAATTAACAATTTATAATATTAATAGGAGGAAATAAATAATGAAAGATATATACAAAAGAAGCATTGGTGGCGGTGAAGTTAAATATATAAAAAAAACTAAATATGTAGCTACAAATAAATTTGTAATAATAGTAGCAGTAGCAGTAGCGGCTGTAGGGACGGCTCTTGGAATTGCACTAAATAACGCAGTGGCGCCTAGTGCAATAGAAAAAAATGCTCAAACTCTTGCTATAGAAATAGAAAAAGACCATACATTTGGCATAGGTTCTGGCGAAGATTATAAATGGAGCTATGATCATAATGCGCTTGCTAAAGAAATAATTTCTAAAGTTTATTCATATCCTGAGGAAAGCAGAAAAATTGCTTGGGATATGGTTTTAGGTGAATATTATTTAGCGATGGAAAATAAAGATTATAATTGGCCGTTTTTATGTGATGCATTAATATTAGAATCTAAAAAAGATAATACTATAATTCTTCCGAATAATTTTGACAATGATCCGTTTATTGTTTTTGCTGGAAGAAGTGGTTTTTTTAAATCTAATGAAAATGGTGAACTTGTAGGAGATGTAGATAGATTTTTTAAAGAAATAGGAGAAAAAACTAATGGAAGATGAAAAAGTTGAAGTTGAAGTAGTTACGCTTGAAGATAATAAAGACTATATAATTTTGGCTAGACATGAAAACTATTTATTATTAGTAAACGAAAATGATGAAGAGGATATATGTGTGCGAAAAGAAGAAGGAGACTTCTTAATAGGTTTAGAATCAGAAGAAGAAGTTGATAAAGCGCTTAAAATATTTCATGATATATTAAAAAAGGTAAAAGAGTAAGTCTTTTATTTTTTTTATAAATATATAGTATAATATAGTAATTTATAAAAATGCTTATATTTTTAATAAAAATTCAATAAATAAGTTGAAACTTTTTATATTTTTTGATATTATTATATAGTAAGAAGAGTAGGAGATAAAAATATGGCCTTTAATTTAAAAAAAATGTTTAAAGATGAAGAAGATGAAAATGTTACTGGCACTGAAGAAGAGTTTTATAATGTAACTGAGGCAGATGCAATTAAAGAAGCAAATAAATCTGGTAATAAAATGATATTACTTGAGCCACGAGCTTTTTCAGAAGCGCAGCAAATTGCAGATCACTTAAAAAATAGAAATAGTGTGGTAGTAAATTTAAAAAGAGTTACTTCTGATCAAGCCAAAAGAATAATAGACTTTTTAAGTGGATGTATAT
>CAYJNS010000070.1:0-2307 GCA_964371745.1 uncultured Muribaculaceae bacterium
ATTGTCTTGATATACACCAATCATAAGTTATTTCCATCCAGTGATTCATAATCTTTTCAAATCTTTTTGGAACAAAATTAACCTTTTCATCTTTATTTTTTTGATTATCTAATACTTTATCAGCAAGAGGCCTCATTTTAACAAACCACTGTTTAGATAAATAAGGTTCAACTACAGCACCGCTTCGCTCAGAGTGTCCCACGCTGTGAGTATGTTCTTTTATTTTAATAAGTAAGTTTTCTTT
This sequence comes from uncultured Muribaculaceae bacterium, assembly GCA_964371745.1. Classification (GTDB taxonomy): domain Bacteria; phylum Bacillota_I; class Bacilli_A; order RF39; family UBA660; genus CAKOSP01. The sequence continues at coordinate 245 of CAYJNS010000070.1, forward strand.
TTCTAATTTTTCTACTATTTTTTTTCTTGCTACAAATCTATCAAGTCCAGAAAACTCTAAAGCCTCACTATTCATAGTACCATTTGTATTAATACATATTACTCTTTCTCTATTACCCACTTCAAAGTCATTAGGATCATGGGCTGGAGTTATTTTAACTACACCTGTTCCAAACTTAGGATCAGCATGTTGATCTCCCACTATAGGTATTTTTTTATTAGCAAGTGGTAATATTACATATTTACCTATTAGGTCTTTATATCTTTTATCAGATGGATTAACCGCTACTGCTACATCTCCAAATAAAGTTTCCGGTCTAGTAGTGGCTACTTCTAAAAAGTCTTTACTTCCATCTAAATAATATTTAATATGATAAAAAGCACCAACTACATCTTTATGAATAACTTCTTCATTTGATAAAGCAGTCATCGCATCAGGATCCCAGTTTATTATTCTTTCTCCTCTATAAATTAATCCTTCATTATAAAGATCAACAAATACTTTTTTTACAGCTTCACTTAAACCATCATCTAAAGTAAATCTTTCTTTAGAATAACACAAAGAAAGTCCCATCTTACCCCACTGCATTTTAATATTTTCAGAATATTCTTTTTTCCAGTCCCAAGCATATTCAAGCCATTTTTCACGTGAAATACCTCTTGGATTAATACCCATATCTTTAAGTTTAGCATCTACTTTAGCTTGAGTCGCAATACCAGCATGGTCCATACCAGGAACCCATATAGCGTTAAATCCTTGTAATCTTTTAAATCTAATAATTATATCTTGAATAGAAGCATTCCACGCATGACCTAAATGAAGTTTACCTGTAACATTAGGTGGTGGTATTACAATAGAAAAGTTTTCTTTCTTATCTTTACTTTCTTCAAATAAATTATTTTTAATCCATAAATCATATTTATCTTCTTCAACGAGTTTATGATTATATTTAGTTTCTAACATTTTAACCTCCCACTGATATATTTATCAGTTATTTCTTTAAATTCATTAAACTTACTTCCAAGTTCTTTATATATTTTATCTAATATATCTACTACATCTATTAAACATTCATTAAATTTAATATCAAATATAAAACCTATTTTTAATAAATAATTTTCTGTTCCATTAGTTACATCTTTGTAATCAATTAACTTCAAACTTTTAAAATTTTCTTTAAATTTACTTCCTACTACATCTGTATCTTTTATATCTATCTCTATATTTTTAACTGCAATATTTCTTAAAATATCTATTTTATCAGAATCACGAATTAAATGAGCCATAGTATTATATATTTCTATATTATGTTTTTTAAACTCTTTTTTATTATGATTTCTTATTGCAAAATCTAATAGTTCATAATCACTTTCATCTTCCCAATAATCTTTAATTTCATTATTTTTAAATAACAAATCACAAGCATAATCAGCATGATCAATTGATAAATGATCATCATATGTATTATAAACTTTAACCTGCTCAAACCTTCCATAATCATGAAGTAAACCTATGACCTTAGCAAGTTTTATATACTTCTCATCTAAACCTATCTTTTTAGCATAAATTTCACATAAAGCCATAACTCTATATGAATGTTTATGTTTATAAGCAATCATCTTATTATTCATATCATACTTATATACATGTTTATCAAATTGTTCTTCCATTTTATCCTCCAAAATAAAAAGATGATTACCAAAGGACGAATGTATTCGTGGTACCACCTTAATTTTTTCTCTTAAGAATTTATCGATTCTAACCGTTTCAAACTCAGTTTACAACCTTCATATATTTATATAATTAGTTTACACCATACACTAACTCTCTTTATATATATAATATACTACTCCTCAAACATCTTTGCTTGACAAATATATTTTAACAAAATTATTAAATTAATTCAAGTTTAACTAAATAATTTACCATTGAATGTTAATAACTAGGCACTGCCGGGCAGACTAACGCCTGATGCGCGGCAGAAACCCGAAGTTACATTCCTAACCTGAATGGATCAGCTTCGCTGCCCATTCCACTAATTATCTCTACATTAGTCTTTAAGT
>CAYJNS010000071.1:0-2281 GCA_964371745.1 uncultured Muribaculaceae bacterium
TATCAAAAAAGCATACACTTTTTTTGTGTATACTTTCATTTTACAACTTCAGTAATTAAACTTTTTCTTTTTTTATTATATATAAACTTTTATTTTTATAAAATGCATAAAACACATTTTCTAATTTTATTTTATTTTTCTTAAGTTCTTCTTCCAACCATTTTTTTGTTTTAGATAGTCTTTTTAATGTTGTATTTTGAAGTTTACCATCAAGTACTAATGGCATTGGATATGTTGATTTTTTATTGTTTTCATATTTAAATACAGATAACTTACCATTATTTTCTAAAAAAGCATATTCTACATCATCAATTGATTTAATACCATTTTGTCTTAAATGTAAAAGTAAATCATCCAAATTATATCTTTGACTAATCATTTCTTTATAATTTACTTTACCTCCAGTTACAATTAATGCTGGTTTACCGTCTAAAATATTTCTAACTTTTCTAAATTTCATACCAATAAATGCAATTGCAATTTCTAACATTACAAGAATTACAAGTGGAATTATAGTGATGAATATAGAATCGTTATAATTCTCTATTGAAATTGCTACTAATTCAGCAATTAATATAGATACGATAAGATCTATAACACCAAGCTGACCAATTTCTCTTTTACCCATAAGTCTATATACAAGGACAATAAAAAAATAAAAAAATACAGTTCTAAAAACAATTGACATAATATCACCTAATTATATAATGTTCTAGAAATACTTTTTTTAATCATACATATACTTAATTAGGTGATGTTGTGAAAAAATATAATTTTTATTTTAAAAACTTTGGTTTATTTATAGGTTTAGAAATTTTTATAGTCTTTATATGTAGTTTACTGAATCTTCTAGGTATAAATACCAGTATAACTACTATAATTTTACTTGTATTAAATGCCTTAATATTTATAATATTTGGATTTAATCATGGAATTAGAGGAAAGAAAAAAGGTTTTATTACTGGAATTACTACCGGAGTTTTATTAATTACATTATTAGTTTTAATAAATATATTATTCTTTAAATCAGGTTTTAACATTAATCAAGTCCTTTACTATCTAATACTTATTTTATCATCCACTTTAGGAGGCATGTTTGGTAAAGCTAAGAAAAAAGAAGATACTACTGAGAAATAAACTCATATGTATCTTCTTTTTTTATTACGTAAGAATCTTCACTATAATACATTTTTGTAATAGGATCAGCTTCTTTTTCTAATAAGTTAAATTCATATAATTGTTTTAAAGTTATTTTTTCATCAGTACATAAATCTTCTTTTTGACATTTTATTGCACTTTCGATAATTCTTTTTTCTGTAACTAAAACTAGTTTTTCATCATGTATATTATTAATATTTATAATAGTTGGAATAAGTATTATTAATATACTAATTGTTACAAAACTATAAAACATAATTTTATTCATTTGTTTCACCATAGTAGTTTAACTTAAATTCATCTCTAAAGTTTTCTAAAGTATTTGTTTTTATATTATCTCTAATTTCATCCATTAATCTAAGTAAAAAATTAATATTATGAATACTAAGTAACCTTGCGCCAAAAGTTTCATTAGCCACTATTAAATGTCTAATATATGCTTTCGTATAATTTTTACAAGCATAACAGTTGCAGTTTTCATCCACTTGAGTAAAATCTTCTTTATATTTGTTATTTTTTAAATTTATCTTACCATACTTTGTATATGCATGGCCATGTCTTGCAAGCCTAGTTGGAGCAACACAGTCAAATATATCAATACCCCTAATAACATTTTCAATTAAATCTATTGGGTCTCCAACACCCATTAAATAGCGTAGTTTATCTTCTGGTAAATGTTTTGTAGTGTCTTCAACCATTTTATACATTGTTGGTTTATCTTCGCCCACTGCAGTTCCACCTACTGAGTATCCATCAAAATTCATTTCAATCAACTTTTTAGCGCAGTATTCTCTTAATTCGGGATAAATTCCACCTTGAACTATACCAAATAATATTTGATGATTATTTTGCCATACATCTTTACCTCTCTTAGCCCATCTTAAAGTTCTTTCAACGCTATTTTTTACATAATCATATGTTGCAGGATAACCAATACACTCATCAAAGCTCATTACAATATCAGCACCTAACTTTTGTTGTATATCAATACTTTTTTCTGGAGTAAGTAATAAATTATCACCGTTTATATGACTTTTAAATTTAACTCCATCTTCAGTTATATCTTTTGGTTTAGCTAAACTAAATACTTGAAAACCACCACTATCAGTAAGCATTGGTCCAT
>CAYJNS010000072.1:0-1121 GCA_964371745.1 uncultured Muribaculaceae bacterium
ATGGACTATTTAAACTATAATATGGCGTCGGCACATTTGTATCATCATCTAGAATTATTTTAATAGTTCCATCTCCATTAATTTTAACAATTCTCCAAGTAAAATCAGCAAAATCCACATAATTATTTACTACATCACCTCTAAAATAATAAGTTTCACCATAATCATCTACATCTTTTATTAAACCCTCATTAGTTATAGCCACTTCTTTTCCAATTTCAGTAGCGGGATTTTCTAATATTGGATTATTTTGTAAAATAGTGTTATAAAAATTATTATAATCACTAGATGTTTTTGTAACAAAAATTTCTCCACTTAAAATACTATCACTTTGATAATCAATTATTAATTGATATTCATGCTTTTCTCCTGCTTTTATAATAATATTATCGAGTATATTTTCATTTTTAATGATCCCACTAGCCACTTCCTCATTGCTTTTTAATAATTTATAGGTGGTTTCTACATTACTTTCAGTTTTATTAAACATGATATCATAATTTTCATTATTTTCTCCTGTATTAGTTATTGAAAATGTAAAATTTTCATAATTTTCATTTGAAAAAGATTTTGAACTATTATAATTTATTGATAAAGAATCATCTACTACGATTTCCGGATCTATTATCGCTTTATAATATAAAAAATATCCACCACAAAAAAGAATACTACATATTAGTATTAATCCAATGAAATTTAGTGGTATTTTAAATCTTTTCCGCAAGAATATACACTTCCTTTATATTTAGTTTACTATGGCTTATACACAAAGTCAAATAAAAAGAATATATTTGGCATATCCTTTACTATTTTAATATCTTTTCTAGTTCCATTTTTATTTGTTCTTTATTAAACGGCTTTGCTACATACGATGAAAAACCAAGTGCAATATATTTTTTCTTAGAGTTTGCTATCGCATCTGCAGTTAAAGCTACTACTGGCGTATTAAACCCATCTCTTTCTTTTAATTTCTTTAATGTTTCTTCTCCACTTAACTCTGGCATCATTATATCCATTAAGATACAATCATATTTTTTACTAGCTGTTTTATAGATTGCTTCTTTTCCGCTCATACAGTCATCTATATCCATTTCAAGTGGTTCTAAAGCTCTTCTTGCTAC
>CAYJNS010000072.1:1227-2202 GCA_964371745.1 uncultured Muribaculaceae bacterium
TTATCATCAACTATTAATACTGATTTACCTTTTAATAATTTATTATTACCAAGTGATTTTTCTTTTTCTTTAATGTTATGTGGTTTACTAAGTAAACTTATTTTTTGATTAATACTTACCATAAATAATGATCCGTGACCAAATGATGATTGTACATTTATTTTTCCACCCATTAAGTTAACTAACTTCTTAGTTATAGCAAGGCCTAGTCCTACTCCTTCAATAGTTGAGTTTTTCTCAGCATCCAGTCTATCAAATTTATCAAATAATCTATTTATATTTTCTTTTTTAATTCCACGACCAGTATCCTCAACAGTTACTATTATTAAAGATTTAGTTTGTTTATTAATACATTTTACATGCACTTTAACATAACCTTTTTCAGTATATTTTATTGCATTACTTACTAAATTATTTACTACTTGTTTAAAGTGATATTTATCACCAAAAAGCTCATATGGCAAGTCTTTTGCAAAAGTTACACTTAATTTTAAATCTTTTTCTCCAATTCTAGTTTGATTTAATTTAACAACACTTTCAACAAGTTCATGGATACTATAATTCATATCTATTGCTTCCATTTTATTACTTTCTATTTTTGATATATCTATTATATCACTAGCATCTTCCTTAAAGTTATCAGGAAGAGATTCATTATCTATCATATCTTGCGATAGTCCAACTATTGCATTAAGTGGAGTTCTTATTTCATGACTCATACTACTTAAAAAGTCTGATTTAGCTAAATTAGCTTTTGTAGCTTCATCTACAGCCAAGTCTAGTTTTTCAATCATTTTTACATCTGGGTTTTCAATTGTATGATACATTAAAATCGTAATAAATGTTATAATTGATGTTGTGAGTAATAATTCTGGATCTACCAATCTTACAATTAAAGCTATACCTGATAAGACTACTAACACTATCAATGGTGCATATGATTTAGTAAAGATTCTTTTTTTACTAATCATAAGT
>CAYJNS010000073.1:0-2087 GCA_964371745.1 uncultured Muribaculaceae bacterium
ATTGATGGTAAAATTATAACTAGTGGATTTAGTTTTAAACCTGGTAGTATAATAATGGTTCTTGAAGAATCGCTACTTAATACATTAACTAATGGAAAACATGATATAGAAATAACTTTAGAAGATAATTCATTAGCTGTTGCAACAATAAATATCGAAGGAAGTGATATCGTTGAACTAGAACCAACTTTAAACCCTTCTACTAGAGATAATATCTTAATTTATAGTATAATTTCTTTAATCTCTTTATTATTTCTAACTAGTGTAATTATATATAAAAAAAGAAAATTCTAATAAAATACTAAAAGATAAATAAAAAAGTTTATCTTTTTATGTGCAATATAGCAAAATTGGAATAAGAACAATACACAACAGATATTGTAAACAGTAATATAGAATTAGTAAAAAAAACTGTTAAAAACAGTCTATATAATAAAAGCTAATAATAACGATAATGAAAAACTTATTATTATCATTATAATCATTATAAATAACGTTTTAGAATAACCCTTAGGTGTTATCATATTATTTTCATCTAATTTTTTTATACTTGGATGTAACCCAACAAAGTAAGTTGCTATTGAAAGTATCATCGCAATAAGCGCATATATTTTTAATGCTTCACTTCCTTCAAGTAATATAACGATAAGTAAAACAATAAATATTAACTTAGTACCAGCTACCCAATTTATCATATATTTACTAAATATTTTTAAATTATCATCTTTAACAAATGGAGTTAAATTATTAAAAATAGCTACTCCATTACCATATTTAAACGATGGAAAGAAATATAAAATTATTACATTAGAAACTTCCATAATAATAAACGCTATAATTGCAATATCTACAATATTCATATAATCACCTACTTTAATTATACACTAAAAAACTAACTATTTCTAGTTAGTTTAAAAGTTTAATACATGATGATCTTATAAATTTCTATTTTTGTATTTTACATAATTAGTAGATTTTAAATTGTTATAACAATCAGTACATATTGGAAAAGTATTTATGTCTAATAAAGATGTTTCATATTCTATTTTTCCACAAAGATGACAAGCTTCACAAACTTCTTCATTACCACAATTATACATTTTAGGATTTCCATTATAATTTTTCAAAGCATTTTCTATTAATTCAACTCTCTTAAATAAAAGATAATCATGTAATTCTTTTTTATTTACAAATAATGCCTTTGCATTTATCTTTGAAGTTCTAGTCACAAAAAAAGTGCCTTCATCTGGAGTTATATCATTTTCAGTATTATATACTTTTAAATCAAATATATCTTCATATTTATTATTTTTATTTCTTTTAGCTAATATAAATATAGTTGATGATAATTTATATCTTGTGCTAGTTATAGATGTTCTTTCCCAGTGAGATAACATTCTAATTTCACAAAGATAAAGATCTTTTATTTCCACTAAATTTGGATTTTTTCTTTCTTTTATATAATTTATTTTCGTTTTCATTTCTTCTAGCCCGAAACTTACATTCATATTATACCTTCTTTCATATAAAATATTATACACTATAAAACTTACTATTTCTAGTTAGGTGGAATGTTACTCCTCTAAATAAAATTTCATACTATTTTTTTTACTCATTTTTCTTAACGCTCTTCTTTTTAATGAATAAACTTTAGATGGTTTCATATTTAATATTGCGCCTATTTCTTTAGCAGTTTTATCATGGAATCCATTAATATCATAATAATGTAATAACACATCTTGCTCTTCTTTAGAAAGGCTAGATACTGTATGATAATATTCTTCTAAAAATATATTGTTAATAACTTCATCTTCAACTATAGCGTTTTGAGTATATGTTTTACCTGTATTTTTTTCAGATGTTAATAAACACATTAATTCAGAATTATTTTCATATAAAATGTTTATTAATTCTTGAATTTTTTTTAGTTCATCTAAATCAAGATATTTATCATATTTAAGGCCTAATAATTCTTTTTCTTTAAGTAATCTATTTTGTTCTATAATAGGTGAATTTAATTCTTTTAACACACTACTAGCTTTTTTACGTCTAGCATCTAGTACATCCTTTAAATATATTTCCTTATT
>CAYJNS010000074.1:0-1931 GCA_964371745.1 uncultured Muribaculaceae bacterium
TTTTATGATTTTGTTCAGTACGTTGAACAAAATTGTTGTTTATTTTCTTAAATAGATATATAATATTCTCAAGAAAAGGAGTTTACTCATGGTAAAAAGAGAAGATTATTTATCTAAAATAAGATCATTTTATAAGCACGATTTAATAAAAGTAATCACAGGAATAAGAAGATGTGGTAAATCTTCTCTTTTATTACAAATTATAAATGAATTAAAAGAAAATAAAATAGATGATAATCATATTATTTATTTAAATTTTGATGACTCTACAACTAAATTAATTAAATATGAAGATAAGCTTAATGATTATGTAGTTGATAAAATAAAAGATGATAAAAAGTATTATTTGTTTTTTGATGAGATACAACTAATTGAAAACTGGGAAAAAACAATAAATTCTTTAAAAGCTACTAAAAATGTATCAATATTTATAACGGGGTCTAATAGTGATTTATTATCTGGAGAACTTGCAACGCTTTTATCAGGAAGATATGTTTCTTTTAAAATATTTCCATTTTCATTTAAAGAAGTAGTAGAATTTAAATCTTTAAATGAAAATATTGATTTAGAAGAAATATTTAATGATTATATATTATGGGGAGGTATGCCTCAAAGATGTGTTATGAACGATGAAATGCAAATTAAAACCTATTTACAAGATGTATTTGACTCAATAGTTATGAAAGATATAATGCGTAGGTTTTTAGTTAAAGAAGTAGACCTTTTTAGTAGAATAGTAGAGTATGTTGTTACAAATCCTTCACAAACTTTTTCTGTAGATAATATTGTAGATTATTTTATTGGAGATAATAGAAAAGATATTTCAAAAAATACAATATATAATTATTTAGAATATATGTGTAGTGCTTTATTAATAAATAAAGTTGATAGATATGATGTAAGGGGTAAAAGAATTTTAACTGGAAAATATAAATATTATTTAACAGATTTAGGTTTAGGACAAATACTTAATTCAACAAAAAAAATTCAGTTAGGTGCATATCTAGAAAACATAGTATATAACGAACTTGTTAAAAGAGGGTTTACTGTTAATATAGGCTCTATAGTAAATGGTGAAATAGACTTTGTAGCTACAAAACATAATGAAAAAATTTATATTCAAGTAGCTCAGTCTTTAGCAGATGAAAAAGTATATGATAGAGAGTTTAATGCATTTAATAATATAAATGATAATTATCCAAAGTATGTTATTACAACTGATAAAATAGATCATTCTCATAGTGGTATTATTCATAAAAATATTATTAAATGGTTACTCGAAGAAGACAAATAAAAAGCACGAAAAGTGCTTTTTATTTATTTTATAATTCTTCAGTTTTATATGAATAATAACCTTCATATAAATAACTTGTATCAATACCTTTCATGTATATTTCTCTATCATCTATTTTATCAGTTAGTGCATTTTTAATTAATACTTTTAATTCAATGTCTTTTATAGGGCTACGTTCCATAGCAAGTAAATAATCTTCTTTATTTATTTTATTCCAATCAACAACTAATTTAAGTTCCTTTTTAAGTATTAAATCTAGCCATATTCTAGTACTTCTTCCATTGCCTTCTCTAAAAGGATGAGCAATATTCATTTCAACATATTTTTCTATTATTTCATCAAAATTATTTTGGGACATCTTATCTATGTTTTTTTACGCTTCATCTAAATACATAATAGGTGCAAATCTAAATGATCCTTTAGCAATGTTTTCTTTTCTAATATTACCAGCAAACTTATAAATATCATCAAAAAGATATTTATGAATAAAAGAAAGTGTTTCAATACTTCCGGGATTTAATTCTTATAGTATCTTTTTATCAAATAAATTTTTTGCCTTCTTTTTAGATAATTTTTCTACTTCATCAGCAAGCTTACTTAAATTTTGTATATAAAGTTTGTTTTCTACCATTTAACC
>CAYJNS010000075.1:0-1872 GCA_964371745.1 uncultured Muribaculaceae bacterium
ATAAATGATGCTGATTGTTTAGGTCTTGTAATAATAGTTAAAAGTGAAGGTAGTGCTAATAAGGAAGATTTAAAGTTAGTAAAAATTATTGCTAAAATATTGGCTGAAAAGATAAACATTTCATAAAATGAAGTGTTTTTTCTTGAAATTATAATTAATTTATAGTACTCTTATAAAAGGTGATGTAGTATGAAGTTAAGTTTACCAACTGAAGAAATGTTTCTAAATAACAAGTTATTAACAAAAAAAGCAAAATATACAGATTTTGCTAATAGTTTAAGAAATAGTTATGGGAATTCTTATATATATGATTATTGGAATCATTTAAATAACCATAAATTAGAAGATTATGGAAATTATCTTTTAGATAATTCTAAAGCTTATATAAAAAGTAATAACATAGTAAGCCTTAAACAAGATAATAAAGATTATTTATGTAGATTAGTTTTAGAAATTAATGAAGGAGAAAGAAAAAAGTATGATTTTGTTTATCCAGAAACTTTAGTTAATCCAACTCTTGCAACACATTTATATGAACTTTATAAGGAAAACTGGCTTATTAAAACAGGTTACGTTTTTGAAATAAATGATATTGAGTTAACTGAATATGTTTATTTAAATAATTTATATGTTTTTTTAGGTAATAAAGACAAATTTTTAGATATACCATCACACTTAATCTGGTTTAATGTAAATGTCATAAACTGGATATATGATGAAAAAAACAATATATATATATCTAATAAGTGTATAACGGCTAATTATTCACCTAGTGACTTAACGGAAAAATCTTTAGATGAAATTATGTATTCAATGGTTAGATGTAAAAAATAATTGATAATAATAAAGAAATATGTTAATATAATATTACTTAACAGGGAAGAAAATGAGTAATAGTTAATACTTTATAGCGAGTTAATGTTTGGTGTAAATTAACAAGTTAATACTATGAATATGGTTTTTGGAGTTAAAACGGATAGTTACGTTATAAACTAAATAAGAGCATGTAATCATGAATTAAGGTGGTACCGCGGGGTTAACTCGTCCTTTAGTTTATGATTTTTATTTTGGAGGAAAAGATGAGGAAATTTGAAAAGATAAGTTTTAATCAGTTTAAAAAGGATTTAAAAGACGATAATGTTTTATATGAAGAGTATAAACTCCCTATTAGAAAAACCAAACATAGTGCTGGTTATGATTTTTTAGCTATTGAGGATATTGTTATTAAACCAAAAGAAATAGTTAAATTTCCAACGGGGACTAAAGTATCCATGGAAGAAGACGAAGTTCTTTTATTAGTTGTAAGAAGTAGTATAGGATTTAAATACAATGTAAGGTTAATAAATCAAGTTGGTGTAATAGATAGCGATTATTATAATAATGTAACTAATGAAGGTCATATGTGGTGCGCTTTTCAAAATGAAGGTGATAATGAAGTTATAATAAAAAAAGGTGAAGGTTACATGCAAGGTATATTTACTAAGTTTTTAATAACTGATAATGATAACGTAGAAACAAAAAGAACTGGTGGTATTGGAAGTACTACTGAAAGGAAGAATTAAAATGAAAGAAAAATATTATATAACAACAGCAATAGCTTATACTAGTGGTAAGCCACATATTGGTAATACCTATGAAATAGTAATGGCAGATGCTATAGCTAGATATAAAAGACTTGAAGGTTTTGATGTATATTTTCAAACTGGAACTGATGAACATGGTCAAAAAATACAAGATAAAGCAATGGATAATAATAAAACACCACAAGAATTTGTTGATGATATAGCTCATCAAATAAAAGACAACTGGGATTTAATGAATACTAGTTATGATAAATTTGTAAGAACTAGTGATAAGGTTCATAAAGAAAAA
>CAYJNS010000076.1:0-1753 GCA_964371745.1 uncultured Muribaculaceae bacterium
TAGTAACATTAGCAAACTTAAATAAACTAATTAAATCTTTAGTTTTAGCACTTGTACAAATATCTATATCATCTTTTTTAATATTAAATAAACTATCTCTTACATATCCACCAACTATAAAAGCATCAAAACCTGACTTTTTTAATTTACTTAATACATTTTTAATGACCTTATCCATAACTTACCTCGCATCTATTATTATACAATAAAAAACTAGTAAATAATACTAGTTTCTTTTTAAACATCATCTTTTTGTTTAAATAATTTTATTAAATTTTTAATACCTTTTTGATTTCCTGCATTAAGTATAGCATTTGAATATATTCTTATAGAGATAAACGCTATTAAAGAAATTGTCGCAATTAATATACCAATAGACAATATTATTTCTAGTGGGCTAGCCAAACCCATTAATACCCTAAGAGGCATACTAAATGCTGATGATATTGGTAAAATTGATGATAACTGACTAAGTGAACTAGTTGGATCCATCATAGAAAAGTATGATAAATAAAAGCTTACTATAACAATTATTGTAACTGGAGTATTAGCCATTTGAATATCTTCAGTTCTACTTACTGTAGCTCCAGTAAGAGCAAATAAAAATGCATATAATAAATAACCTAATATAAAATATAAAAGAGTTATTATAAGTACTATAGGTGATGCAATACTAAAACTAAATAGTTCATTATACATGTCTGTTGGAAATATAATTGATGCAATGAACGCTATAAATATTAAAGTAAGCAATTGACATAAACCAACTAAACCAATACCAATTGTTTTACCAAGAATTATATTTTTAGAACTTGTTGATGTAACTAGAGTTTCAACTATTTTCGATGTCTTTTCAGTAGTAACAGATGATGATACTTGAAATGCGAATAAATATATAGCCATAAATAACAATGTTGATAAAATCATAACAAACTCTATATCTGTATCATTTGCTCCATCAAGTTCATCTAAATTTAAATTTAATCTTTCTATATTAAAACTAGGATTTATATTTAAATATTCTTCTTCTGTAAGATTTAAATTATTTATTTGTAATTCTTTATAAATACTTTCCATTATTACTAAAGTATTAGATAAATTATCTGATAAGACTTCATTTTTAGCAATATATTTAAAATTAACAATATTATTTTCTTCAGTTATAACTACCGCATTATTAATTTCTTCATCTTCAATTAATATTTTAATCTCTTCTTCAGTTATACTATCATTTTCAATTTCATATATTTCTGTAAATTCAAGTTCATTAAGAACTTCTAAAGAGTTTTCATAGATGTTTTCACTATCTACTATTAAAGTTGTTAATGAATTTGCTATATCTTCTTCATTAAAAATAACATCAAGTATTTTAGGTAAATTAAAAAATAAAATAATACCTATAATTATAATAATATTAGTAACAATGAATGTTTTTTTCTTAATAGTTTCTATTCCAGTAAATAAAGCTACTGTAAATAAGTCTTTCATTATAACGCCTCCCCAACTTTTTCAATAAATATATCATGTAGTGATGGCTTTACTAAAACAAATTCTGATAATAATACTTTTTCATTTATTAAAATTTTCAATAATTTTTGGGCATCTTCATCATTTTCAATATCAATTAAATATCCTTTTTTTTCTTGCTTATAAGTATATTTTTTATTATCTAATAGTTTATCTAAATTATCTTTAGTAACTATTTTAAGTAGAGTTGCAGGATAACTATGTTTAATTTCTTGTAAATTACCTT